>CAZUBB010000206.1:0-8167 GCA_964618485.1 uncultured Pirellulales bacterium
CCGCCGCGGGCGACGCCGGCGCTGTCGTTACGCGGGATGCCGAAGTGGCGAGTCGCCTCGCGCAACTCCGTGCGCTCGGTCAAGCGTTCCAGAACGATCATCACCGCGTCGGCTTGAATAGCAAGTTGGATGCGATCCAGGCGCTCGTGCTCAGCGCAAAGTTGCCGCACCTCGATGACTGGAACGCCCGACGCCGCCAGGCGGCTGCGTGGTATCGTGAGCGGCTGGAGAGATTCCCCGTCTATTTTCAGAAGGGCGAACATCTCGATGAATGCGTCTTTCATCTCTTTCAGATCGGAACCGATCGACGTGATGCCCTGCTGAAGTTCCTCCGCGAACGGGGCGTCGACGCCGTCGTTCGCTATCCCGTGCCGATCCATCTTCAGCCGGCGTTTGCGGATCAAGGTTGGACGCCGGGACAGTTTCCCGTGGCGGAGCGTCTGGCCAAGGAATTGTTGTGTCTGCCGATTCGCCCCGACATGGACGTGAATGAAATCGACTACGTCGCCGATTGCATTGGCGATTACTTCGCAAACGGCGTCGCACGATGAAACTCGCGGTTCTTGGCGGCAGCAGTCCGTTCACCGTGGCGCTATGCGACGCGCTTGCCGCCAGAGCCGGCGAGCTTCCATGTGGCGAACTCGCGCTCCACGGACGCAACGCGGCGCGCTTGGACCTCGTCGGCGAATATGCACGCTATCGGCTCGAGGTCCTGGGTTGGGTCGTGCACACGACGACCGACGCGTCGGAAACGCTGCGGGACGCGACGATTATCGTTCACCAGGTGCGCTACGGCGGGATGGAACTGCGCCGCGCGGGCGAACAACTTTGCCAAGCGGTCTCTTGTCACGCGGACGAAACGCTGGGGCCAGCGGCGCTACTGACGGCGATCCGGTTGCGCGAACCATTGACGCAGATGTGCGAATGCATCCTCAAATGGGCGCCGCGCGCCACGGTAATCAATCTCACCAACCCGTTAAGCGTCGCTACCTCGTGGATGCACTGGCACGGCGTGCGCAACGTGCTAGGTGCGTGTGAATTGCCGCTGGTGACGGCGCGGCAGATCACGGAATGCCTCGAGATTCGCCAGGATCAACTCGGATGGAGCTACACCGGGTTGAACCATCGCGGGTTCTTGCACGCGCTGCGCGTAGATGGCCGCGATGCCGTCGCGTCGCTGCTTGATCGGCTCGCCGCGAGTGACTTAGCCGGGATTTCTGCTCACACGATCGCGGAACTCGGCGCCGTCCCGACGAAGTACTTTAAGCTGCTGACACAATCGCCAGACGCCGCAGAGTCGTCCCGCGCGGAATTTCTTCAACGGCTCCAACAGGACGTGGCGTTGGAACTGCAGGCCGACGCGCATTCGCTCCCGCCGAGCTTGCAACGACGCTACCTGGACTGGTATCCCCACGCCGTGGTTCCACTGGTGATCGCTCTGGCCGGCGACGAACCGCGGCGTGAGGTCGTTAACGTGGTTGACAACGACGGAATCACCAGAGAACGTCTGGCAATGGTCTGCGGCGAAGCCATCGAGCCTATCGCGTCGCCGCCGCCCCCGGAGCGCGTCGCGGTGTGGCTGGAGCGCTTCGAGCGCCACGAGCGCCTTCAGTGGGACGGGTTGAATCGGCCAACGCGCGATTGGCTTCACGAGACGCTCGCGAGCGATCCGCTCGGTGGCGGCGCGGCGCATCGCACGGCCGACGCGTTATGGAACCTTTTGCAAAGCGAGCCAACACGTGCCGAATCCTGAACCAATGCGCGTGGCCATCGTGGGCGCCGGGCGGATGGGACAAACCCGCGCAGACGCCGCCCAGCGCCGCGGCGCACAGATCGTCGCGATCTGCGATGCCGATGAAGCGACCGCCGGCCGCCTCGCGCAAGCGCATACAGGCTGCCGCGTCGTGCGCGACGCGGCGGGCCTCCCCTGGCTGGAACTCGACGCCGTGTTTATCTGCGTTCCCCCTTTTGCGCATGGCGCATGCGAACGTTTGGCGCTACAACACCAAGTGGCGATGTTCCTCGAGAAGCCGATCGCGTTGAACGCGCCAGCGATCGCCGATGTCGTGCGACAAGTGCAAGCATCTGGCCTCCCTACGGCCGTCGGCTACATGAACCGCCATCGCGACGATGTGCGACAGGCGCGCCGGCAATTGGCCTCTGCCGAAATTATCGGACTCTGCGGCAATTGGGTCTGCGGGGCGTACTCCGTTCCGTGGTGGCAGCGCGAAGAACTTTCCGGCGGACCCGTCAACGAACAGGCCACGCATATCCTGGACCTCGCGCGCTACCTGGTCGGTGAAGTGGTCGAAGTGCAGGCCGCCGCCGGCAAAGGCGAACTGGCGTACGCGATCAATCTCCGCTTCGCCGACGGTCCGACCGGCGCGCTCTTCTATGCCTGCGGTTCGGACGAGAAATCGATCCGTATGCAGGTGTTTACGACGGGGGCGACGGTGCATTTGGCTGGTTGGGAGTTCGATCGGATCAGCGCGGTTCAACCCGTCGATCCCCCGACCCGCTCGCGCGAAGAGCGAAACGCGATCTTTGTCGCCGAGGTCGACCGTTTCTTTCGCCAGATTCGCGGTCAAGAATTCGACGAGCCGCTCTGCGATCTCGCCGATGCGTATCGCACTCAGCAACTGGTTGACGCTGTGAAAGAGTCACTGCGCTCGGGTCGGGCCGCGCGCGTCCCGGACGTGCCGTAATGCGGCCGCGTCACTTCCACTGCGCGACTTTGCGCACCGCTCTGGCCGGATTGCCCATCGCGAGCATGCCTTCGGGAACGTCGCTCGTCACGACGGAGCCGGCGGCAATGACGGCGCCAGAACCGATGGTAATGCCGTTCAGGATTTGCACGTTGCAGCCGATCCACACGTGATCTTCGATAATAATCGGCGCCGCGAGTACGCCTGGCGCGTCGTCGGACTCTGCCACCGGCATTCCGACGTCGGCAATCGTACAATTCCACGAGATAGCGCAACCAGCGCCAATCGTCACGCTCCGCTGCGCGTAAATGCGTGTTCCCTCGCCGACGCGCGTGTAGTCTCCGATCGATACGCTCGCCGGGGCAGCAGTGCTTTCACCAACCGCCTCGACGCGGACGCCCGTCGCGAGCCGCGTGAAATGACCCAATCGAATGCGCCCTGCACGGCAGCGTCCCATCGCGCCCGCATGGACGATCGGCCAGCCTCGGCTGCGCCCGCGCAGTCGCCACGTCGCCCCCTTCATCAGACCGACGAAAATCGCGGTCTGCTTCCAAGGGTGATAGAGAAACACGCGCCGCCAATCCACTCGGAGCCCCCGTCATTCAGCGAAGATTTGCCCGCATTACGACTTCCACGCCGAAACGCGCCGCCCGGCAAAAAACCGTACCGTTCCTTCGAACATCGCCACGACGTTGAGCAATACGAAACCCAGGAACGTCGCGCACGGAACGAGAATCCCGCGCCGGGAAGCCAGCAGCGTCGCCAGGCAAAGACTGTAGAGCAAGAACTGCGCGAGAAAAATCGCGGCGAAGAATTGAGAATCCGTCGCTAGCGCGAGCGACGAAACGAAACCGACGAAAAGCGGCACAAAGACGACGTACCGCAACACCTTGTGGCTCCCGAGATGGAATAGGCAATCGAACCGCCGCGCACGCCACAGTTCCCGACAATTATAGAGGATCCCCGCCCAGGAGCGCTGCGTGATCCGCAGGCGGCTGCGATAGACGTCCGCGGCGCCGGCCCAGGTGAGTTCGTAGCTGATCGCCTCTTCGTCTTTCACAACGGCGTAGCCCTGCACAATGGCTTCCACCGTGTCGACCAGATCGCGCGTGATGGCGTTACTCACCGGGCGATAAATCGAGCGCCGCATGGCATGAATGCCTCCCGGCACCACCGGCAGATAGCCCAGCCGTTGCATGCCGCGCTGGAGCAGCCGTTCCCATTGCCAGTAGTTGCGATTGATCCCGCCGAGGCGCCCGCTCCGTTCGAAGATCACGGCGCCCGAGACGCATCCCACTTTGGGGTCCTCAAACGGCGCGGCGAGTCGACGCAACGCGTCAGACGCAAAGTGCCCAGAGGCGTCTTTGAACACGAGCACCTCGGCCTGCGTCGCGGCGACGGCAAAGTCGAGGCAGGCGTTTTTCCCGGAGACCGGCGAATGCAAGCTGCGCACGCCTCGATCGGCGAATGATGTCGCGATCGCGGCGGTGCGATCGGTCGATCCGCTGTCGGTCACCACCAGCACTTCGCGCAAGTCCGCGGGATAATCGGATTCCAGCAGTTGCGTCAGCCGATCGCCGACGTGCTGTTCTTCGTTGCATGCCGCGATGATGATCGCCAGCGACAGCGTGTAAGAGTCGGGTTCTCCGCGCCGCGGGCGGCTGAACAGACCAATGAGCATCATCGCCGCAGGATAGATCATGAACGTGTAGACCACGATCACGACGGAAATCCAGAATGCCCATTCCATGCGCGGCCCTTACCGAGGAGGTTCGATTTGGACCAAGGTCTCGCACGGTTTGCCCGGGGCGGAACTCGGCGCGTTCCAGGCGGCGTCTACCTGCGCCCCTTCGACGCCGTATGCCTCGCAGCCGAGTTTTCCGCTGTACTTTTTGCAAGCCTTGCAGTTGGCATGCAGGCTCTCGTAGTCGCGCTGAACGACGGCCGTGCGATTGCGCACGTAGTTCTCGCCATTCCAAACGGCGTCAAAACTGCCGGAGGCAATGTTGCCCAGGTCATCTTCGCGGAAAAAGAAATTGCAGCACGGCGTTAGCCCCAGGTCGGCATTGATCGAAGCCGTGTACCAGAAACGTCGGCAGAAATTTCGTTCCTCATTCCATGTGTAAAACTTGCGCCGATTCGCATTGTTGCCCGGCGCCACGGCCGCACGAATCAGCAAACCATCTGAACCGCATTCCTCGGCTAGGCGGCGGATTTCCGGGATTTCGTGGCGGTTGTATTCGAAAACAAGGAACTGAATCTCGACATAGGGCCGCCGCTTGCCCGCCTCGTTGCGCGCCGCGACGATTTGCCGCACGTTCTCCTTGACCATTTCGAGCCGGCCTTGCACGCGGTACTTCTCGTAGGACTCTTGCGTCGCGCCGTCGATCGCCACCATCAGGTTGTCGAGCCCCGCCTCGACGAGCCGCGCGTTCAGCTTCGGCGTGTAGTTTCCGTTCGTCGCCACGGTCGTGGCGATGCGCGCCTGATGCGCTTTGGCGATCATGTCCGGCAACTGCTTGGCCAGCGTCGGCTCTCCCCAGTTCTGAAAATTGATCATGTACACAAAGGGGCCGACCTCCGCCAGAATCCGTTCAAACGCCGCCATGTCGAGCGTCTGCAGCGGCCGCCCGGGCAGTCCGCGCCCGGTAGGGCACAACGGGCAACTCAGATTACAGCGATTCGTCGGCTCCACCGTCAGCATGTACGGGTAGCCGAAATCGCGCACCTGACCGGTGCGAATCGCCGTCTCCACGCGCAGAAAATTACGCAACTTCGTCCGGCTGTTGTAGCGCAAGAACGCGGAAGCGTGCTTGTTCTTGACGCTCAAGCTGCCGGCATACATCATCCGCTTGATGAGGGCGTCGAAGCGTCGCATGGTCGTCAGGCCGAAAGGAGGATCAAGGAATGATCAATACCCCGCCACGTGACCGCAAACTCTCAACCGCCGCCATCATACTCCGCTCGTCGGCGATATGCACGCATTGCCACGATCGCCAAGAAAATGTTACAGCCGTAGCAACCGCCCGGCGTCCCCGTCCATGATGCGCGCGCCGTCGGCGTCCAGGACCAGAGCGCTCGCCTGGTAAAGCGACTCCAGAGCGACCGAACGCGTGCCGGAGACAATCACCACCGCATCGAATCGACGCGAGGCGAAATCCACCGGGGCGATGCGCTCGATCGTGCCGGCGCGCAATGGGATGTCCGCCGCGAAATCATCCAGGTAGGCCAGCCGCGCTCGGCGATCGACGAGCCGTTCCAGAAGCGGAATCGCCGGCGACGCCGCAAGATCGTCCGCTCCGGGTTTGAAGCCGACGCCGACGATCAGCACGCTCAATCCGGCGACCGATTGTCCTAACAGCGACTCCAAGCGCTGGATCACGATGTCCGGCATCCACTCAATTACTTCGGCCACAGCGCCCAAGAGCGGCGACGACATCCCGGCGTCGCGGCACGATCGCGCCAGCAGCCGCAGGTCGTTCGGCAGACAGTGGCCCCCCACACCGGCGCCCGGATAGAAAGGAAAATAGCCGAAAGGCTTAGTGGCCGCGGCCGCACAGACTTCACTCGAGCTGACGCCGTAGGCATGCGCCACGCGCGTGATCTCGCTCACCAAGGCGATCGCCTGCGTGCGAAAGGTGTTTTCCAAAAGCTTACTGAGCTCGCACACTTCGGGGCGGGACACGCGCACCGCGCTCAAGCAAATGCGCGACATCAATGCCTGAGCTAGATCTCCCGAGGGCTCATCGAGTCCGGCCACGAGCCGCGGCGTGGCCACCACGTCTTCAAGCGCCTGCTGCGCGGCAATGCGCTCCGGCGCGGCGGCCACGAACCAGTGTTCGCCGCCGTCGCGCGCGAGCCATTCCGTGGCGAATCGCGACGTCGTTCCTACCACCACCGTGGTGACGACGATGATAAGCGTCGGTCCGGCGCAACGGCGCCCTAGCAGATCCGCGGTCGCCCGCAGCGACGCGAAATCCGGTTCGCCCTCTGCGTCGATGCCGACGCGCACGCACACCAGCGCCACGTCCGCCTGTGCTAACGCCGCGTCCGACGTCGAGGCCTCACATTGCGAGGCGAACGCCTGTGCCTGAAACGCTACAACCGCCGCCGGATTCGTGTCATATCCAGCCACCTCGTATCCGGCGGCCGCCAGCATCCGAGCTTGCATCGTACCGACCATGCCGAGCCCCACCACGGCGCAGCGGGCCGTGCGCTGTTCGATCCGCTCACGAAGTCGCTCGTAGGCTCGCTCACGCTCAGCGGACATGGCCCATCGATCCGGAGGTTATTCGCAAAGAGCGGCGGGCCTGGTCATCCGGTCACTGCACGTCAATCGTCGTTTCCAAGGTTATCGGCAACTGAGCAGAACCCGTCACGATGATGGTCGGCGACGGTTTCCGTTCGGAATAGTAGGTCGATTCCCATCCTTCAGGACGCGGCGACTCTTCGCCTCGCGCGAGCCGCACGGTGAAACCGTCCGGCAGCGGTCCCATGGTCACCGAGTATCGCCGGTTACCGTCTGCGAGCGAAAACGTGTTTGCCGATTGCCTCCATGCATCATCGCACAGCCGCCAGCGCAACGCCACTTGATGTTTCCCCGCGCCGAGAAGTTCATCGCGCACTAAATAGCGGTCTCCCGTGCGCTCGATGCGACGCCGATGCGTGACAGGTGACGCAAGTCGCCCATAGCCGTCGTGTTCGGCCTCGAATACCGAGGAGTCGCCGCCGCCGGAAGTGGTGTTCGCCAGCACCTTGGCTTCCGGCCAGAGCAGCCACAGGAAACGCGGTCCACGGACCATCTGGTCGACGCCATCGATTTCGACCGTGTTGTGCGCGGCGGTCGACGGAAACCAGTCCTTCCACGGCTGATCGCCGTTGTAAAGAAAACTTCCGCCGTCGCGCAGCAGGTTCACGCCTTGCGTCCAAAGATCGAAGTGCAGCATATCGGCCTGGTGAGGGCGATCGCGGTACTTTGTCGCGCGAATCATCCCCCACGAGTTCGGCCCCGAGAGCGTGTAATAACCCCCGGCCGTGCCCGAGAACTGCTTGGAGCGAGGAACAGGATCGATCGGAGATTGAAGCACTTCCGGCCCGCCGAGCCACAAGGCCTGTTCGTCCCAAATGCCTTGGTCGAAGCAACGCATGCGATGCAGCAAGTAATGTCCCGCCTGCACGACGGGGCGATAATCGAGGTAGTCGCAGCAGGACAGCGGCAAGACCTGCGCGCCGTCGTTCGGGCCGTAATTCGGCAACCGCCCGGTGTTGGGATCGATCATCTCCTGCAACCAACGCACCGCGCGGGAAATCGGCGCTCGCATATCGTTGAGCGGATCGCCGTGCAGCTCGCCGAGCCGCATCGCCCACAGGCTGTCGTCCAGCATGACGCGGTGATAGCTAGGGTTGTGCTGAATGTACGAACCATCCTCATAGATTTGCCGATGCGCCGCGGCGATGAGAAT
>CAZUBB010000207.1:0-1362 GCA_964618485.1 uncultured Pirellulales bacterium
GCAGCGGGCGTCGCGGCGCCGGCCAAGCCGGGCAAGTTGCCGAAGCTGGAGCCCGGCTGGATCCGCGCCTTCGGCAATCCGGTGGTAGTGCATGCCCCTTCCAGCAAGGCCACGGCCGTAGGGGAAGAACTGGCGTACGACCTGCGGCAGAAAAGCGGGACGCTGAAAGCTCTCCGCGCCGGCGAGCAGGTCAAAGTCACGCACGAAAACGATGAAATCCGCGCCCGCGAGTTGCATTTTTCGCCCGGCGCCAAGAAAGGCGACCTCGGCAGCTTCCTGGGGATCGGGCCGGGTTGGCTGAAGGCGACGCGGCCCGAAAAACCGAACGCGCCGATCGAGGCCCGGTGGTCCGATCGCGCCTTGTTGCGGCCGGTCAATGGGGAGCACGTGCTATCGGTCACCGGCCGGGCCTTCGTGAAATCGGAAACGTCCGGTTCGCTCGCGGCGGATGAAATTCACGCCTGGTTACGTCCAGGAGAAGTTCTCCCCGACGGTAAGAAAGGCCAGCCGACGCCGCGGCGCGTACACGCCAAGGGATCGGTGGAGTTCAGCGCGGCGCAAGTCGATGGCCATGTGCAACGGTTGGACGCCTACTTTCAATTGCCCACCGAAATCCAACCGGTAGTCCACCAGCAGCCGCTGTCGTCGCCGCCAGTCGTGCAACAGAGCGTTTATCAGCGGACGGTGCGCAAGGTGGAAGGAACCGCGCCCGGCGCAACCGCCTATCCGCAAACCGGAGCGCAGGTTCCCGTGCTCGCCGCAAATGGCCCGACGCCGACCCCGCCGACGCAACGCTTCGATATCAAAGGGGGCCGGCTGCGATTGCTGGTGCTCCTGGAAAAACCGCAATCGCGGCTGGCGGAGTTAATTCTCGAGCAGAACGTCGAGATCGTGGAGATTCCGATCGCGCGGCCGGACGACAAACCGCTCATCTTGCGCGGCGATCGCGTCGACCTGAAGCAAGCGGCGCCGCAGCATGCCGAAGTGAAAATCGTCGGACGCCCCGCGCACCTTGAAGCGCGAGGATTGGCGATGGATTCGCAGCAGATCAACGTCGACCAGGCGGACAACCGGATGTGGACCTCCGGCGCGGGACAAATGGACGTCTTGGTCGATCGCGATCTGGACGGCCAGGAAATGAAGACGCCCGAGCCCTTGCGCGTAACTTGGCGCGGCGACATGGAATTCGACGGGCTGGAAGCGCGTTTCCGCGAAGGGGTCGAAGCGAGCCAGAAAGGGCAGGAACTGCATACCAAAGAACTCGCCGTGGCCATGCGCGAACGGCTTGATTTCCAAAAGGGAATGAAAGGGGGCGCTATGCCCGGGGCGCAACCGGGGACGCCGCAAGGTTCGCCTCAAGTT
>CAZUBB010000207.1:1409-7944 GCA_964618485.1 uncultured Pirellulales bacterium
CGTGACGATGCACCAATACGCGTACGACGGCCCGAAGATGATTTCCTTCCGCGAAATGCGCACGCGCGACCTGACCATCGACCAGCAGACCGGCGAGATCACGGCGCATGGCCCCGGCACTGTCGAAAGCGCGCAGCTCGGCACGGGCAATCCGCTTCTCGACGCCGGCCCGGCAACGCCGCCATCTCAGCCTGTAGCGCCCGCCGCGGAGGACGAAAAGATCAACTATCTGCGCGTCGATTTCGCGGAAGTCATCAAGGGAAACTTGAAGTCGAAGGAGATGACCTTCCACGAGCAAGTGCGGGCGATTTACGGACCGGTGCCCGATTGGCGCGCGAAGCTGAATTTGCAGCGTCCCAATTTCGAGGAAGACGAGGATCGCTTCGGGCTCAGCACGGACGCCCTCACGGTGCGTCAAGCGCCAGGGCTGACCGACAGCCGCTCAACGGTGGAACTCGAAGCCGACGGCGACACCGAAATCGAAGCGCAAAAGTTCGAAGCCTGGGCGTCGCGGCTCACGTATGACCAGTCGAAAGAGCTGATCACGCTGCACGGCGACGCCTACACCGACGCGGTCATCACGCACGTGGCGCGGATCGGCGAACTCGAGAAAAAGACGCAGGCCGGCACGATCTACTACTCGAAGAAAAACCAGTCGGTCACCGTCGGCGACTTCCAGCACCTCGACTTCAGCGGCCTGTCGAAGCCGCCGGGGCAGAAAAAGAAATAAGCTCGTGGTACGCCGTGGCTACGTGGCGGCGCCTTTTCCAGGTATCATGGAGGCGGCATCCCACCTGGCCCCGTTTCTGGCGCCCCCATGCTTTCGGCCGTTATCCCGGTATTCAATGAGTCGGAGAGCCTTGGCGAGTTGCACCGGCAGCTTGCAGAGGTCGCGGACGAACGGAAGTTCGACCTGGAAGTGGTCTTTATCGACGACGGTTCCACCGATGGCTCCTGGAAGGAAATCTCGCGGCTGGCGCGGCTCGATCCACGCGTGCGAGGCATTCGCTTCCGCCGCAACTTCGGCAAGGCCGCGGCGTTGGCCGCCGGGTTCGAGGCTGCGCGCGGCGACATCGTCATGACGCTCGACGCCGACCTCCAGGACGACCCGCGCGAGATCCCGCGGTTCCTCGACGAGCTCGATCGAGGGTACGACGTCATTAGCGGCTGGAAAAAAGTTCGGCTCGATCCCTGGCACAAAGTCGGCCCGTCGCGAGTGTTCAATTGGCTGGTCGGGCGGATGACCGGCGTGCGGTTGCACGACCACAACTGCGGCATGAAGTGCTACCGCCGCGAAGTGCTGGGAGAAATCCGTTTGTATGGAGAGCTGCACCGCTTCGTGCCGGTGCTGGCGCATGCGCGGGGATTCCGCGTGGGCGAGATCGCGATCAATCACCGCCCGCGCCAGTTCGGTCATAGTAAGTATGGGCTGACGCGCATCGTGAAGGGATTCCTCGACCTGCTGACGGTGAAATTCCTCACCGGCTATGGTCAGCGACCGCAGCATGTGCTCGGCACGCTGGCGCTGGGGTCGCTTGCCTTCGGCCTCGGTGCGTTGACCTATCTGGCGCTGTCCTGGGTCGTGTCGCGTTTGACGCCGATGGAGGACGTCCATCTGCATAACCGCGCGCTGTTGTATTACGCCCTCGGCGCGCTGGTGATCGGCGGGCAGTTGCTCTCGATCGGGTTGTTGGCGGAGCTGATTACCGCCTATCATGGGCGCGATGCCGACACCTATTCCATCGCCGAGCGAACCCTCGGCGCCTTCGACGATCGGGACGCCCAGCATGATGGTAGCCACGGCTGACGATTCGCGCGCCGTGCTGCGCCGCGCCCTCTACGGACTGTTGATCGCCATCGCCGTGGGGAGCGCCGTCGGCCGCATCCTGGCCGTGAACTCGGTCGACAAGGTCGCGTTGGAAAAATACCTGATCGATCGCGCCGTCGCCGACGAGAAGGCCAAGCTCGTTGCCGCCGGCAAGGAAGGGGCGGAACTCGAAACGGCGCTGGAAGAAAAGACCGCGAAGATTCAACTCGCGCGGCGGCAGCAGCGGCCGTTTCTTTCCGGGAACGATCGCAGCCGCTGGACGACCGTTCGCGCGCTCGTCGAGCACGGCACGTACCGCATCGACGAGGTGATTCAGGAGCCGGGCTGGGATACGATCGACATGGTCAAGCATGACGATCAAGGGCGCGCGGCTTATGCTGCCGACGAAGGTCATCTGTATTCCAGCAAGCCGCCGCTGTTCGCCACGCTGATGGCCGGCGAATACTGGGTCATCCACAAGTTAACCGGCTGCACGCTCGGCACGCATCCGTACGAGATCGGCCGCTTCATGCTGATTACGATCAACGTGACGGCGCTCGTCGTGATGTTGATCTCGCTGGCGACGGTCGCGGAGCGATTCGGAATTACCGATTACGGGCGCATCTTCATGGTCGCCAGCGCGGCGTTCGGCACCTTGCTGACGACGTACGTCATCGCCATTAATAATCACCTCATCGCCGCGGCCAGCGCCGCTGCGTGTATCGCGGTCGCGATTCCCGTTTGGTATGACCATCGCCGCGAATGGTGGCGATTCGCCGTGGTCGGCTTTCTGGCAGCCTTCACGGCGACGAACGAGCTGCCTGCGCTGGCGTTCTTCGGCCTCGTCGGACTGGCGTTTCTCTATCGCTGGCCGCGCGAGTCGCTCCTCGCCGCCACGCCCGCGGCGTTGCTTGTCACGGCGGCTTACTTCGGCGCCAACTACGCGGCGCACGGCACCTACGTTCCGCCGTACGGGCAACGCGCCGAAGAGAACAACTGGTATCGTTACGAATACACGCGCGAGGGCAAAGTCCGCGAGAGTTATTGGAACGATCGCCTGAAGCGCAGCAAAGTCGACCAGGGAGAGGCCGATTCCAAGACTTATGCGCTCCACGCGCTGGTCGGCCATCACGGCATCTTTTCGTTGACGCCGATCTGGTTGCTGACGATTCCAGGGCTCGCGATCTACTGCCGACGTGGCGTCGATTCCCCTCGGGCGCTCGCGGCGATGATTGTTCTGTTGTCGTTGATCTGCATTACCTTTTTCTTGCTGCGCCCGTTGGACGACCGCAACTACGGCGGGACTTCGAGCGGTTTCCGCTGGGTATTCTGGCTCGCGCCGCTATGGTTGATCGGCCTTTTGCCTGCCGCCGATTGGTGCTCGTCGACGCGCGGGCGCCGAACATTCGCCGCGATCCTCTTGGCGCTGTCGGTGCTCTCCGTCAGCTACCCAACGTGGAACCCCTGGACCCACCCGTGGCTGATGAATTACTTCGCCTACCTGGGCTGGGTGGAAATCTAAGCAGGAACTCGTCAGCAGCTTGAACCCTGGAGCTGACAGCATCATCGCCCCGCAGTTACGGCCGTTTTCTCGCTTTGGCGATATCCAACGTGCCGCCCGCGGGCGCCTCGGTAGCTTCTCAGGCCGGTCGGGCGAGGATAGAATCGAGCCACGGGCCGACGGCGCCATGCGCCGCAAGGTCCGATCGCGGGTGTAGCTCAATGGTAGAGCGCTTGGTTCCCAACCAAGATACGAGGGTTCGATTCCCTTCACCCGCTTGTGGATGTAAGTCTCGCCGAAATCAGCATTTAGATTACCTGCCGACGGTCGGCAGTGCGGCTCAAAACGACTGTGAAAAGTAGTACATGTACTACTTTGGCACTCGCTTGGAGTATCGCACCAATGCCGAAGTCGTCTGCTCCGCCGAAATATCGGCACTACAAACCGCGGAATCTCGCCGTGGTCCGCATCGCTGGGAAGGATCACTATCTCGGCACCTATGGCAGCAAGGAATCGCGCGAAGCCTACGCGCGACTGATTGCTGGGTACGGCTCACCGGCACCGGCAGTGCCGCCCTCGTCCCGCGACGCCACCGTCACCGAACTCTGCGCCGCGTATCTGGAATGGGCGAGCGGCTACTACGTGAAGAACGGCCGCGCCACGAGTCAAGTCTACGTGATTCGCATGGCGCTCCGGGCGCTGCGGAAGCCGTATGGTGAGGTCGACGCCAAGAGGTTCGGACCGTTAGCGCTCGAGGCGCTGCAGAATTCGCTGGTCGACGAAGGGCGGACGCGATCCTACGTCAACATCGTTTCAAGTGAACTCCGGCGGCTGTTCAAGTGGGCGGCGCGGAAGGAACTCGTTCCGGTGGCCGTGCATCAGGCGCTGGCGACGGTTCCGGGTTTGGCCCGAGGCCGCACCGCGGCCCGTGAGACCACCCCCGTGCTGCCCGTCGATGATGCCGCGGTCGAGACGACGTTGCCCTTCCTACCCGCGGCCGTGGCGGCGATGGTGCGGTTCCAGGCGTTGGTCGGCTGCCGCCCCTCCGAGGTCTGCATGATTCGCCCGTGCGACGTGGATATGTCCGGCGACGTCTGGGTGTACACGCCAAGCGAACACAAGACCGAGCACCACGGGAGGAAACGCCGCATCTTCGTCGGTCCCCGCGCTCAAGACGTTCTGCGCCCTTTCCTGCTGCGCCCGGCGGATGGGTACTGCTTTCGCCCGGAGACGAAGAAGCGTACGGCGATCGGGCATTACACGAAGGACACGTACGCCCGCTTCGTCGCTAGGGGGTGCAAGAAAGCCGGGCTGCCTGTCTGGAAGCCGAACCAACTGAGGCACGGCGCTGGTACTCGAATCCGCCAGCAGTACGGCGTCGAAGGGGCACAGGTGATTCTTGGGCACAGTCGCGCCGACGTGACTCAGGTTTACGCCGCGCGCGACTGGGGTAAAGCGGCGGCGATCGCGAAAGCAATCGGTTAAACGCAAAAACTGCTGGCTAGGGGAGTAGCTACCCCGTGACCGATCGATGCTGCGGAGACCATCATCCGCCGCGGCATCGGTTGGTCGGCCAGCCTATCAAAGGGATGATGCGATGGAACTGGCGATTCTGCGGGCTGAAGTCTCCCGCCTGGCCGACAAGTATTTCTGGCTGCGGCATGCGTTCGTCGTGGTCGAATCCGGGCCGGACTGGATGGATCTCGATGAACGATTCCAAGTCCAACTTCGCTGGGCGTTTGACACTGACCGCCGAATGATTGATGCCCAGCCGTGGGACATGGGGCCAGACAGTCGCGGCTATTCAGTTTGGATTGCGACTGGCGGAAGTGATGCCGAGGCGCAAGACGCTATCTTGCAGTACGAAGCGTTGGCAGAGCATGCCGTGGAACACATGTCTTTCCGAGGGCGATGGCTGAATAAGGCGTTGTGGCACATCGTCGCCGAATATGAGGGCACCAACGCACCGGAACTGCTGCTTGACCATATGCACGCCGTCTACGCGCCGAAGCGACTGTTTTCGGATGGCAGGCCGTGCTGGGCTGCTTGGTGGATTTGTCCGCGCCATTGCCGAAAGGCGAAACGCCACGATTGACGAAGCGGCAACAAAAGGCACTCGACTTCATCAAGAGCAAGCCCGGCTGCAAGGGCATTCAGGTTGCAAAGCATCTGGGCATCGACGAAGGCGGATTCCGCAGTCGTTACGTGCCGACGCTCAAGAAGGTCGGCGTCACGAATCACGGCGAAGGATACTATCCGCCGCCCGAATCGACGTAGCGCTACGTAGCGCTAGGTATTCCACGCCGGATAGGTTGCCAGAATCGCAAGTGTTGACTGTTTAGGTCATTCACTTGCGAGGTATTCCGATGGCAATCGACGTTCAGGACGAGCAGGTAGTCAGCCTGCGAGCGGCGTGCGATCTTCTCCCCCGCCGCCGTGCCGGCAAGAAGCCGGCTGTTGAAACTCTCTATCGGTGGTCCCTTCGTGGCTGCCGCGGCATCAAGCTCGAAACCGTCCAGGTTGGAGCTACGCGTTGCACTTCTGTTGAAGCGCTGCAGCGGTTCTTCGATGCGCTCACCGCGGCGGCCGACGCTGCGAATACGCTGCCGACTTCGGCACCCGTTCCGACCGCGACCCGTCGACGCGAAGTCGCCGCCGCCACTGCCTACTGCGAGGCGGCTGGTATCTAGTCCGCGCATGAAAACGCCCGGCGGCGAACCGGGCGAGCACGATCCAAGTTGATTGCTTAAGTCAGGAGAAATGGACCATGCAAACGAATTCTACAGACTACCCGCCCGAAATGCCATCACGACTGATCGTTCCCGGCGTACTGCGCCTCAACACGATCCGCTGGGGATACGACAAGGCCGTCGTCACTGGCGCCGTTGGCGATGACAAGTTCAGCGCCATCGTCGAAACGGCCGTGTTGTTGGACCGGCGTTCGTTCGTTCGGCACCTGTGGCGCTATCACCATGTTCTGGCCGTGTTGCCTGGCATCGAGGAATGGCGAGAAGCCATCGCCGTGGCGGAAGGCGGTGCGGCGTGAGACGGAAACCCACTGAATTCGATTGCCACCATTGCGGGGCTGACGAAAGCCGCACCTGGCTGCTGAGGTGTAACACAGTGTTGTTCGTCTGCTGCGAACGATGCAAGAAAGCGGCCGCTATCCGATTCTGCCGCTCCTTTGTGCACGAAACGCCAGGAGAAGACGAGCGACTCTGGTATGC
>CAZUBB010000208.1:0-1329 GCA_964618485.1 uncultured Pirellulales bacterium
AGACGCAGATCTACAGCATTGCCGACAGCGACCTGAGCCTCGTGGCGACGGCGGAAATCACGCTTGGCGGGCTGCTGGCCGACGAGATTCTCGAGCCGGCGCAGTTGCCGATCAAACTCTGCGGCATCAGCCATTGCTATCGCACCGAGGCCGGCGCGCACGGCCGCGCCACGCGCGGGCTCTACCGCGTACATCAATTCACGAAGGTCGAGATGTTCGCCTTCACGCTGCCGGAGCAAAGCGACGCCACGCTCGACTACTTCTGCCAACTCGAAGGCCGGCTGTTCGACGGGCTCGGCATTCCCTATCGGGTGCTGGACATCGCCTCCGGCGACCTCGGCGGCCCGGCCTATCGCAAGTTCGACCTGGAAGCCTGGATGCCCGGCCGCGGCGAGAAGGGAGAGTACGGCGAAGTCACCAGCACCAGCAACTGCACCGACTACCAGGCGCGTCGCTTAGGCATCCGCTACCGCCCCGCCGGCGAAAAGGGAACGCGCTTCGTCCACACGCTCAACGGCACGGCGGTCGCGATCAGCCGCGCCATCATCGCTGTGCTGGAGAATTACCAAAATGCGGACGGATCGATCACCGTGCCGGAACCGCTCCGGGCTGTGGTGGGGAAGGACCGGATCGTTCCGCGCGGTTAGTCGAATTGCTTTCGCTCACGCTTTCCCATTGCGCTTGCGAAACACGTTCGGCATCACCGTCTCCAGCCACCCTCCAAACACCGCATCGAGCGCCGCCGTGCGGAGCTGGTCAAGCCGGGCTTTCGGCGACGTCACTTCAGTCACTGGCGACGCGACGGTGGAGTTCGCCGGCGCCCCGCCTTGGCCGAAGTTGTTGCGCACCGCGTTGAGGTCGTCGAGGTCGGTGTCGCCGTCGTGATCGGCGTCCCCTTCCGCGCCGCCGCCGAAGAAGTTGCGGACGTTGTTCAGGTCGTCGAGGTTCACCTGGCCGTCGTCGTTCGTGTCGCCGAGGACGCCATCGTCGCCGGCGCCTGGGGAACCATGAATACCGCGGCTCGGGCGCCAACCTTCCGCCGTGCCCCAAGCTTCCGTCGGCGCGCTAGCGTCGATGATCGTCATGGTGTAGCCCGAGCCATCCGTCTCCGGATGCCAGGCATCGTCGTACGTGAAATCGAGGATCGTCGCGCCGACGTTATTCTCCAGGCGAATCCGCTCGCCGGAATTGTCGAGCCGGCCCGTGAAGATGCCGGCGACGGGAAGCCCCGCGCCGTAGCGGTTCTCGAAGCCTGCCTGATCTTGGATCACGATTAGGCGTTCACCCGGCGCGAGAGAAGTGATCGCGGCCGTGCTGAAATCGAACTGG
>CAZUBB010000208.1:1339-7906 GCA_964618485.1 uncultured Pirellulales bacterium
ATCCCTTCCGAGAATCGCGCGGCGCTCAGGTCGAGCGTTTCCGGCCCTGTGTTCACCAGCTCAATGAACTCGAAGTTGGCGTCCTCGAACGGACTGCCCGGCACGGGGTCGGCCGGGTGATAGTTGATCTCCGAAATGCGCAGGAACGCCTCCAGCGGCCGGTCGGTGAACGTGCTCTCGACGAGGACCTGGTCGCTGGCGATCAGATTGCCGCGGAAGTCGTACGCCTCGAGGGTCACGGTTTGCTCGCCGAACTGCACGGGAATCACGGCGGTCCAGCTATCCAGATCGGTCCAGGTGAGCGCGAGCGGCGCATCGCTGCCGGCGACGCGAATCTCGCGCACGTTGACCCAGCCGTTGCCGCCGATCGTGACGGTCGGCCCGGCGGTCTGCGCGCCGTCGGGCGTCGTGATGCTGAACGGAATCTCGGCGACGCGGCCTTTGACCTGGTTCAAGATGCTGGTGGAACGCTGCACGATGAACGACAGATGGCTCGAAAACGGTTGCCCAGGCAGCAACTGGCCGAAATGCGTAGACCAGTGGCTCATGTACGACGAGTTGTAGGTCGTACTGATGATGTCCTGGACGTGGCCGTAATACGCGCGATTGCGCGCCGGCGAATTCAGCAGCTTTTGCACGTCGGAACTGGGAATCAGCGGCCGGTTGGCGTCGAAGAAGGCGTCCACGTCGTGCGGCATGTGCAGGAATTTGCCGTCCGACGGGCGCTGGTAGAACATCACGTTGTGCTGCGAACCGTCGCCGCCGTAGTTGTCGCCAGCGCCAGAGAGCATCGAAACCGCGTACGCCCGCAACCATTGATCGACGTCAATCACGTCGTCGACCGTCACCTCGGGGTCGCGCCCACCGGAGGTGGAGAAGATCTTGGCGAAATTCATGATTCCGCTGTAGTCGTCTTCGGCGCGATTGTTCTTCCGCAGATACGTCCAGCGATAGTTCTCGGGGGCGGTACCCATGTCGCGGATCGACGTGCCCACGACCGAATCCGGCGCCGGAACTTTCAGCCCTTCCGGCGAGCCGTTGTTCGTTGAATTGAGCTGATAGACCAGCTCGTACTCGAAGATCTCGCCGTCGGAACCGTTCTCGTACTGCGTGTCGAGGAAATCGTTCCCGTAACGCGCCAATTGCAATTCGGCCGTGCCGGTGTGGGTCGACTGCGGCGTAATCACCTTGATCAAGTCGCTGTACTTGGTCGGCAGGTCGCCGGCGTGGTTCAACGTGGCGTGAATCAACATCTCACGCTGCCCGAAGCCGGTGCTTTCGGAGCGGTCGATGGAGACGGCTTCGTAGACGCCGCGGAACCGCTGGTCGGCGTTGAAACGCACAGAGAAGCCCAACCGCTGCGGAGTCGTGCGGCTGTGTTCGCTTCCCTTGAGTCGGACGCCAACGTCGTAGAACACCTGCGATTCGTCGTAAATCACGGTGCCGCCCGTCCAGGCGTTGCTCATCAAGTTGACCGTTTGATGCAACTCCGAAGCATCGGCAGGCGTCAGGATGAGCCGCAAATTGTGCAGGCCGTTCGTGGCCGCGAGGTTGTCTTGCACCTTGTACAGCGCACGCGAGTCGCGGCCGGCGGCCGGGAAGGTCGACGTCCCGCCAGCGTTGTCGACCGCCTCGACGTAGAACTGCACGATCCTGCCGGCCGATTGCCCGGGAATCTGCGCCCGGTACTTGCCGTCGGTCCCGAGCGTCATCGGGCCGCTGCTCCAGGCGCCGTCCCCGACCGCATACCAGAGCGTCATCGATGCCACGCCTTGCGGATCATCGGCCGCGGCGCTGACCGTGACCGGCGCGTTGGCGGCAGGAACCACGGGGCCGTGCAGGAAGTGGCTAAAGGTCGGACCAATGTTCGCTTCCAGCCGGGAATTGGGCGCTCCCGGCGTGCCGGCCGCGTCGGGACGATCGATGTTCGTCGTGCGCGGCAGGCGATTGAAATACAGCCGCGTATTCAACTGCGGCGAGCCGGCCACCCAGCGTGCGCGGAAGGAAATCTGGTATTCGCGGTTGTTGGCGATCTGCACGAAGCTGTTGCCGAACTTGAGCGTCGTCTCGGCGTGATTCGACATGTGTTCGGTTTCGCCGTCGGCGATGAACCGGAGCACCTTGTTCGTCGGGTCGTCGGGGTCGTTGACGATCTCGCTCTGATTGTGATTGCCGATAATCCGCCACTTGTCGGCCGTGCCATCGGAAAACGTGCCGTTTTGGATCAGCTGCCGTGGAGCGGTGCTGGGATTCTCAATGACTTGAATGTCGTCAATCAGAATCTCGCCCGAGTCGAGCAGCCCCATCACCAGTTCGTGCCACTGCCCGTCCGGGCCAACGGCACTCGGTTGCGTCGTCCCGGTGTAGGAGTACGTGCGCCACTCCGTGCGCGACGTTTCGTCGCTGATCGCCCAGGACTCGGGGATGGAGTTGTCCGCCCAAGGATCGCGCAATTCGAGCGTGACACCGCCGCCATCGGCATATTCCGACCAGCGCCCATCCTCAAAGTAATGCACCTCGTCCGCCGGATTGCCGTGGCTGTCGCGGAGCGCGATGCGTTCGTCCGTATTGGAAAGCGTTCCCGTGAAACCGCCGACGATCGCCACGCCAGGGAACTTCGAGGCCAACTCGGCAGGATCGCGGGCAACGGTCAGGTACGCCCCAGGCGCGATCGTCGTGCCGGCGGGAAACTCGAAGTCAAAGGCGTCGGTGAACGACCAGCCGCTCAGGTCGATCGTTTCGTCGCCGCGGTTGAACAGCTCGACCCACTCCTCGTCACTTTCGGCAAACGGCTGGGCGGGCTGCGGCGGCGTCACCAATTGGGCCGACAGCAACCTCGCGCCCATCACGATGTCGCTCGACGTAGGCGTGATCTGGTGCGCTTCGACGGCCAGCACGTTTTCGCCGGCCACCAGGAACTCGGCCGGGATCAACTTTGGGGCGCTGACCACGGCGTCGGCCACGGAGCCGGTCGCCACCGTCTCAAAGTTCAACTCCGCATCCGGCACATCGAGGTTGAACGAGTAAAAGCGATGCCCGTTGATGTAGAACGCCGCCCCGTCGTCGATGACGTGTTCCAGCAGAATGGACTGCGCGTTCGGATCGGCGAGATCGAACGTTGTGCGGAAATAGTAAGAGGTATGCCCATGCTCCAGCGGCGTCGACTTCGGCAGCCCGCCCAGCGTAGCCGTCTCGACATAGAACATGCCGGGGCCGGACTTCCACGCGGAATCATCAAATGGCGGATCGCTTTGATTCCACCCGGCCTCCGGTGCATCGCCGTCATCGTCGTAACGCCACGTGGCGTCGAGCGGCATGATCGTCGTCGGCGGGCCGAACTCGCCCGGACGCGCCGGCGCCGCCAGTTGTGGCGCCGCGTGGTACATGATCTCGTTGATGACGATGTCGTCCACCAGCGCGAAATCGTTTTCATCGCCTGGCGTCTGCGACGCCGGCGATAGCCATTCGCTCGACACGAGGTCGCGCCGGGCCTGGGCCGTCTCGCGCACGCGCAGCGCGTCGACCACTTCGTTGCCGCCCGGTCCCACGAGAAACAGCGCGTCGCCGTCCGCGGGTTGGAAGCCAAGCTGCGCTTCGTTCAGCACGACCCGGCCGCCTGGGGCCAGAGCTTGCGCGGGAATCGAGTACGTGAGACCCGCCGACGTTGCCACCTGATAACCGGCCAGCGGCATTGCGGCGTCGCTGGTGTTCACCAGCTCGATCCAAAAGTTCGGCGCAGAGAGCGGCGCCACTTCCGACAGATTCAAACCGACATGAAATGGCCCCGGCGCTGTCGCAAAGTTCTCGGCGCCGGGCGTACCTCCGACGACGCCGCTGGAGGCCCAGTTCTGCCACGGACCGGAATTCGCATCACGGTTCACCTTTGACAGACTGGCGCCGGATCCGTCCGGGGCGACCGGCCAGAAGCCGCCGTCACTGTATTCAATCTCGTCCATCAACCGGTCGTTGAGGTCGCGCAGCTCAATCGTTTCGCCGCCGTTGGCCAGTTGACCCGTGTAAGGCCCCAGCGCGCCGGTGACGCCGGCGGCCGCGAGCGCGACGGGGTCGCTGGCGATGACCAGGTGGTCGCCGCCGCTCAGGAACGTTCCCTCCGCGAACGTGTAATCGATCCCTCCGGCCAGCGACCATTTGGAAAGGTCGATATCCACCGCCATCTGGTTGTACAACTCGATCCACTCGAGTTGCTCGCCCGCCACATCGGCCGGGTGATACATCAACTCGTTGAACACCACCGTCGCGTCGAGCACGATCCGCGGTTCCAGCGACTCCCAAGCGGCGCGACGACGGCGCATCAGATTTCCCCTCATCGTTTCCGGTCGAAGGCGGGCCCGCATCGCGCGCAAAGGCAACGAAGGGGTCGAAGTGAGATGGGCGGAGGCGGATTAGCATTCGCACGAACGCCACTTCGAGACAGCGCGCACTTGCCGTCGACGAAATCACGTCCTCGCGAAAGAAATACGACGGGCCGCGCCGAAGCGCGGCCCGTCGCTTCCTGAATCCACCTTAAGTCCGGCTGCGGAAAAACGCCAGAGCGCCGACGCCCATGCAAAGCGCCAGAGCCAAAGTTCCTGGTTCCGGGACGGCGCCTGCGCCTCCCGAAATCGTGCCGAAGTTGTTCCGGACGCCGTTGAGGTCGTCCAGGTCGACGTTGCCGTCAAACGGGAACGCGTCCCCCGGCGTGTTGCCGACGGGGCCCGACGTCCCGAAATTGTTGCGGACGTTATTCAAGTCGTTCAGATCGACGTTGCCGTCGCCGTTGGTGTCGCCCGGGACCCCCGACGCTGTGGCGAGCCCAAAGAACTGCACTTCGCTCAGGCCGACAAACGCCGCGTCAATTTCGCCCCCGATGGCCGGATAACTGACGCCGTTGTGATTCGACAAGATGTCGAACTTCACAAACCGCACGCCATCCTCGTCCAGGTTGAACGTCTCGCTGAAATCGACATCCCCCACGCCGGGGGCCATATCGAGCGTGAACGTTCCAAGCGAGGTGAACGGTCCCCCTTCTTCGACGCCGACGGAAACCTCGAACTGGTTGACGCCGCGGCCGAGCAAGACGTCCGGCGCGGGTGTCGGATCCTCGTTGTAGTTCCAGATCTTCATCTTCGTCAGGTCGACCACGCTGCCGAGATCGAACGTCACCGACGGCGAGGGATCATTGACCGCGCCAAAGCCCATGCCGGCGCTGAGCCACATATTCCCGTCGGGGGCAATGGCATGCGAGCCGGCGGCGACGTTCATTCCCGATCCATCGATCATGTGCTCCGCCGTCCGATCAAAGGGCGCGCGGATCACGCTCGAAACTTCGGCGATTGAGACCTCATCCAGACGGATTTCCGTGCCCGGCGTCGGCGTGCCGACGTAGTCGACGTAGCCGAGCTTCGCTTCGTCATACCCCACCGGCGTGAAACCCAAGCTCACGTCGCGGTAACCGCCGGGAATGTAAGCATTCCCGAGGTTCAAGCTCGCGCCCGGGGCCAGAGTCGTCGCGCCGTTGATTCGCAATTCGTTCAATGCGGCAGACGTCGGATTGGCTTCTTCCCAGCCCGTTTGGCCGGCGTCCGCGAGGCTCGTCCAACCACTCACGCTGAGCCCATTAACAGCCGAGCGGATCGAGTAGTTGTCGAGCTGCGCCGGCAAGGTGCTTTCGTTCGTGATCGTCGTGGCGCCGGTGTACGGATTCACCGTCAGAACCAGGTTGTTGCGATCTCCGACGAAATTCACCTGCGACGGGACCGCGCTGCCGACCAGCGGGATCACCTCCAGCGACACATTAGGGTCCGTATCATACTGCGCCAGCGGCGTCACCGCGTTCCCCAGCGCCAGCGAAGCGCTATTGGCGAAGTTGAACTGTCCCGTCAGGCGCAGTTCGCTGAGTTGACTGACCGTCGGGTTGGCCTTCTCCCAACCGGCGCCGGCCAGACCGCTCGTGGCGAGGGCGTTCCAGCCGGTGGGGCTGAGCGAATCCGTGGTCGAGCGGATCGCGTAGTTGTCCAAAGCCAGCGCAGCGCCGGTCTGGTTGGCAAGCGTCGTGGCGCCGGTCGTGCGATCGACCGTGAGCACCAATTGGCCGCTGGCAAGCGTTGCGCCCATTCCAGGCACGAGGACGCCGGCCACCGCGGCAGCGCAAAGATACTTCCAAGACATGGATGGTTCCTCAACAAGCTGATGGATCGGTGAATGAAATCGAGGGAATTCGCTGTCGCCCGCGCGCGGTTATCGCCGCCGCCAAGCGCACAGCCCCAGGATCGCGCCGATCGTCATCAACAGCGCACTGCCCGGTTCCGGCACGGTCAGACCGCTGCCGCCAATGCCGAAGTTGTTCTTGAGGATCCGGAAGTCAACGCCGTCGACGCGGCCGTTGCCGTCGATGTCCCCCTGCTCGAACGAAGTGCCCGTGCCGAAGTTATCGCGGAGGATCGTGTAGTCATCCATGTTCACGACGCCGTCGAGCGTGATGTCGGCGGGGTTGAATTCCGGCAGATCTGAGGGATCGGCGCCGGCCGCCAGCGCGCCGATTTGTCCCGGCGTCAGCACCTCGTTCCA
>CAZUBB010000209.1:0-7860 GCA_964618485.1 uncultured Pirellulales bacterium
CGGAACGACTGCCCGGCGCCAAAGCGAGGGTTTCCGCCCGGCGAGGAGCCGTCCATTCCGCCTTGGCCCGAACTGCCGACGCCGCCTTCTCCGCGCGAGCCTTGGCCTTGCCCCTTGCCTTGCGAGCCCATGCCGGGCACGCCGCGCCCTTGCGCGAGTTGCTCGAGGGCTTTCTGAATGCCGTCCTTGGGAAGTTTCATCGGACCATCGCCCCCCTGGCACATGCCGCCGGCCATCCCTTGGCAGTCGGCGCATTCCGATTGCAGCGACTCCAGCTTCCGTGCCGCGGAGTCGGCCGCCTGGTGCGATTGGCTCCCCGCGCCGGAGCGCGCTTCTTGGGCCGCCTGGCGCTGGTCCTGCGCGACGCCGAGCTCGCCGATCTTGTCGCAAAGCGCCTGCGCGCTGGCCGACATCTGCGGCAGTTTTTCCTGCGCGCCGGCAGCGGCCTTGCGCATTTCCTCGACCGCCTGCTGCAGATCTTGTTCGAGCAGTTCCTGGTCTTTCGCCAGGCGGTCGGCGCGGGCCTGGTCGGGGCTCGTGAGATTCTGCTTGTCCTGGAACTCCGCCAGGCGATCGGCCAACTCACGCTGCCGCTGGATGATCGAGCGCATGCGATCGGCGGCGGCCATGAGGGAATCGGCCTGCCGCATCATTTCCATGTCTTGCGCGGTCTGATCGAGCTGCTGCTTCTGCTCCGCGCCGAACGGATCGTTCTGCTCCCGGAATTTCTGTTCCGCCTGTTGGAACGCCTGTTGCGCCGCGGCGTCGGCCGGTTTCTCGCGTGATTGCGCGAGCGCCTGGCTCGTTTCCTGGGCGTTCTGCGATTGCTGTTGGAGTTGCTCGCTCATCTTATTGAGCGTTTCGAGATACGGTTCCTCGATCTCGTAGAGCTTGAGTTGCTCGACGCGCTCTTTCAGCTTTTCCGCGAGCTTTTCCGTCCCTTGGGCAAAATGGTCCAATTGTTTTTCGAGCTGTTCCAATTCTTTTTGCGCTTCAGGCGACGCGTCCGGAGAGGATTCCAACTTCTCTCGCGCCTCGGCGAGCTTCTGCAGCAAATCGACGCGTTCTTTTTCCAGGCGATCGAGCTGCTCGCGGACCGCTTGCAGTTCCTCGATCATCTCGTCCATCTGGTACTGCTGCCGCGCGAACTGCTGATACTCCGACTCGGAGATCACTTCGATCACGTGGATTTCGCTGTCGCGAAACTGCTTGCCGCTCGGATGGTTGTCGTAGGCCGAGGCGTAGTAGCTGATGACGTCTCCCGCGCGAGCGCCGAGCGCGGGCAGGTCGAAGATCGCCTCGGCGCGGGCCGCCTGCGGGCGTGGGCGATCGAGCGGCAGTTCCACCGCGGTCGGCCCCCAGCCGTTCACGCCGCGATAAAGTCGGATGCTCCCGACGCCGACGTCATCCAGCGCCTCAATGCGGACCGGCACTTTCCAGTCTTCGACGACAGCGACATAGGAAGCCGGCGAGACGATCGAAACGCTCGGGAGGCGATCGGCGATCGCCGTCACCGGGCCGGTCATGGAGTCGACGCTCTCCGCACCGCTCTTGGACCTCAGCTTCAACTCGAAACGGCCGCTGCGCTCGATCGGGAACGTTCCGCTGACGACCCGGGGGTCGGCGACGGTCGGCGCCAGTGCAATTGTCGCCGGCGCGAGCGGCTCCTTCGCCTTGTCATCTGTTTCCGGCGTCAGCACGAGCGTTCCCGCGCGCAGCGGGAGGTTGCTGCGCACGGTGAGCGTTAACTCCGTGCCGGCGAGAGCGCGCAGCCCGCGGCCGTCCAGCCGATGCGTTTGCGGCGGCCAGCCGGTGTATTCCGGATAGCGATACGCGAGCTGCACTTCTTCGAAGAAGGGGACCTCGAGTACTTCGAGGCGGAACGTTTCGCTGCGCCCTTGCGGCGTATCGATGTAGAAGTTGCGCGAGGCATCGGCGCGATCGATCCGCAGCGCGAACTCGCGCTCGCCGGCGGTGTACATCGCGGCTGGCTGCGATGGTTCGTCGCCGATGAACACCACCGCGGCCTGTTCCACAATTTCCGGGCCGCCAAGCTTGACGCTGATCGTCGCCGGCTTGCCGTGATAGACCGGCTCCGGAGCGATGCGGACGTCGAACTCCACGAGCGTGTATGGAGGGTGATCGCCGTTGGGATCAAGCAAGCGCGGGACCACCATGCCGAACGCCCGCGGCGCGAGCATCCAGGCCACGAGGGCGGTGAGCATCGCGCCGGTGACGACGAGCATCGCCTTACCGAGCGGCCGGAACGATAGCACTTTGCCGGCGGAGAGATCGAACGCGCGTTCATCGGCCAGGCGAATTGCCCGTTCGCGCAGGATAGGACTATCGCCGCGCGGGGCCGCGGAGGCGAACTCGACGGCGTTGATGAAGACGCTGTTGCGGATGCCTAGTCGTTCTTCCAACAAGCGCGCGGTGCGCTGCGGATGAAATCGATTGCGCCACATCTGCCGCAGGCCGAGCGCGACGACCGCCGCCAGGCTGCCGATCAATACCAGGTCGGCCAGGAACAACCCAGCGGGGGGCAAGGACGCGACGGCATCGACAAACACGACCAGCAGCGCCATGCCGATACACGCGGCGATCCCCAGGAACGTCGCGCGCGACGTGTCCAGGAACATCTTCAAGTGGCTGGTCGCTTCGAGCAGGCCGAAGCAATGCCCGTCGCGCCAACGCTGACGCCAATCGGCCTCGCGCAGGGCGGGGGAAACGTCTTGAGTAATGACCTGGCTCACCGTCGGCCTCCCAACGTGTCGTCCGAACCGTTGCCGCGCCGCCCCGTAAGTCTACGCGGCGGCGGGGCAGTACGCAAAACCGTTCACCATAATCCCGCGGCGCGGCGGACGATCCACTCCAGTCCCATCCAGCCTAGCAGCGCCGTTAGAATCCACGCCTGATCCCAGACATATTCCAATTGCGGCGGAACTTGCAGGGCCGCCAGGTGCCGCTCGAGCCGGTTTTCCAAGTCGCCGATCGCCGCTTCTGCTAAGAACGATCCGCCCGATTGCACGGCCAATTGCTCGAGCGCTCGGGGGTTCGCCGAGGTGTACAGCCGCTCCAAGTTGACGTCGTAGACGTTGAAGTCCTGCTCCAATTCCGTCGGCGTCATTCCCGGCGCGTGGACGCGCACCTTGTGAACGCCCGGCGCGGTCGGCTCCAACGTGGCGCGAAACCGCGGCGTCGGCCCCGGCTGGTTGTTGAGCGCCACGTCGAGCGACGAACCGTCCGGCGCGATGAGTTCCAATCGCGGCGTTTGGCCGTCGGGGCCTTTGATCTTGTAGTTCACGTCGACGGTGAGCGGATCGCCGAGGCGCGCGGTCGTGCGACTGAGTTGCAGCGCGACTTGTTGGCCTGGCGGGAAATCGCCGCCGAGCGCCAGCCAGCGAATCAGGTTCGCCCAGAAGGCGTCGTAGAAACCGCGCAAGTCTTGCGCTTCGGGCTTCGTCAGGCTCCACCGCCAGAGGCCTTCGCCGAGAATCGCCATCACCGAGCCGCGGCCGTAATTCATATGCGCGATCGCCGGCTGGTTCGAGGTCTCCGGCCCGCCCGGCGCGACGGCGCGGGCGAGGATGAGCGTGCCCGGTTTTTCGGCGTCGACCGATCGCATCACGTCGAAGCCGGAGAGACGCCGGAAGGCGTCCTCCACGTCGGCGCCCATCTTGATCGGCTCCAGCCAGGGACTATTGCGCCCCGACGGCGTGAGCTCGAGCGACAACTGCTGCAGTTCGAACGTTCCCCAGGTGACGGGTTCCAACGGTGCAAACGCCGCGGCGATTTCCTGCCCTGCGTCGCTCGTGGCGTCGTAAGGCCTCCCACGGGCGAGGATCAATTGTCCGCCGCCATCGGCGATGCGCGCGGCGAGCAGGTTCACGGCGTCGGGATCGAGAATGCGCTCCATGCCGCGGCCGAGAATGATGACTTCAAAGTTCGCCCATTCCTCGGCCGTGGCGGGAATTTTTGGGCTGGCATCCTCCACGCGGGAGACGATCGTCTCGCGTTTCTCGGCGGCGAGTTGCGTGATCTGCGTGACTTCGATGCGTTCGTCCTTGCGCAGCGACTCGGCGAGGAACTTGGTATCCCAGAACGGCTGCGCTTCGAGGATCAAGACGCGAATCCGTCGTTTCATCACCTCGCAGAAGACCGTCTGCGTGTTGTTCGTGAGCTCGGTTTCATCTCCTACGGCATCGAGCGAGACATCGAAGCGGTACTGTCCAGGCTCGTCCTCCTTCACGGGGAGTTGCAACTCGACGACCGCTTTGTCGCCGAACTCGATCGGGTACTCGGTCGTTTTTTCGCCCTGCTTGAATCGCAACGTGGTGGAGCGGCCGCTCAGACCCGATTGAAATACTTTGACTTGAATTGCCCCGGCCTCGCCGGGAAACAGGCTGTCCTGCATCGGTACGGCCAGCAGCGCGGCCTCGGCCGACGCGGTTTGGCCGCCCACGGCGACCGTGTAGATGGGAATTCCCTTCGATTTCGCCGCGGCGGCCGCCGGTTCGACGGCCGTGTCCTCCGAGTCTCGGCCGTCGCTCACGACGAGCAATACGTCGCCTTCCCGTTCGGCGTCGAGTTGCGCGATGACGCCGGCGACCGACTCCGCCAAATGCGTGCCGCGGCCGGTCGCGACTTCGACGGGTTTCGCGTACAAGGTTTCCAGTGCCAACGGATGCGCTCGCTCGTCGAAGCCGCGCACCTCGACGCGAAACCGCGCGCCGAGCCGATCGAGCAAGCGAGGTTCGAGCACGTTTTCCGCGACATGCGCGATCCGAGGCTGCGCGCCGCAATCAGCGGTGCGCATCGATTCCGAGGTATCGACGAGGACGGTCAAACGCGGCGCGTGCGATTCATCGGGACGCGGTTTCTCGCGGCTCGGTCCCAAGAGCAACGCGGAGACGACGCCGATCGCCGCTAACCGCATCGCCAGCAGCGCGAGCGCCGATTTGGGGCGCGTCGCCGAGACGCGCAGATACGCAAACACTGCCAGCGCCGCCAACAGCACGCCGCCGCCCAAGATGTGCAGCGGCGCGGCGATGGGTTGCCAGACGAGGGCGAGAATGGACGGGAAAGGGTTAATAGGGAGATCGGCCGGTAGTGTTCAGTTTTCAGTTTTCAGGGGGAGGAGAAAAGAAGAAGAGGAGAAAAGGAGAAAAGAAGAGGGACGCGAGAATTCCTCCGTAATGCCCGCTCCGATCTCCTGGCCCCTGGCTCCTGGCTCCTTTCCTCATCATCGTTTCCACCATCCCAGTAGTAACAGTTCTAAGCCGATGGCGCACAGCGCTACGACGAAGCATGCGCCCCATAGCGGGTGGCCGTCGAGGTTAAGTACGGGGTCCCAGCCGGTCGACGCCGTGGTTTCCGTTTGGACGCCTTGGCCGCGGAGGCGATCGGTTAAGCGTTCGGCGGAGACGCGTTTCAGGTCGCTTTCTTGCGGATCGATATTCACCGCCGCGACCTGGAGCACGCGGTCTTCGGCTTGGACTTGATAGAAACCGGTGCAAATCGGGCGTGCGATTTCAATGCGCGTTCCATCGGGCGAAGCGGCGTCGGTGGTGGCGACGGTTTGCGCGTCGGGACCGGTTACCTTGAAGCGCTGTGCGAACTCGGCAGCGATCGACTCGGGAAAAACGAGTGGCTTGCCGGGTGCGTTCAACTGTGCGGCGGAGGCTTCGGGGAGTAACGACCTGGCGAGCATCTGCATCCAGGCGACGAACGCGCCGTGTTTGGCGAGGTCGGTGGAGTTCGCTTCGAGACCGAAATTGGCGACGAGGAATTGGCCCTTGCCAAACGAGCGCAGCCCGAGCGCCGGCTGACCGTCGGCGAAGGAGAGTAACACTTCGGTCGCGGGACTCGGCGGTTGGACGAACCAGGAGCGATCGAAGCGGATCCGCGCCATCGCCATCTGGCTCTGTTCGTCGAACTCGCGGAACCAGCGCGACTGCCAGCGGCCCGCGTTGATCGAGTACGGCGTTTCGCGCGGCGCCACTTCGCGCCGCATGCCCGGCGCCCACGGCAGCAACTCGCGCTCGCCTGCCGCGGTCTGAAAGGCCGCGAGGTTGCGCGGGACGGGGCCTTCACCGCTGAAGAAAATCGCGCCGCCACCGTCGTCAATATAATTGACCAACGCCTCGGCGGTCTTCGGCGAAAGGTTACCCACGTAGCCGATGAACACGCCGCTCACCGTCGCCAGGTCGCTGGGCATGACTTCGGCCGAACGTTTGTGCCGCACTTCGAAGCGATCGGTGGCGTCGCCTTTGGGTGCGAGCGCGCGGAGCAAGTAATACGCCGCCGTGCCGGGTTCTTCCGGGCTGTCATCGCTAACGAGCAGAATGGGAATCCGCGCCGTCGCTTCGACGACGAGGTAGGCGCGGTTGTCCGCCTCGAGGCCATCGGGCGGTATGGCAAACGTCGCCAAGAGCGCTCCGTCCTCAGGCGCGGTTGCGGTGAACAGCACGTCGCGCCCTTCGCCGGGGTTCAGTGTAACGGTTTGTTCCTGCGCGCTGACGCTCTCGCCGCCGCGCTCGGCATTCAGGCTCACGCGGACTTGCCGCACAGCGTCGGAGTAGTTCTGCACGTGGACGGTCAACTCGCATTCTTGCCCGGCGAGCGGCTGCGAGGGATAGAAGCGCGGGTTCGCGAGCGCGACATTGGCTGGCACGGCGGCGTCGAAATCGGCCACGGTGACGCGCGTGCCGAGCGGCAAGAGTTGATACAGCGTCGAATGCTCGAGCGCTTCGGCCCAGTTCGTCTCCTGCAAATCGCTGAGGATCACCAGACGCTTCGCGCCGGCGTGATCGACCAGGAGCTTGCCTGCCACGTCGATCGCCGCCTGGAGGTCGGCGCGTTCTTCGGTCGGCTGCAATTTCGAAAGCTCCGCGCGCAGGAGCGGCAGATTCGGGCTTAGCCTTGGCAGCGCGGCGCTCGGCGTCGCGTTGGCGACGACGAGATTCGCTACGTCGCTGCCTTGCCGCAAGGAGTCAAGCGCGCGGTTCGCCGCGCCGCGCAAGTGTTCGATGGCCGCGACGCCATCGGGCGATTGCGCGGTCGACGCGCTGGTATCGACGATCAGCACCACGGCGGCCGATTCGCCGGGCGTGGCCGCTTCGGCCGGCGACGTGGCGAACCAGACGGGGCGCGCGAAGGCCAGCACGATGCAGGCCGCGGCCAACAAGCGGAGCAGCAAGAGGAGCCGGCGCTTGAAGCGGTGGAACCGCGATTGCGTCGCCACCGCGGCCAGCAGGAATGCAACCGTGGGGAAAACCAGTTCCTTCCGCGCGTGGCGCTGTAGCAAGTGCGCAATGATCGGCAGGCTGAGCAGGGCCAGGCCTGCCAGCAGGAGCGGCGTCGTAAAGCTCAAGAATGCCAGCATTCTCTGATTCCGCCGATCGCGATCAAGCGCGCCGCTGCGCGCGGCCGATCAAGTAGCGTTCCAAAATGCGATAGTACGGCTCCGACATCACGGCCCGCGCGTAGTCAACGCCCATCCCCAAGCAGCGTTTCGCCCAGGTATCGAGAAACGCCTGGATCTTCGCCTGGTATTGCTGGCGAATCTCCGCCACGTTCAAGCGCACGCGGGCCGACGTCTCGCTGTCGATGAACATGCCGTGCTCGATGTCGGGCAGGTTCAGTTCATCAGGATGCAGGACGTGAAACACGATCGCCTCGCCGCCGGCCTGCGCACGGGCGGCGAGCGCCTTCGCCACGGCGTCGGGTTCGTCGAGCAAGTCGCTGAACACCACGAGCAGCGAGCGCCGCGTTCCTTTGCGCGTGAGTTCATCGATCGATTCCGCAAGCTGGGCGCGGCCGAAGGGACGCGTGCGTTCCATCGTGCGCAGGATGCCGCTC
>CAZUBB010000210.1:0-7013 GCA_964618485.1 uncultured Pirellulales bacterium
ACAGAAAAAATTCCCTACGCTGTTGACAGGAGACCTCAGATGTCTTCGGTCGGGGCGGTGGCACGGTCGGGAGACCGTGCCACAACTGAGGAGGAGAAGAGGAGTTAGGGGAGGGTGGCTTCTTGGGATACGACGCCGGCTTTGAGGCTGTCGTAGGTGATGGTGATGGGGCCGGTGCCGGTGACGATCCAGCGGGCGTGGATGGCTGCGTTGCCGGGGATGGCATCGATGCGGATCGTTTGCAGTTGACGCTCCTGTGATTGCGGCTGCTCGAAGAAGCGATCGTTCGAGGTGAGCGCCGCGAGGACGCGGAGTTGGCCGCCGGTGATTTTCAATAAGTCGGGGCGGGTGGCCTTCTTATCGATGGAGAAGCGAGCGCGGGTGGGAATCTGGCGCTCGTTCTTGACGCGGACGGTGATCTGCTGCAGGCCGCCGGGGAGCGGCTTGATGTCCACGCCGTCGAAGGCGATTTGGGGGAGTTGGTCGGCGTGATAGAAGGTGAAGGCCATGTTGCGATGGCATTCTTCTTCTAAGAGGAACGACGGCGGCTGGCGTTGCCAGTTCTTTTTCGCGCCGCCGACTTCGATTTTTCCGTAGACCGGGTGTTCGACTTCGCGCCAGGGAGTGTAGCCTTCGCCGAAGAGGAGGAGCTTGTTGAAGTTCTCGGCGTTGTTCTCGCCGCCTTCTTTGCGGAAGTAATTGAACTCCGTGAAGAGTTCGTTCGTGAACGGGAAGATGCCTTGAACGGCGTAGAGCCAGTCGATTTCGCCGCCGTAGACTTCGTAAAGGTCTTCGGCGACGTTCATGGAGCGATAGCCGGGAAGCATTTTTTCGCCTTCGGCGCCGATCGCGATCATGACCTGGAGATCGCGCTGGTCGTAGCGGTCGTCCTTGGCGCCGGGGCCGCGGAGGATCATGCCGCCGGTGTTGTGGTAGGACTGGGCGCCGGCGATGTTCGGGTGTGCGGCGATGAAATCGGCGGCGAGGCGGTTCTCGATGATCGAAAACGGATACTGATGCGCGCCGAACTGGACGTATTCGGGCTGCCAGTTCCAGGGCCAGTTGCGGTTCGGGTCGTAGAAGCCGTCGCCGTCTTCGTTGACGCGGCCGTCGCCGTCGTTGTCGATGCCTTCCATGCCGAGGAGCGTGAACTCGCCTTTTTCGCCCGGCGCGACGCGTTCCATCTTGCCGGGGAGGTCTTTGCTTTCTTTCCATTCGCCGTGCGGATCGCGGATGCGCATGCGGGTGATGCTGCCATCGCCGTCAAGATCATCGGGGCCGTCTTCGTCGACGAGGCCGTCGCGGTCGTCGTCCACGGGACGTTGCCCACTGCGCGGAGAGTGCGTCGTGTTGGGTTCGTAGAGGTGGGCCTCGCGGGAGTCAGGACTGAGCGCCGGGAGAATGTAGAAGACGCGATCGTCGACCAGGCGGGTGACGAATTCGTTCTTGCCGTACATTTCGAGTAGGAACCAGGCCGTGTAGAGGCAGACTTCCGTGGCCTGGATTTCGTTGGCGTGAATGCAACCGTCGATCCACATGCCCGGCTTGCGCGCGGCGTCGCCTTTGGCCGAGTTGGTGATGGTGATCACCCACATCTCGCGGCCTTCAAAGGATTTGCCGAGGCTTTCGAGCTTGGCGCGCTTGGGATGCGCGGCGACGAGCGCTTGGAGGAGGGCCGTGTATTGGGCGTAATCGTGGTATTGATTCCACTGCGCCGGGACCTTCGGCTGGACCGGCGCGCCCATGGCCTTGTAGGGCGTGCGCTCTTCGGCGCAAACGCGGCGCGCGGCGAGCGAGGCGATGAGTACGGCGAGGCCGAATGCGGCGAATCGATTCATGATGATAGGCGGGATGATTACTTGAGTTCGAGTTCAACGGAGGCGTCGCCGATGGCGGGGGCCGCGGCGCGGATCTGGACTTTTTTGCTCGTGGCGCCGTCGGTGAAGAGGAGCCATTCGAGCTTTTCGTAACCGCCGTTGCCGGCGATGGGCGAGAGTTGCTGGCGGGCGCGGCCCGTGATGAGCTTGGCGCCTTCGGGGAGCGTGAGCGTGACCTGGAGCGGATAGGTGTGCGCGGACGCGGCGCCCATGGCGGAAAGGGTCGGCAACGGGGCGTCGTTGACGACGAGGAGCGTGACGCGATAGATGCCGGCGCCGACGTTTTCAGCGGCGACGTCTTGCAGCGCGACGCGCGGCAGGAGGTCCGGCATCGTGAGCAGGAAGTCGAGGTGCTTTTTGGCGAGGCCGTCGAGTTCCGCTGCGGGAGGATTCAAGAGCAGGAAGGGTTTGAAGCCGCCGACTTCGACTTTCTTGCCGGGGAAGTCGGGATGTTCGATCGGCGTCCAGTTGACGAAGCCGTCGATGTTTTGCTGCGCGAACCAGCGGAGCGCGTTGAGCTGTTCGGCAGCGCGCGTGTCTTCTTTAATCTCATCCTTCTTAGGCTCTTCCGTCTTCTCGGCCGGCTTTTCTTCGGCTTTCGGCGGCTCGGTCGCGGCGGGTGTTTCGGCAGGTTTGGGAGGTTCGACTTTCGGCGGCCACCAGGCGCGGGAGGCGAGGGACCAGCGGCCGTAGTGGAAATAAGCCCAACGGACGAAGGAGCCGGCGTAGGTCGCGGATTCCGGAGCGTCGGCGCCGCCGTGCAGTTTTTGGAAGCGCTCGCCGAGGAGGGCGGTGTACGGGGCGTCGGCGGGGAGCAGGCCGGTTTTGATCCGGGCCTGCGCCGCGGCGTCGTCGGCCTTCCAAGGGTGGAAGAGATTGTCTTCCGGGCTGAAGCTGAAGACGAGCGCGATGTTCGGATGGGCGAAGCAGAAGTCGGCGATGGCGCGGGTCTCGGGTTCGGAGACCTGGTTGGGGCCAACGCCGGGTTCGAAAAAGCGATAGGCGAAGGTGAAGTTGCGACTGAAATCGACGCCGCCTGCCGGGTCTTCGTTGAAGGCTTCGTCGTGATCGTTGTCGACGCCTTCGGTCAGCAGACGATACTTGCCGCGCTCTTGCTTCGAGCGATCGGCGGGGATCATCACCCTCGGCTCGCTGGGATGCGGAATGTACTCGCCTTGCAGGTCTTCGATGCGGAGCATGGTGATGAGGCCGTCGCCGTTGAGATCTTCGAAGCTGTCTTCGTCGGTTTCGAAGTCGCGATCGTCGTCCCAGGGGCGGGTGTTGACGGCGCGCTCCTGCGACGGCGCATCGAAGCAGGCGACGGTCGCGTCAGGCGAAGGGCGTGGGATGATGTAAATCGTAAAGCGATCGAGGAGGGCATCGACCTTGGGCTTGGCGGCTTCATCCGGCGAGGCCAGCGACTGGGCGAGGCGCGTGGCGATTTCCGCGCCGGCGAGTTGCGGCGCGAAGACGTTGCCCATGACGAGGATGGCGGGCTTCTTGTCGGCTTCGCCTTTGGCAAGCGTGATCAGCAGCACTTCGCGCCCGGCAGCGGTGACGGCGAGTGGAGTCACCGAAGCGGTTTCCGCGGCGTCGATCGCGGCGATTTGTGTTTTCCATGCGGCTTCGTCGGAGTAGCCGTCGATGGGCGCGGCGGATGCGCGCTGCGCTGTAATGGAGATGAGCGCAACGAGCCAATAGATTCTAGGGCGTGCAAGAAACGAGGAGGAGCGATTCATGCCGATCAATGCTCTTTGGGGCGGTTGGCGGTTGACTCCGGGCGCTGACGCTTCCGGCTCTTGGCGTTCGCGCGGCATACAATGTATACGTTGCCGGTCCATGATAGTGCGGTCGGGGCCGGCATGATACCGCCGGAGTGAGGGGAGTTGGGGCGTTTCTCGCGGGGAATTCGGGAAAAAGCGGCGGGCGAAATTGTAATTGGCCGCGCGATGTTTTAGAATTCGAACCATGATGAACGTACGGGATACGCCGGTCAATCAGTCGAAACTTGTCCGGCTGGAAAAGGCATGGCGGGAACTGCTGGAAGCGGCTCTGGCGCGCGGTTATCACGGGACGGTCAGCCTGGAGGTGACCGTTCAGGATGGAACGATTCAGCATTTCGCGCGGCGGATGGAGCGGAGGGAGCAATAGCAGAACGATGAACGATGAAGTCAGAGCGAGGAAGTGAAGACGTAGTCTGAATCACTGACCAGTACAACTTGGGTATCGTGGGAGCCTGGTGACAGGTATCCGCTGCGGGCCCGTCGAAGAGCACTGAGGTGCTTTTCGGCGGGCCTTTTTTCGTTTTCTTCGATCAAGCAAAGGGTCTGGCGATGAGTGAAGCGTTGCTGGAGTATTGCGACTCGCGCGGGCTGGACCTGCGGATCGACGCTGAGGTGGGCGTGCTGCGCGGCGTGAAGGTGTTGGGCCTCGCGTCGCGAAATGGCCGGGTCTATCCCGGCGAGACGCTGATGAAGGCCGTGCCGCTCTACGAAGGGGCGAAGGTGAATGTGAATCATCCGGCGGGGAATCCGCGCGGGCCGCGCGATTATCGCGATCGGATTGGAATGATTCGCAACGTCGCGGCGCGGCCCGAGGCAGGGTTGTTCGCGGATTTTCATTTCAATCCGAAGCATCCGCTTGCGGAGCAGTTGGCGTGGGACGCCAAGCATGCGCCGGAGAACGTCGGTTTCTCGCACAACGTCGAGGCCCGCGTGGCGCGGCGCGGTCAGGAATGGATCGTGGAGGAGATCCTCACGGTTCAAGGGGTGGACCTGGTGGCCGATCCGGCGACGACGCGGGGGCTGTTCGAGGAATTGCAGCGGACGAGTCACGAGCCCGCGTGGGAGGCGATTACGGCGGCGGAGTTGCAAGACCACCGGCCTGATCTGGCAGCGATGCTGACGCAGGCCGTTCAAGAAGAGTTGAGCGCGGCGCGGGCGGAAGTCGAGGGACTCCGTTTGGCCGCGGCGGGACGCGAGCGCGAGTTGCGCATCCGGGCGCTGTTACGCGAACACGGGTTGCCCCAGCCGGAGACGGAAACTCCTTGGGGCAAGGCGCTCGTGAGCGAGACGTTTTGGCGATCGCTGTTGGCGGCGCCAGACGACGCGGCGCTGGTCCGGCAGATTGCTGAGCGCGCCACGCTGATCGAGCGGATGGGCGCGTTTGGCGTGGCGGATTCGCGGCGCTATCGCGGGCCGCGTTCGCGCGACCAATACCAGGTCGACATGACGTTTCAGGATTCGAGCGCCGAGGCGTTCGTGCGTGCGATTACGTGAGTAGGGCGTGCAATGAGTTGCTCCGGGCGCTGACGCTTCCGGCTACAAGATTTCCAGTTCACTTTGTGGAGAACCGCGGATATGGCTGACGTAATGCGATGGCGGTATGGCGACACGAATCCCGTGAGTGCGCCGGTCGATTCGGGCACCGTGATTGAGATCGGCGACCTGGTTTATTTGGAGACCGACGACGCGCGGCCGGCGACGGCGCAAGCGGACCTGGGGACCGAGGCGCAGAACCAGGAAGGTTTTCACGACAAGTTTTTGGGCGTGGCGATGCAGGCCTCGCGCTCCGGCGATACCGCGCCCATTCGCGTCGCGACGTCGGGCGTGTTCGAGTTCATCACCGCCGCGGCTACGTATGAGCTCGGCGCGCTGGTGGGGCTGGTCGGCGCGACGACGCTCGCAGACCAGGAAGTGAAAGCGGTCGCGACCGAAAACCTGGCGATCGGCCGCGTGGCGAAGCGGCTGAATCCGAACGGTACGTCGGTGCTGGTGGAGATTGTGAGTACGGTGATGCGCGGCGGGCCGCAGGCGATGGCGTGATGAGCGAGGAGAAAAGGAGAAGAGGAGAAAAGAAGGGGAGTGTTCGGTTTTCAGTGTTCAGTTTTCAGTGTTGTGGGCTGCGACGACCTGCTTCGTATTCCTGGCTCCTGACTCCTGACTTCTTCACTACATCAATCTACTTCGACGACTTAACTTGGAGCGAACCACGTGATTCGATATCGAGAATTGAAGCGGCGGTATGAGTTGGATGGCGCCGCGAAGACCGTGACGCATTTGGCGGAGGCTTTGGACAAGCGGCAGCTTCGCGCCGACGACTTCAGTTTGCGCGACTTGGCCGAGGCGCTCGTGCCGAGCGGGTCGGAGTGGGTGCGCTCGCTCGATCCGCGGAGCGCCGCCGGCGTGCGGTTGTTGGAGAACTCGGAAGGGGTCGACGTGACCGCCTTTTTGAACGTGGCGAGCCAGGTGGTGTACTCCAAAATCATGGAGGCGTATCGCCAGGACTCGTTCACCGTGTCGCGGTTGGTGGAGACGATCCCCACGCGGCTCGACGGCGAGAAGATTCCGGGCATTGCTCGCCCGGAGGACGCGACGGCGGCGATTCAGCCGGGGATGCCGTATCCGAACGTGGGTTTCGGCGAAGACTATATCGAGACGCCGTCGACGACCAAGTACGGCTTGATCATTCCGGTGACGCGCGAGGCGGTGTTTTTTGATCGCACGCATCTAGTGTTGAGCCGCGCCGCGGAGGTGGGCGAAATCTTGGGTCTGAACAAGGAAAAGCGCCTGCTCGACCTCGTGGTAGGCGTCACGAACAACTATCGCTGGAAGGGAACCGGTTACAACACGTACCAGGCGTCGACGCCGTGGGTGAATGTGAAGACCGGCAACGAGTTAGTCGACTGGACCGACGCCGATGTGGCGGAACAGCTCTTCGCCGACATGATCGATCCGGCGACGAACGAGCCGATTCTGATCAAAGCGAAGCACGTGCTGGTGATGCCGGCGTATCGTCACGCGGCGCACCGCGTGTTCAGCGCGCCGCAGATCACGTACACGACGGGGAGCGCGACCGATACGACGGTGGCGAATCCGTTTACGAATTACCAGGTATCCGAGAGCGCCCTGGCGTTTCGCCGTATCGTCGCTACCGGCGTCCCGACCGCGGAGGCGAAGAAGTGGTGGTTTATCGGCGACTTCAAACGGGCTTTCGCGTACATGGAGAACTGGCCGATCACGGTGACGCAATCGTCGGCGAACAGCGAGGCGGACTTCAACAACGACATCATCGTGCGCTTCAAGGCCAGCGAGCGCGGGGCGGCGGCGGTGATTAACCCGCGGTATGTAGTGAAGA
>CAZUBB010000210.1:7023-7815 GCA_964618485.1 uncultured Pirellulales bacterium
TGAAGAATACGGGGTAGGGGGCAGGCGGGAGGCCTCAGGCCTCAGACCTCAGGCCGCAGGAGTCAGGAGGGCAGCAGTCAGGGAACTGCAGCTTGTTTCTTCGTACTCCGTGCTCCGTGCTCCGTGCTCCGTTCTTCACTCATCTCTCATCACTTAACCCACGGAAATGCTTTATGTCTCGGATTGGCGATGAAACGGTGCATGGCTTTGACCATGGGCGGAAGAGTTCCGTGGGGACTTCCGCCGTGCAGTTGAGTGCGACTTCGTATCGGACGACGAAGGGCGTGCAATTGAAGGCGGACGCCGCGAATTCTTCGACCGTCTACGTGGGGAATTCGGACCTGACCGCCGACACCGCGGACGCCACGGATGGCTTCCCGTTGGCGGCGGGGGAAGGGTTGTTCGTGCCGGTCGATGATGTGAACAAGGTCTATGTGCGCGGCGGCGCGAGCGCGCAGAAGGTGTTCTGGTTTGCCGTTTGATTTCAAGTTGAACCGCGGAGTCGCGGAGGCGCTGAGGGGAAGAAGAGAGGGCTTGGGCGGGCGATGCACCTCGAGTTCACCGGCCGACGGGCTTCGCGCCTCTGCAAAGATCAACGTGTAACTCGCTTCGTTCTTTCGTGAGCGATCAGATGATTAAGTCAGGGCTGTTTTCGCCGGCGGCGTCGAGGACATTGGCGCGGCGAGGGTGGGCGGCGCGGCGGGGGTTTTCGCCGGGGGATCTGTCCGGATTGCGGCTATGGATCGACTTGCAATCGCCGGCGCATGTGTTGCAGAGCGGCCTGACGCCGGC
>CAZUBB010000211.1:0-2570 GCA_964618485.1 uncultured Pirellulales bacterium
GCGCGAGCGGCGCGACATGCGCCTGGCCGACTATGGCTATAAAGTGTTGGCCCGGAACCCGTCGTCGTTCACGCCGCTGGAAGACGGCCGGCATCTGTTCCTCGGCCGCGACATGGCGATGAATCAACGGGAGATCGCCAAGTTCTCTGAGCGCGACGCACGACGTTATCCCGACTACGAACACCTGCTCACCCGCGTGGCCGATTGCCTGGCGCCCGTCCTCGAGAGCACGCCGCCCGATCTGATGCCGTTGCCGGAATCATGGCGCAAGATCGGCATCGGCAAGCGACTCGTGGACGCCAAGCGTGGCTGGTCGCTTTACCAGGCGATGGCCGAGTTGGGAAATAAGATTCCAGAAGCGATCGAGATCCTCACCGGCAATGCCCGAACGATTCTCGACCGCTGGTTCGAGTCCGACGTGCTCAAGGCGACGCTCGCCACGGACGCGATCATCGGCAACTTCCAGCCGATCTCCGCGCCCGGCACGGCCTACGTGCTGCTGCATCACGTAATGGGGAGCGCCGGCGGCGCTCGCGGCGTGTGGGGCTACGTTCAGGGCGGCATGGGGGGCCTCACCCAGGCTATGGCCAAGGCGGCGCAAGCAGTTGGCGTCGATATCAAGCTGGAATCGCCGGTCGCGAAGATCCTCACCAACAACGGCCGCGTCCGCGGCGTGAAGCTGGCGAGCGGCAAGGAGATTCGCGCGAAGCGCGTGGCGTCGTGCGTCGACCCGCATTTGACGTTCGAGAAGATGCTCGCGCCGAGCGACCTGCCGGCCGATTTTCTGGCGGCGGTGAAGCGGATCGACTACGCCAGCGCCAGCATGAAAATCAACCTGGCCGTAAGCGAACTGCCGAACTTCACGTGCCTGCCCGGCAACGCCGCAGTGATGCCGCAACATCGTGGAACGATCCACATCGGCTGCACGGTCGACTACCTGGAACGGGCCTACGACGACGCCAAGTATGGGAAGCCGTCCGAGCGGCCGATCGTGGAGATGACGATCCCGACGTCGGTCGACACGACGATCACGCCGCCGGGGCATCACATTCTGTCGCTGTTCGTGCAGTACGCGCCGTACAAACTGGCCCACGGCACGTGGGACGAGATCAAGGAATCGTTCGCCGATCGCTGCGTGGCGGAGATCGCCAAATTCGCCCCGAACGTGCCGGCGTCGATCGTGCATCGTCAGGTGCTTTCGCCCTTGGACCTGGAGCGCGTCTACGGCCTCACCGGCGGCAATATTTTCCAAGGGGCGATGCCGCTGCATCAGTTGTTCAACTTGCGCCCCGTAGCGGGCTGGAGCGACTACCGCACGCCCGTATCCGGACTCTACCTCTGCGGTAGCGCCGCCCACCCCGGCGGCGGCGTAATGGGGGCCTGCGGGAAGAACTCCGCGCAGGAGATGCTGAGGGACGCCGGCTGGGCGGGGGGGTAACCACATCACTTTGGACCCCAATCCCTATCAATCACCAACGACCCGATCGGAGCCGTTGCATCCCAAACCTCGCAGGGAACTTCGGCCGAATATTGGCGTGCCTGGGGCTATTCTCTTCCTATTGTTCGGAGGGATGTTCGCCTTTGCGATGGTCGACGCCATCCGCGATGGAAAACGTGTTCCGTGGCTAGCCTGCGCGATACCCATGGTTTTCATTTCCATCGGCGTCTTGCTAATCGGCAAAATGGCCTGGCCCCGGCGCGCGGGCGGCCCGGAGCCGGAAAAAACACCGGAACCCTGAGTCTCGCCATGCTTTGAATTGCCCGGTCTTCTGAAATTGACGGTCTCGACAGTCGAGGCCGGAACCGGTAAATTATGGGGCTTCACAGAAGGCGCGAGCCGCGCCCAGGGTTTGAGTTTTCCCAACGGTATTCCCATGTACGCGATCATTTCGGACGGCGGGCGGCAGTATAAGGTCGAAGAGGGTCTGGAGTTGGACCTGGACTATCGCGAAGGGGCTTCCGCTGGCGACACGATCGTCTTCGACGAGGTGCTGGCTTGGTCCGCCGACGGGGACATCCGCATCGGCACGCCGAAGTTGGCCGGCGCGACCGTCACCGGCGAAGTCCTGGCCGTGACCCAGGGTCCGAAACTCGTCGTCCAGAAAATTCGCCGCCGCAAGACGACCCGTCGCAAGAACGGGCATCGCCAGCTTCACACCCGGGTGAAGATCGGCAAGCTCTCGCTGGCTTAGGGCTTGTTGGCCGCAAAGAACGCGAAAAAGCGCGAAGAAGGACGACGGCTGAGAGCGCTCGCCATTGTGCCTTATGCACAGCGCGCCCCAGCAGCTATGAAAGCGAGCCAGAAGCGTGAGCGCCTGGAGTAACGGCCGCTTCCGCTCAAAACTCGCGTATATCTTTCCGCGGGACAGCGCATTCGCAACTTGCTCGATGCTGTGCGCGTAACCGACTTGTTGGCATCAGCGCACTGGCTGAACCTCGTGCTTCCATACTTCCTTCTTTGCGCCTTTTCGTGTTCTTCGCGGCTATTCCTACTCTGAGCGCGGCACGTGACCGAGCCAGCGCGGCTACTTTTTCTTCTTGCTTTTGGCCGGGGTTTTCGCCGGCGTCTT
>CAZUBB010000211.1:2606-7812 GCA_964618485.1 uncultured Pirellulales bacterium
CGGGCTTTTGCTTGCCGAAGATGTTTTCCCAGTTCTTACTGAACTCGGGGCTCGGACCGGAGCGAACGATGGGACCGCTCATGGGGGTGTCGGATTCCGTAGAGTGCTGTGAAATGAAATAGTTGCGGCGGCGGTAAGTTGATTTTACGTCGCGGGCCAACCCTCGCAACCTAGTGCGACCGCGTGCCGGGCGGACTATACTTGGCGCGTTGGGGGAACCCATTCGCACCCGTGCTTCACGATCACACCTGGGCGGAGGATCAACGATATGAACCGGCATCGGCAGGGAGTCTGGCTAAGCTTGATGGTCGTGGCGCTCGCCGGCGCTCGGCAGGCCGTTGCGCAAGAAGGGCCTGCGATCTCGCAACATCGCCGCTGGGTAACCGGCGCTACGTTCTCCGCCGATGGCGCGAAACTGGCCACCGTCGGCGGGGAGTCCCTGCTATATCGGCCGGGCGACGTGATTCTCTGGAATCCGCAAACCGGCGAGCAGCTTGCGAACCTCGCCGGGCATCCGACCTGCGTCTGGTGCGTGGCGTTTTCGCCCGATGGATCGCTACTGGCGACCGGCGGTTATGACGGCTCGGTGAAGCTGTGGGACGTCGCCGCCGCAGCGGAGAAGTCGACCCTGGCCGCGCATAAGAACTGGATCACTTCGGTCGCGTTCTCGCCCGATGGGAAGACGCTCGCCACCGCCAGCGACGACACGACCGTGAAGTTGTGGAATGTCGCCGACGGAACCGAGCTCGGGCAACTCGCAGGGCACACCGGTGGCGTGTTCCGCGTGGCGTTTTCGCCCGACGGGCAGACGATCGCGACCGGCTCGTCCGACAAGACGGTGCGCTTGTGGAACGTGGCCGATCGCACGGAAAAGGCGAAGCTGGAAGGGCACGCGGATCTTGTGCGCGGGCTGGCTTTCTCGAAGGACGGCGCCAAGTTGGCGAGCGCCGGGGCCGACCGGAAGATTCTCATCTGGGATCTGAACGCTTTGCCGGCTAACACGCCGCTCGAGGGGCACAAGGATTGGATCGTCGACCTGAGCTACGCGCCCGATGGGCGCCTGGCGAGCGCGGGGCATGATCAGACCGTCCGACTCTGGAGTCCGACCGGTCAGCCGGCGGCCACGCTCGACAATTACACGAGCGCCGTGTGGGCCGTGGCGTTTTCGCCGGACGGCACGACGTTGGCAACCGGGAGCCAGCGTGATGGGATCAAGGTGTGGGAGTTCGGCGCGCCGCGCGAACGGTTTCCGACACCGGTCACTGGCAACGCGCAGGCGGCGAAGTAGCGAGCAGGCCGAAGGGGGTAGGCTGGAGGCGGGAGGAGTTAGGCGAGGCGGTTGGGGAGGGGGGCGGCCAGTTCGCCGACGAGGCAGCGGAGGGCTGCGGCGGACATCGTGGACGTGAGCGACGCCAGGCTGCGGGTGCTTTCGACGACTTGCGTCGGTTCGAGCGGGATGTGGACGAACGTGGATTGCGTCGGTAAGCCTTCGCGGGCCGCGAAGTGCTGCGACCAGTAAAGCAGCGCGTTGCAAAGGTATGCGCCGGCGTGATACGAGACCTGCGCCGGGATGCCGCGGAGCCGGAGTTTGGCGACCCAATCAGCGAGCGGTAGCGTGCTGCGATACGCGGCGGGCCCGCCGGGTTCGAGGGGCTGATACTTGGCCGGGTCATCGCCCGGCAGGCCGCCAATGTTGAGGCCGAACATTTCCAGTTCGATGACGGCGCGGCTCGTGGCCTGGCCGAGGTGAATCGCGTAATCGTAGCCGGCCGAAAGATCGCGCCAGAGGCGCGTGCGGGCTTCGGTGAAATCGACCGGGTAGAGCCGCGTGGTGATCTTGGGCTCGAGCGGCAGCTCGCGGGTGAAATGCACCAGGCACTGCCAGCTGGAATTCGAACGCCACTCGCCAAAGGGTTCAAAGGCGGTGATCAGGACGGTCGGAGCCGACATTGGAAATGCTGTACTCCCTAGCGGCGCGATTTCCCCGTCGCGACAATTCCCGATTGGAGCAAGATTCGCGGGCGGTGCAAGTCCGCGGCAGGGCTCGAATGGGGCAAATCTTGGCTTTTTCCAACGAAGAGAAACCGCGATGTTTGGCATGTGGATGAGACCGGCGCTCGTCGTTTGCGCCGCGGTAATGACGTCGGCGGCTTCGGCGCAAGAGGCGAGTGTTCGCCCGGGGATCAATGACCCGTTTCGCGATCCGGACGTGCCGGGCTTCCAAGAGGCGTTTGAGACCGAGAGCCGCGAGGTCTTTGCCCAGCGTGACGCGATCGTCAAGGCGTGCGAATTAAAGCCCGGCGCAACGGTGGCCGACATTGGGGCGGGAACCGGCCTGTTTACGCGCCTGATGGCCAAGGAAGTCGGCCCGGACGGCAAGGTCGTAGCGGTGGAGATCGCGCAGAAGTTCCTCGACCACATCGAGTCAACCAGCCGCGAGACGGGCCTGGAGAATGTCGCCACCGTGCTTTGCAAAGACGACTCCGTGGAGCTGGAACCAAACTCCGTGGACGTGGCGTTCATTTGCGACACGTACCATCATTTCGAGTATCCCCAGAAGACGCTGGCCTCGATCCACAAGGCGCTCAAACCGGAGGGGCGGTTGGTCGTGATCGACTTCCGCAAAGTCGAGGGGGAAAGCACTGACTGGGTGATGAAGCACGTCCGCGCCGGTCAGGACGTGGTCGAGAAAGAGATCGCGGAAGCGGGGTTTGAAAAGACCGGCGAGGCGGCCGATTTGCTGGAGGAGAACTACTTGGCGTTCTTCCGCAAGAAGCTTTGATCGGCGGTTTCACAAAAAACAATGCGATTTCTGTGCGGAAGGTCGATTTCCCGCGGTGTGGCTCGACTATTCGGCGTCAGCGGGAAAGCTGACGCGGAAACGCTCAAAGAATATTTTCGGCGGCCTGTCGAAACGGGCGTTTCTGGTTCGACTACATCTCAACGAACCCGAACGAGAGGGAGACCGGTGATGAACGGGTATCATGCACAACCACGGGGAGCGCAGCAGGATTTGGCCCGAGTGATCGAGCCGTTGGCCAGTTACATTTGCGCGGCGAACCGACCGCGGGCGGCCTTGGAAAATGCGTTGGCGATCCTGTTGAGCGAGGTCCGCGCGACCAATCGTTCGGCCCGGGCGCACGTTCGCGGCAAATCGGGGCAGGGCTGGGGATAGCCGAAGGAGTGGCGGGAATTACACTGACAGAGCACGCCCCTTATCGAACCACTCCTCTTCTCAGTCGAGTTGCGAATGCTGTATTACATTTTGGGCGCGGTGGCAGTGCTAGTGATCGTGCTGCTCATCGTGATCGCCACGCGGCCGGGGACTTATCAGGTGACGCGAACCGGCAAAGTGAGCGCGCCGCCGGCGGCGGCGTTCGAGGAAGTGAACGACTTTCATCGCTGGAGCGCTTGGTCGCCGTGGGAGAAGATCGACCCGAACTTGCAACGCACGTTCGAGGGACCGAGTTCCGGCAAGGGGGCGATCTATCGCTGGCAGGGGAATAAGCAGGTCGGCGCCGGGAACATGACGATCACGGAGAGCCGGCCCGGCGAACTGGTGCGGATTCGTCTGGAGTTCATCAAGCCGTTCGCCGCGCTCTGTGATACGCAGTTCGCGTTCAAGCCGGAAGGAAACGACACCGCCGTCGTCTGGACGATGAACGGGACGAACAACTTCATGGCGAAGGCGATGTGCTTGTTCATGAACATGGACAAGATGATCGGGAAGGATTTTGAAAAGGGATTGGCGCAGTTGAAGGCAGTGGTGGAAGGTCAAAAGGCTTAACGGCGGCGTGAATCGGGCGAGGATTGGCCGCGAAGAACGCGAAAAGTCACGAAGAAGGAAGAGAGGGATGTTTTCGATGTTGCGACAATACAAGTGGATGACGATCACCGGTTGGGTGCTGACGGTGCTCGTGACTTTGGCGCTGCTGATGAGTGGCGGCATGAAGGTCGCGCGGGCGGAAGTGGTCACAGATGGTTTTGCCAAGCAGGGTTTTCCGGAAGGCGTGGAAGTGCCGATCGGCATCGTGGAAATTCTCTGCGCGTTGATTTTTGTCTTTCCGCGCACCGCTCCCTTAGGCGCCATCCTGGTGGTGGGCTATCTCGGCGGCGCGACCGTCACGCACGTGAGGCTCCAGGAGCCCGTGCTGGTGCCGGTACTGATGGGCGTCATCGCGTGGCTGGGATTGTTTTTTCGTGAACCGCGCGTGCGGGCGATTTTGCCGTGGATGACCAGCGACGGGCCGCGCGATGTGAACTGACGGCGCGCCGCCAGCGAAAAATACAGATTCCTGTTACCACAACGAACGGGGAGCTTTGCTCATGAGCCGGGTGCGAGTTTTGGTCGGGACGCGCAAGGGGGCGTTTGTGCTGAACGCCGACGGTAAGCGCGACAAGTGGGAGGTCAACGGGCCGTTCTTCGCCGGGTGGGAGATCTATCACATGAAGGGTTCCACGTTGAACCCGGACCGGATTTATGTCTCGCAGACCAGCGGCTGGTTTGGGCAGATGATTCAGCGTTCCGACGACGGTGGCAAAACATGGACGCCGGTCGATAACAAGTTCGCCTACGACGGCCCCACCAAGACGCACCTCTGGTACGACGGCACGCCGCACCCTTGGGAGTTCAAGCGCGTCTGGTGCCTGGAGCCGTCGCTCTCGGATGCCGAGACGATTTATGCCGGTGCGGAAGACGCCTCGCTGTTCCGCTCCACCGACGGCGGCGCTTCGTGGCAGGAGCTTTCCGGATTGCGCAATCACCCCACGGGACAATTCTGGCAACCGGGCGCCGGCGGAATGTGCTTGCATACGTTGTTGCAGGATCCCGGCGACGCGAATCGGCTGTACATTGCCATCTCGGCTGCCGGTACGTTCCGCAGCGTTGACGGTGGACAGTCGTGGAAGCCGATCAACCAGGGATTGAAATCGGAATACGTGCTTCCGGATCCGGAATCTGAAGTGGGGCACTGCGTGCATCGGATCACGATGCACCCGTCGCGGCCGCAGACACTGTTTATGCAAAAGCACTGGGACGTGATGCGGAGTGACAACGGCGGCGACTCGTGGAACGACGTCGGCGAAGGGCTGCCGAGCGACTTCGGCTTCCCCATCGATGTGCATGCGCACGAGCCCGAGACGATCTACGTGGTGCCGATCAAGAGCGACTCCGAGCACTTTCCCCCGGATGGCAAACTGCGGGTGT
>CAZUBB010000212.1:0-7725 GCA_964618485.1 uncultured Pirellulales bacterium
TTCGGCCCAAGGCTGACTGAAGCGGAGGATGACGGGCGTGTTGGGATCGGCCTGGCGGACTGCTTCGATGGTGCTGACCGCGAGGCGAAGGCGTTCCTCTTCGCTGAGACTGAGCGCCTTGCCGGTGTTTATGCGGGCCGCGCACTGCCAGGCCGCCACGCGACCGCGGTAACGGCTGATGACGGTTTCGATGAAGTCGCGCACCACGGAGACGATGTTTTCAAAGTCTCCTTCCCAGAGGCAGAGCCAGTCGGGCAACGTCTGAAATTCTAGTTGCAACAATGGTCCGCCGATCACCGGGCGACGGTTGGCGACGCACCAATCGATCAGTCGATCGGTTTTGTCCCATTGGTAGTTCCCCTCCTGGGACTCGATATCGCGCCAGACGATGGGAACGGCGACGGCGTTGAAGGCTTCGAGGAATTTGTCGCGAATGCCCTTCGATTCCGGCGCGGAGGCCAGCTCCGTGGCGAGCACGGTAGGCAACTGCGGCGACTGCCGGCGGCGGACGGCAAGCGCTTGTTCGACGTAGCAGTTGGCGAGCGCGTCGGCGCCGTCGAGCGCGGCAAGTAACGCCCGTTGCGCGTCGGCGATGGCCTGGGCGGGGACTTGCTGTCCGACGGCGGCGCGGGAGAGGAATTCGGTCGCGCGGCGAAGGTGGGCGTCGACATCATCCGAGACGACCAGGCCGATCGCTTGCCAGTCGGCGGCCTGATTGCGGAGCTGGTTGACCTTGCCGCGGGCGAGTTCGAGCGCGAACAGGTACGGTTCCGGGCGTTCCAGCAACGTGCAGGTGCTGAGGACCAACTCGCCGCGTCCGGGCACCATCCAGGGGATGTGGAAATTGCCGGAGTCGTTGACGGCGCGGATGATCTGGATTTCATCCCCTTGGCGGCGGACTTCGCTGCGCCAGGGAACCTGGTCGATGCCGGTAGCGAACGCCCGCTCGTGCGCGTTGGCGGCGACGTCGCTGGGGGGTGGGACTAAGAATCGAATCAGTCCCATACGCCGAGTTCTCCCCCTCCCGATAAGCAGCGCGGAAGGCCGCCTCACGTCCGCTCTTTCCGCAGCAGGGAGTCTATCCGAGGGTCCGGCCGGGGGCAAGTTGGCGTGGAGGCAGCCGTTAGGCTCGGCGGCGGCTACCAGGGGACTTCCATTAGGCCGACGATTTGTTTAGCGAGTTGGTCGATGGCGACTTGCTGCTGGGAACTGATCGACTGCCCCACTTCTGGGACGGCGTTGGTGGTTTCCATAATGTTCACCAGCGAAGCGGGGACGACGACGGAGTTGGGCTCGCGGAGGGCGGCGCCGCGGCTGTCGGTCCAGGTGACGTAGACGATAAACGTCAGATCGGACTCGCGACCTTCGTCCGTCGGGCTTTTGACCACGACCCGTTTCGACTCGGCGACGATTTCCCCCTCCAGCGTACTGTCAGGGTTGGCCGTGACGACATCGAAGGGGGTTTTCTCTTCGATTTCCTTGATGACGGCCTCGGTGAGGCGTTCGCCGAGGAAGGGGCGGAACGAGCGGGAGCGAAAGACCGGCACGTAAACGGAGCGGATTTCCGAGGGATAGAGCGAATCCGCGCCAGAGCGGTAGCACGCGCAGCCCGAGCAAGCGATCGCCGCCGCGATCAGCAACGCCAGACGCGTTGCTTTATTGAAGCCGTTGATCGGTCCTCCCCATCCCATTGCTCTAGCGACTCCGGTCTCCCCTTCTTTTCTCCTTTTCTTCTCTACTCCTTTTCTCCTCGCCTAAAAAGTGACTCCGGCGCTGGGCGTCAGGTTTCCGCTGGCGCCGGCGGGCGGGCCGAAGAGGTTGGTGAGCCACTCGAAGCGGTTGGGGGGCATCGGCGGGAGGTCTTTGATCTCCTCGATCCGCTGTTTGGCCATACCCGCGTATTGGGTGTCGGGGTAGTCTTTGAGGATGCCATCGTAGTAGAACTTGGCGGCGCGGTAGTAACTCAGTTTGTCGTAGTGCTGACCGGTTTTCCAATCGCGTTCGGCCCGCTGTTCTTTGATCATGCGGCGTGATTCGAGGAGGCGTTCTCGCTCATCGTTGACCTGGTCGGGGAATTGCGTGAGCGTTTGCGAGACGAGTTTTTCGGCGTCGACGAGTTCGATGCCGTCGTAGTCGGCGCCTTGATAGCTGCGGAGCTTCGATTGCAGACCTAAGAGGTGCGCGTCGAGCTGATGTTCGCTTTGCGGATGCTTGCTGCGGAGTTGATCGTAAAAATCGTCGGCGTCGCGATAGCGGCCCTTGAGGAAGTGGGCGTTGGCGGTCGCCATCACCGCGTCGTCCGCCAAGGGGCCGGTGGGGTCGTTGAGCCAGACGCTTTCGTAGGTGGCCAGGGCTTCGCCTTCGGTATCCCACCAGGGGCGCGTGTCGTCAGTCAAGTTGGGCACGTAGCTCGGCTTGGCGCGATCGAGATCCTGCCAGAAGCGGGCCGTGGCGTACTGGCGCCGCATGACGAGATCGAGGTGGCGCGTGGTGCCGTATTTCTTGATCAGCCGGGCGTAGGAATCGTTGGCCTTGGGATAGCGGTCGAGGAAGAAGTAGCACTCGCCGAGGTAGAAGAGGGCGTCTTCTTCGATGCTGGAATCAGGCCAGCGCATGGCCGCTTTCTTGAAGTGACCGACGGCATCGCCGAATTGGCGCGCCTGGAAGAGGCGCTCGCCTTCCGCGAGTTCGGTACGGGCGAGGGCTTCGTCCGGACCGCGACCGACCATTTTTTTCACGTTCTTCGAAATGTTCGTGGGCGAGAGGTTATCGAGGCCGAGCGGGAGCTTGACCATTTCCTTTTCCTCTTCGGCGTCCCTGACCTTCGTGGGCATCGAGCTTTGGACGTCGCTGAGCGAGACGCCGGGCGCGGGTTCGCCCCAACTGGTCACGACGGGCGTGGCCGGCTTGTTGCGCGAGAAGGGATTCCAGCCGGTTTTTTCGACCGGGGCGGGAGGCGTGGACTGTTCGGGAGGCGCGGATTCCGCCCAGGGATTGGCCGATTCGGCCGCGCCGTCGGTCGACAAGCAACCGGCGCTCGTGAGCGCCAGCCCGCCAGCCACCAGAAGTAGCACCGAGCCAAATCGCATGCCGCGGAATCCTTTCCGAAACGTGTTAGAACGAAGTTACTCGACCGTTGGGCGAGCAGCTGGGGCATCGTGACGGCTTGCGGCGACGAGTATCGACGTCGCAGCGATTTCGAAACTTCCAGCCGCGTGCTTTGCCCCCCTGCCCCAGGCACCCTTGTTGAGTGCGAAGGCCGCGCTCCCTCGCTGGTGCGTCGGGCTAGTGTTGGGGAGCGACCTGGGCTGGTGTTTCCGGCTTCCAGATCCATTCCATGTATTCGTGCATCTTGAGGCGATGCCCCACCAGGTGAGCGAAGTAGCTGTTGAGCAGCCCGCGAAGTTCGCCGGCTGCGCGCGGCGCGGCGCTGGCGTCGCTGGGCAATTCGCTTCGCAGAAGTTGCATTGCGGCGGCCGAGACGGAAACGATTTGGCGTTGTCCGGGACGGCAATCGCGGCAGAGGACGCCGCCGCCCAGGAGGGCGAAGGCGTAGCGATCTTGTGCTGCGATCGGTTTGCCGCATTCGACGCAGGCGTCGAGCGAGGGCCAGTGACCGAGCAACTGCAACGCGGCGAGTTCGAAGCGCAGCACCACGGTCGCCGTGGGGGCGGCGTTTTCCAGCGCGCGGAGCGATTGTTCGGCGGCATCGAATAACTCGGGGTGCGGATCGTCGTCGTCGGTGAGCGCATCGAGCAACTCCGCCACGTAGTAACCGGCGTAGAGGCGCGGCAGGCCGACGTCCGCACCGCGGAAACGTCGTTCCAGCTTGGCCTCCGTGAGCAGATCGAGGGCGTCCGACGATTTGCGGAGGAACACTACGCGAACGAGCGCGAGGAGGTCAAGGGCAGACTCGAACGGTCCCTTGGGTCGCCGGGCTCCCTTGGCCAGCCCCCGCACTTTGCCGAAATCGCGGGTGAAAATGGTGGCGACGCAACTGGTCTCACTGAAATCAACGACCCGCAGCACGATTCCGAGGGTCTTTTCGGAGGACATTTTTGGGAGGAGAAAAGGAGAAGAGAAGAAAAGGAGAAAAGAAGGGGGAGGTGGGGAGCCGCTATACTTCCTTCTTCACTCATCACTCATCACTTCCTGCTCACGTTCCTTCCGCGTTCTGCGCCGTCTCGGTGGGCGCCAGGACTTCGATTCTTACTCGTTCGATGCGGCGGCGGGAGACGTCCACTACTGTGATGCGGAGGTTGTTCCAGGTGAGGCGTTCGCCTTTGGCGGGGAGGCGGCCGAGTTCGTGGAAGACGAAGCCGCCGATGGTGTCGAACTCTTCGTCCTCCGGGAAATTGGTTTGCAGGCGCTCGTTGATTTCGTCGAGGTGCACGCGGGCGAGCGCTTCGCAACTGCGTTCGTCGATCATGCGGACCCCTTCGACGAGGTCGTCGTCGTGTTCGTCGACGATTTCGCCTACGATCTCCTCCAGGACGTCTTCGATGGTGATCAGCCCGCTGACGCCGCCGTATTCGTCCAGGACGACGGCCATGTGGTTACGGGTTAGCTTGAATTCGCGGAGCAGATCGTCGACGCGCTTGGTTTCCGGGACGAAATAGGGTTTGCGGAGGATGTCGGCGATCGGTTTGCGCAGTTTTGGGTCTTCCTTGGCGAGCTCGGGGAGCATGTCCTTGATAAAGAGGATGCCGACGACGTCGTCGCGGTTCTTGTCGTAAGCGGGGATGCGGGTGTGGCCGGCCTGGTTGACGAATTGCAACGCCTCCTGCCAATCGAGGTGGACGGAGATCGAGAGCATTTCGGTGCGCGGGGTCATGATCTGGGAAACGTCGCAATCGCCGAGTTCCATGACGCCCTCGATCATCTCGCGGGCCTCTTCTTCGAGGAGCCCTTCGCGGTGCCCTTCGGAGACGATCGTGCGGATTTCTTCTTCAATGGACGCGGCCGAGGGAACGACCATCGTGCGGCCGGCCAGGCGATGCGCGAAGGCGTTGACGAGATCGCCGATGGCGGTCAGCGGGCGAGAGAGGACCGCGGCGGCGAGCCAGAACCACCAGGTGCGGACGAGCAGCGGCTCCGCCCAGAGGCGGGCGAGGGCTTCGGGTGCCCAGAGGCGCGCGATCAAGAGTGCGAGGACACAGGTGGCCATGTCGGTCAAAAGGGCCGTGGTCTCGAGCGGCGCGGCGGCCTCGCCGAGAAGATGGGGAAGCCAGCGGGCGCTGAGGAAGCTGACGGTGGCCATCAGCGCGAAGAGGACCGCGAGCGCTTCGGTGGCGAGCGCGATGTCTTCGTGACGGAGGAGGATCTGCCCGAGCAGCTCGCGGCGGTTTCGCTTGCGGCAGAGTTCTTCCAGGCGGCTGCGCGAGAACTCGCGGAGCGAGCGGGCGGCCCAAGAAGCGACGAAGGTCGCGAGGAGGCAGAGCGCAGCGATGACGTAGAGGGCCTGGTCGATCACGACGTGCGCTCCGCGACCGGGATGCGCGCGTCATCGCCGAGCATTGCGAGCCAGTGGCGTTCGCGCTCGCGCATGATACTTGCGGCCGATTCTTCCAGGTCGTCGTAGCCGCAGAGGTGGAGCGCGCCGTGGACGGCGTAGAGCAATAACTCGGATTCGGGGGACACACCGAATTTGGGCGCATTCAGCGCGGCCTCGTCGGCGCTGACGATGATTTCGCCCTCGAGCGCATCGGAAGTTCGATCGAGGAGGAAGCTCAGCACGTCGGTCGGGTAGTCGTGCGCCAGGTGGCGGCGATTGAGGTCGTGCATCGTCGCGGCATCGACGACGGCGACGCTGACTTCGCCGGCGGCGATACCTTCGCCATGCAGCACTGCGCGCACCGCTTCGGCCAGGCGACCCTCAGCGATCGCGGTTCGCCCGCACGTCCAATTCTCCTCAACGCGTATCACGAGTGCCTGCCGACGGAACAACGAGAACGGAAATGTTGTACTGCTGTAGCCGAGGTCTGTGACTTCGGTGGGTTGAAATACTGCGATTCAATCCGCTCCACCGAGGTCACAGACCTCGGCTACAGACGGGCAAATCTGACCGTGCAGTGTTGGTTTGACAAAGCATCAAGCCGTGCGTTGTTGCTCGGGGTATTTGACGCGGCCGTGATAGACGGCGGTGAGGGATTTCACCAGGCTGTCTTCGACGGTGTGGACTTCTTCGAGCGTGATGTTGCATTCGTCGAACTGGCCGTCGAGGAGGCGCTTGCGCGTGATCTGCTCGACGAGGTTGTCGATGCGGGCTGGGGTCGGTTCGACCAGCGTGCGGCAGGCGCTCTCCACGGCGTCCGCGAGCATGAGGACCGCGGCTTCTTTCGATTGCGGCTTCGGGCCGGGGTAGCGGAAGGCGTTTTCTTCGACTTCGCCGGCGTCGGGGTTGGCTTCGCTGAGCTCGCTGGCGCGGCGATAGAAGTACTCCACGAGCGTCGTGCCGTGATGCTGTTCGATGAGGTCGATGATCGGCTGCGGCAGATGATGCTGGCGGGCGAGGTCGGCGCCGTCCTTGATGTGCGCGATGATGATGAGCGTGCTCATCGCCGGCACGAGCGAATCGTGGCGGTTGGCTTCCTGGCCTTGATTCTCGGCGAAGTAGCCGGGCTTGAGCATCTTGCCGATATCGTGAAAGTAAGCGCCGACGCGGACCAAGAGCCCTTGCCCGCCGATGGACTCGGCGGCCGCTTCGGCAAGCGAGGCGACGTTGATCGAATGGTTGTACGTGCCCGGGGCGCGGCGGACCAACTCCTGCAGCAGCGGGTGCGCGACGTCGCCGAGTTCGAGGAGGCTGATTTCGGTAAGGACGCCGAACAGGCTTTCGATAAAGGGCAACAGTCCGGAGATCAGGAACCCGGCGACGATCGCCCAGAGTCCGTTTTGCAGGGACATAATCAAGACAAGATACGCGTCCTGTTCTTCGAGCATGCCGACGGCGAAGGTCATGATGAAGGCCACGGCGCCGGCGATGACGCCGACCTTGATCAGCTTGCCGCGGCTGCGGATGTGGTCCATCAGCAGGATCGATGTCACGCTGACGGCCATCAGTACGAGAAACTCGCTGAGGAAATTCCGGCCGGCCATGAGCAGGATCGCCGCCAGCGAGCCGGTGAGGACCATCGCCAGCTCGCGGCGATAGGCGATGGCGATCGTCATGCCGAAGAGCATGAGCGGGATTAACTCGGCGCGATACGGATCGGCCGACAACCATCGCGCCAATAAGAGCGTGACGACGATCATTAACAGCAGCGTGGAGAACCGCCGCAAGTTATGCAGCAGGTACGGCTCGCGGCGCGCGAGGTAAAACACCCAGACCGCCACGAAGGCCACGACGATCGCCATGACTGCGGCCCCGCGGAGCAGCATCTCGGTCTTGGTGCGGCTGGCCAGGAAGTTGGAGTGTTCCAGACGCAGCAAGTCGAGTGTCTCGGCCGTGAGCGGCGCGCCGGGTTCGACGAGCGACTGGCCTTTGCCGTAGACGACGAACTGGTCGGAGACGGCGTCGGCCGCTGCTTCCTGGGCGGCGCGGCTCTCGGTGAGATTGAGCGTGAGGGACGATTTCGGAATCCGCGGGATGATGAAATTGGTGACGCGCCGGCGGATGATGTCGGAATCGAGCTCCTTGGCGAGCGCCTGGCGGATTGATTCTGCGCGGTCGTCGAAGAGCACCTCGTTGATGTTGACGAGGCGGGGTTGGGGATTGCCGAGGCT
>CAZUBB010000213.1:0-2909 GCA_964618485.1 uncultured Pirellulales bacterium
CCGTCGCGCCGCGCACTTGCACGCGATTCGGTCCCAGCTCTTGCACGTTGACGGTGGTGAAATCAACATCGACGTCCGGCGTCAGATAGTGCGCGGGATCGCCGATTTCGTACACCAACTGCGAAATGACTGTGCGACGATCCACCGCCCCGCCGCTCCCATCCGGCTTCGTAATCACGGCCGCACCGTCGGCATCGACTTCGGCGATGGGGAAGCCGATTCGCCGCAAATCGAGATCGCGCCAGCCCGAAAAATAGCCGCCCGTCGCCTGGGCGCCGCATTCGATCACATGTCCCGCGACGCTCGCCCCGGCCAGGCGAATCCAGTCGTCCCACGCCCAGCCGTAGCGATGCACCGCCGGCGCGACCGTGAGCGAAGCGTCCGCCACACGGCCGGTGATGACGATCCTGGCGCCGTCATCAAGCGCCTCGACGATCGGCCGCGCGCCGAGATAGGCATTTGCGCAGACCACGCGATCGATCTGCTTGCGGCGCATCATTTCCGCCAGCGGCTCGCCGGTATCCAGGTGCGCCAGCGCGCATCCTTGCCGTTGAAGTTCATCGAGCCGCGGCAGCAGATCGTCACCCCACACTGCACCGATGGGCGTGTCTCCGGCCCCCGCTTCTGCCAGCACCTGCGCCGCAGCCGCCGCGCAGCCGAGCGGATTCATACCGCCGGCGTTGGTGACCACACGCAATTTCGCGTGGGAAGCGAGCGCCGGCACGATCGAGCGCAGCACCTCGATGAAATCACCCGCATAGCCAAGCCGCGGGCTTTTCTCGCGCTGCCGGGCGAGGATCGACATCGATAATTCGGCCAGGTATTCGAGCGTCAGATAGTCGAGCTCGGCCCCTTCGACCAAACGCCGCGGCGCGGAGAGATCATCTCCCCAGAAGCCCGCGCCATTGCCAATTCGCAGCGTCATGACGCCGATTCCGCCCGCCGGTTGTAAAGTTTCACCCCGCAATCCATTCTACCGCGCCGGAAGATAGGGGCACGGTCACTTGGCCCGCGCAGCCGAGTGAATCGCGCTCCGATACAATTCCCACCATGGACCAGCAAACCGCCACCGAGATCGCCCGGCAATTCCTCGACGGAAAACTACCACTCGGCGCGCTCCAGGCCGCGTTCGCGGAGGACGCCGTCGCACAACTCACGGGCGTTACGCTCGACCTCGATCGCCAGCGCCGTTGCGGTTATCCGGAGGTGGTCTTTGGTCCGGGGAAATCGATTGAAGCGCTGCTGGCCATTAGCGCCGAACTCACATCACGCGATCAGCACCTGCTGGCAACCCGTTTGGAGCCGGCCCAAGCGGAGGCACTGCAGGCGAAGCTGCCGGACGGGGTATGGAACACGCTCGCTCGCACCTTTCGCCGCATGACGAGCGCTTCCACGACTCCCATGGGGCGCATCGCCGTGATTACCGCCGGGACGAGCGACCTTCCGGTGGCGGAAGAGGCGGCCGAGACGGCGCGGTGGATGGAGGTCGATGTGGTGGAAGTCGCGGACGTGGGCGTCGCCGGGCCGCACCGGCTCCCCCGTAGGCTGCCGGAAATCGCCGGCGCGAGCGCCGTGGTCGTCGTGGCCGGGATGGAGGGGGCGCTGCCGAGCGTGGTGGCCGGATTTGTCGATTGCCCGGTCTTCGCCGTTCCGACCAGCGTCGGCTACGGAGCGAGCTTCGGCGGCGTGGCGGCGCTGCTGAGCATGCTCAATAGCTGCGCCGCAAACGTGGCCGTGGTCAACATCGACGCCGGATTCAAGGCCGGCTACCTGGCCGCCATGATCGCCCGCCGCTCTGCCGCCTCCGTGCGCGAACCATCGCCAAAATGACGGCGTCATGCTCGCTGGCTGCTCCCCTGGAGCCGGAAGCGTGAGCGCCCGGAGTCACGACGCCCCCTTCCCCGCCGGAACGCGTGGCCTACGCCGATTTTGCGTTGTGGAGTATGATTTCCAGCTTGGATTTTTGGGCCGGCGTGGACGCCGGTCCCCTGGGCCAGGGTTCCCGCCGGAAAAGCGGATTGCGATGAAAACCGACGAGTTGCGCGACAAGTACCTCGATTTCTTTGTCTCCAAGGGCTGCACCATGCGCCCCAGCGACGTGCTGGTTCCGCGGTGGGACCCGAGCGTGCTGTTCACGCCCGCCGGCATGAATCAGTTCAAAGACCACTTCCTGGGGAAGTGCAAACTGGAATTCACCCGGGCCACGAGCTGCCAGAAATGCCTCCGCACGGGGGACATCGACAATGTCGGCCGGACCGCGTACCACCACACGTTCTTCGAGATGCTGGGGAACTTCAGCTTCGGCGACTACTTCAAGCGCGAAGCGATCGCCTGGGCGTGGGAGTTTCTCACTTCCAAGAAATGGCTCGGCATCGACGGCAATCGTCTCACGGTGACCGTGTACCTGGACGACGACGAAGCGGCGGAAATCTGGCACAAAGAAATCGGCCTGGCCACGAACCGCATTACGCGGATGGGCGAGGATGATAACTTCTGGCCTGCCGGCGCGCCGACGAGCGGCCCGGACGGCGTCTGCGGCCCTTGCAGCGAAATTTACTTCCATCCCGACAAGGGGAGCGAAGTCGAAATCTGGAATCTGGTGTTCACGCAGTTCAATCGCGTCGGTGATCCACCGAACAACCTGCGCCCGCTGCCGAGTAAGAACATCGACACCGGCATGGGGCTGGAGCGTTGCGCCGCGACCCTCCAGGGAGTCGACACCAACTATCACATCGACATTCTGCGGCCGATCGTCGAAGCGGCGGCCGAAGTCTGCGGCAAGAAATACATTCCCGGCGACGACAATGGCCGCCGCCTGCGGCGCATCGCCGATCACGTTCGCGCCTGTGCGTTCGCGGTGCACGAAAACGTCTATCCCGGCCCGCGCAAGCAGGAGTACGTCATCCGCC
>CAZUBB010000213.1:2919-7697 GCA_964618485.1 uncultured Pirellulales bacterium
ACGGCCGGCAGATGGGCGTGCGCCAACCGTTCCTGCACCAACTGACCGGCATCGTCGCTGAGATGATGAAGAAGCCCTATCCGGAGTTGACCGAAAGCGTCGACCGGGTGTCGCAGGTCATTCGCGGCGAGGAGGAGGACTTCTTCTCGAAGATCGACGCCGGCCTGCAGCGGATCGAACGCGTGTTTTCCGACATGGAGTCGAAGGGAATCGTGATGGTTCCCGGGACCGACGCTTTCGATATGTACCAGACCTTCGGGTTCCCGCCGGAATTATTCGAGACGCTGGCGGCGGAGCGGAATTTCAGCTTCGACCGCCAGGGCTTCGAAGCCAGCATGGAGGAGCACGGCAAGGTCTCCGGCGCTGGCCAACGCGTGGAACTGTTCAAGACCGGCCCGCTCGATGCCCTCAAAAAGGTGATGCACGGCACGAAGTTCCTCGGCTACGAGGTGACCGAATCGCCGGCCGTCGTGAAGGGGATCATCGCGCAAGACAAATTATGTGAGACCCTCACTGAAGTGGGGCACGCCGCCGCGGTCGCGATCGTGCTCGATCAATCGCCGTTTTACGGCGAGAGCGGCGGACAGGTCGGCGACACCGGGGAGTTGATTGGCGACGGCATCCGCTTCGAAGTTACCGACACGCAGCGCAACGGCGAGTTCATCTTGCACATGGGGCATCTGCGCCAGGGAAGCCTGAAGCTCGGCGCGTCGCTCACCGCCAGAGTCGACGCCTCGCGCCGGCAAGGAATCCGCCGCGCGCACTCCGCGACGCACATCCTGCATCACGCGCTGCAAAAATACGTCGGCTCGCACGCGCTGCAACGCGGTTCCAAGGTCGATCGCGACTGGCTGCGCTTCGACTTCACCAATAACGGCGCCGTCGATCGCGAGACGCTCGCCAAGATCGAAGCCGAGGTCAACGAGCGGATCATCGCAGCCGATTCCGTGAGCTGGCAGGTGACGCCGATCGCCGAGGCCCGCAAGGCCGGCGCGATGATGCTCTTCGGCGAGAAGTATCCGGACATGGTCCGCATGGTGACGATGGGCGACTTCAGCCGCGAGCTTTGCGGCGGCACGCACCTCACGAACACCGGTCAGGTGGGGTTGTTCAAAATTCTCGCGGAAGAGGGGATCTCCACCGGCACGCGGCGCATCACGGCCGCCACGGGGCTGGGGGCGCTCGAACGCGTCCGCCAGCACGAGCAGGCGCTCACGGAAATCGCCGGCGCGCTCAAAGCGCCGATCGCGGAAGCGCCGGCGCGCGTCGCCGCCCTCGCCAAGGAAGTGCGCGAGTTGAAGAAACAACTCACGACCGCGGCGGCAAGTGGCGAAGTCTCGCCGGAAAAACTGCTCGAAGGCGCCGTGAAGGTGGGGGATGCGACCTTTGTCGTCGCCGAAGCCGCCGGCGCGGACGCCAACGTAATGCGGCAATTGATCGATCAGCTGCGCCGCAAGGCGTCTCCGATCGCGGTGCTGCTCGCCAGCAGCGCCGAAGGCAAGGTGACGCTCGTCGCCGGCATCTCGCGCGAGTTGGAAGCCCAGGGCTTGCACGCCGGCAACTGGGTCGGCGAAACGGCACAACTCGTCGGCGGCAAAGGGGGCGGCAAATCCGACATGGCGCAGGCCGGCGGCAAGGAACCCGCCAAACTCCCCGCCGCACTCGAATCGGCCAAGGCTTCGATCAAAAAGCAACTCACCGGCAAATAGCGCCATCCCACTACTGTAGCCGAGGTCTGTGACCTCGGTGGGCTGCTAGGCGGCGATTCTACCCTCCCCACCGAGGTCGCAGACCTCGGCTACAGTAGGGCATGTCTGATCGCGAGTTCACGCTTTCACAGCGAGCCCTATTTTTTCGGCCTGCGCTTCGGCAGCGAGGTGTCTCGTAGCGGCTGATGTGCGAGATATTGCTGTCGGCGGCGCTCCAGCTTGGATGCGAGTTCGCCTTGGCCGGCGGCTTGGGCAATCGCCGCGCCTTTGGCGGCCGTCGCGGCGGCTTCCTCAAATCGCTCGCACTCAGCGTAGGCCGCCGCGAGCGTGTCGAGCACGTTTGGCTGTTCGCCCCCGACGCCGGTGACCATCGCTTCTGCGACGCGAACCGCTTCCGCGCCGTTGCGAATCGCATCATCCGGATGCGTGGCAAGAATCCAGGCCAGGTTATTCGCGGCAGACGCATTCTCGGGCTGCGACGCGAGGACCGCGCGGAACTCTTGCAGTCCGCGTTCGATTTCCCCCGCAGCCATGAGCGAATCCGCCAGCAGCATGCGGAGCGCAACGTCGTTGGGCCGACTGCGCAGCGCGGCGTCGTAGACGTTCGCCGCTTCCGCGGCCTGTCCCTGGCGGAGCAGGACCATGCCGAGCGTCGTCGCCATTTCGGAATCGCCCGGATCGGTCGCGAGTCCTTCGTGCAGGTAGCGCGCGGCGCTGTCGAGATCCCCCTTTGCCGTCAATAGCTTCACCAGATCCTGGCGCGGCCTACGGTCGGCTGGGTTGTACCGTAGCGCCGCGATGAACTCGGTCTCCGCCAGCGCGGGCTGCTGGTTTTCTCGGAGGAGCACGCCCATCACGTATTTGGCGTCCGCGTAACGGCGCTTGGCGGTGGGGTTCAGCGTGTTGGGATCGACCTTCCGGGTCGCGCTATGCAGGTAGGAGATCGCGGCGCTGAGCAAGCCGTGATCAATGAATTGTTCCGCGATCGGGATCAAGTCGATATCGTCCGCGTTCACGTAGCCCAGGCCGCCGAGCGGCGTGACTTCCGCAATCCGGCGCTCGGCGCCGGCGGCGCCCAGTAACTCGGTGTCGCGGAACAACTGTTCCACATCGACCGGACCCTTGTAGATCGCCACGAGGTTGTGATCGGCGTCCAGCAAGAAACTGCACGGCACCGGCAGCGGACGCCAGCGATCCAGCAGTCCGCGCTGCAGCAGATCTAAACTGCGCACGAGATCGCTCGTGGCCACGCCGCGCTCAAAGGGACACTTCAAGCGATCCCAGACCGCCTGCTGCGCCGCGAGATCGCTCTCCGGCGCCTCGGGGTTGTCAACATGCAGCGCGAGCACGTGCAGCCCCGCGGCGTTGAACTCTTTTTCATGCTGCGACCATTCGCCAAGTTCCTTAATGCACGGCTGGCACCAGGTGGCCCAAAGGTTGACCAGCAGCGGTCCCTTGGCGGCGGCGCTGAGAGGCACTTTCTTCTGATCGCCATCGAGATACGGCGCATCGGGAAGCGGAATCGGCGCGGGCAAGATAATCCTAGCGATGTCGGTCGCATCGTTGGCGACTTCCGGCGTTCCGGAACTCCAGGGCTGCGCGATGACGGGCGGCGTCCAAGGATTCGCCACGCCTGTGCCTTGCCGCAGGTCATAGAACTGATTCGCCGCCAGGTTCGCGAACGTCTCTTCCGCGCCGTCGGGCCAGCGCACGGTCAACTTGCCTGCGTCGGTCGAGTCGCCGAGGCCGAAATGGAGCCACTCCGTCGATTGCGAAAGAAAGGCGTCTCCCGCGTGCAGCGTGCGAATCGACTTACCGCTCAGGCCAGGGACGTCTTCGAGCGTGACGCGCGCGCCGATGGCGTTACGATTGCTCGTCGTCCCGTTCCCCGCGAGACGCACCGCCACGAAATGATGGTTCGCGGCATTGTCGTTGCGCAAGAGGCGCAGGCGCGGCGCCGTGCGATCAGTCAGCCATAGATCCGCGTCGCCGTCGAAGTCCCAGTCGGCGGCGGCGACTGCGCGGCCGTCGCCGGGGTGATCGAGCCCGCCCGCGGCGGAGAGATCGGCGAAGCGCTCGCCGCCGGTGTTCAGGAACGCGCAGTCGCGTTCGCGGCTGCTGAAGGAGCGGTCCTGATGCAACAATTTGTTGAGCGCAGCCCAACCTTGCTCGTAGCGCGCGACGGACGGCGAGGAAAAATCATCGATCGGCGATTGCGACACGACCTGTCGCCAATAGGTGCTTCACAAATCGCCGGTGTCGTCCGTGGTGATGAAGCCGTTCGTCACAAAGATGTCTTCCCAACCGTCGTTGTCGAGATCGACGAACCGCGAACCCCAGGCCCAGCGCCCGAGCGTCACGGCGGACTCCACGCTGCGGTCCTGGAAGCCGGACCCAGACTTGTTGATAAAGAGCGAGTTTCCCCGGGCCATCCGCTGATAAATCTGCTTGGTGTCCTCGCTCACGTCCGGCTTGAATTGCCGTTGATACGTGATGCGATTCCCCGCCGAGGAGAACATGTTGCTGATATAGAGATCCATCCAGCCATCGCGATTCACGTCGCCCCACGCAACCGACATGCCGGAGGAGATGTCTTCGACCCCCATCTCCGGCGCGATGTCCTGGAACAATCCGCCGTCGTTGCGATACAGGTTGTTCCGGCCGTAGTCGTTGGCCACCATGATGTCCTGGTCGCCGTCGTTGTCGAAATCCTCCCAGGCCACGGCGAAGCTGAACCGCGAGTTGTTCTCGTCGAGCCCCACGGCGTTGGTGACATCCGAAAACTTCATCCCCCCGTCATTCCGCAACAGCATGTTGCGGCCGCCGTTGTTGGCGTCGTGAAACGGCATCGGCGCGCCCAATGGGCCGCGGTTGAACGTCGATTCCGACGGGTTGTAGCCGCAGCAATAGAAATCCAGATCGCCATCCTGATCGTAATCCGCGGCGGCCATTGAAAAGACCTGCGCCTCGCTCTCGATCACGGTCGCCGTGTCGAATCGCCCCTGGCCGTCGTTCGCCATCACGATCACGCGCCACTCGTGCGCGACGATCAAGTCGCGGTCGCCGTCG
>CAZUBB010000214.1:0-2423 GCA_964618485.1 uncultured Pirellulales bacterium
CTACGCGGCCGGCCGCCTCGCCCCGGCCGCCGACGGTATCGCCGGGCTCCTCCACCTCTTCGAAGACCTCCGACCCGAACTCACGCGCATCGCGAGCGCCGGCGGCTCCCGCGCCGACCTCTCGCGCCTCGACCGCCTCAAGGAAAAGGCCGAAGCCGTCGTCCGCCGGATCGGCAATCTCCCCGGCGGCGCGTACCGGCCCTCCTTCGAAACGCTTGTCCACGACAATTACATCGCCGGCGACCAGGCGGCATGGCGGACCGGGCCGCTCTCGGCGTAAGCGTTGACGCGGCCGCTCCCATTGCGCTCTTCGCTCTTCCATGGCCCTCTCCGCCCGGCCGCTCTATACTTCCGCTCGCGTCGCTTGGCGAGCGGCCGCGGTTTGTGCGAGAAAAGGAACGCATCTCATGGTTACGTTGGTCAAGTTTCTTGCCGTGGGGACGGTCTGCCTCGCGGGTCTGCTCTGGGCCCCGCAGGAACACAAAGCCGAGCACAAGGACCAGCCCAAGGCGGGCGCGAAGCAGGACGCCAAGGCCGAGGGCAAGCAGGAGGGCCAGCACGAGCACGCGCCCAAGCCTGCGGAGTCGAGCCCGCTCTTTGACAAAATCAAGGGCCTCGCGGGCGAGTGGGTCTGGGACGGCCCGCCCCCGGAGGGGTTTGAAGCCAAGGGCGTCGTGATCAGTTACCACGTCACATCCGCCGGCAGCGCCGTGCTCGAGACGATCAACCCCGGCGGCCCGCACGAGATGATCACGGTCTACCACATGGACGGCAAGAACGTGGTCCTCACGCACTACTGCGCCCTGGCCAACCAGCCGCAAATGAAGGCCGGCAAGCTGGAAGGCAACAAGGTCGCGTTTGAGTTCTGCGGCGGGTGCAACATCGACCCGGCCAAGGACATGCACATGCACGACGCGAAGTTCGAGTTTGTCGACGCCGATCACCTCAAGACCTGGTGGCGGGCGTACGCGGACGGCAAGCAGACGGAGGAGATGGCGTTCGTGCTGAAGCGCAAGAAATAGCGCACGCGAGTGCTCGAAACCGCGGTCAACGTGACAAGGGTGAGAGCGGAGAGGGTCAAACCCCTCACGCTCTCACCCCGCCACAAATTCACGTCCCGTTCTGCTAAACCGTGCTAGAATGCGAAACCAGTAGGCCGCGGCCTCATCGTTCCTGATAACTCCGGAGGAAGGCGATGGTCTCCCATGTAGTCACCGTGGCGATCTCGAGCATCGCGCTTGCCTCCACTCTTTGTGCCCAACCCCACGGGGGCACGCGCTCATGCGTGGAGATCACGGGTTCCCCGCAACCCTACAGTCCCTGCCTTCTCGACACGGCTCTTTTCATTGCATCCGGTTCGAGCACGGAGACAATCAGTTATCAATGGCGCCGCCAGGGCGCACCGCTGGTGGATGGCGAGACTGGGTGGGGTTCGATCATTTCCGGAGTCAACGATTCGACGCTAACGATCTTCAACTCGGTACATGCCGATGAAGGCGACTACGACTGCGTTCTCACCGCGGATTGCGGAAGTGCAACGACCGACGCCGCGTCGCTGACGATCGCGACGCCTCCGTCGATCATCGACGGTCCCGATCCAACGACAGCATGTGTCGGTTCCACAACAACCCTATCGGTTACGGCGGTCGGCACGGAAGTGAGCTTTGAATGGAATCACGGTGACGAGACGCTGATTGACGGTCCGACCGGCAATGGCTCGGTAATCTCCGGATCGTCGACGCCGGTGCTTACGATCATCGGAGTTTCGGCCGGGGATGCCGGCGATTATTTTTGCGGAGTCTTCAGCGTCTGCGGCAGTGACGTCAGTCCGGCGGCCACGCTTGAGGTGACACAGTGCCCGACGTGTCCGGGCGACCTGGATGGCGACGGCGACGTGGATATTGCCGACCTGGCGCGACTGCTCGCGCACTTTGGCGACTCCGAGGCGCAGCCCGGCGACGGCGACATCGACGTCGATGGCGACGTGGATCTGTCGGATCTCGCGCAGCTTCTTGGTCGATTCGGCAGCGTGTGCTAAAGTCGTCTTTTCATTCGCACCGACGGCGACGAAGACGATCCCCAGATTAGCGGGGAGGCTCGTCGCCGGGTTGAGCAGATTGATCGCCGAGATTGACAGCCCATCAAGCGACGCTGATTTCCAGGTAGCCGGGGTTCAGACCAAACCAGGAAGAAGTTGAGTCCGCTCGTGTTCGCGGGTCATTCCGCGTGGCCACAGTTTTCCCGGGCGAATTCCTCTGCGTACGAGTCATCCGCGAATTCATACCTCACCGAGTCGCGCGTAGCCGTCACGTCGAACGCGAGCGGATGGGCGGTCGCCCAGATCGCGTAAGGTACGATCAGGACGATGGCCGTGAGGATGATGACCCACTTGCGAAACGGGCCGTCGTAGGCGTTGAACATCC
>CAZUBB010000214.1:2433-4232 GCA_964618485.1 uncultured Pirellulales bacterium
GAGGCTGCGGACGTAACGACGTCGGCGAAAGTCGCTGAGGCAGACCTGGCAGATCGGTGCGCGGACGGAGAACCGCCCCGAGAACGGCCAGATCAGCATCGACCACCGGAGGATGCCCGAGCCGACGGTCACCGATGCTCCGGGATGCGTCGTGCCGCAGGCGACGCAGCGATCGGGAAACCTGGCCGGCGTGTGCCGGGAGAGCTTGACGTCGTAGCTCGTCGCCATAAAGAGACTCGCGTGCCCGTCCGGCCGGCCGAATGTAACGATTCGAAATCGGTGAACGCGGGGGCAGTTTAGGCGAGGAACGCCCGTGGGAGGAACGGAGTGCGTCCGAGATCTGAGCGAGTCCGGCGAGGCCGATTCCGCGCGACCGCGACGCTGAATCCCATGAAACCACTGAGTACAATCCGCGCCTGTAATTCCGAGGGGTAGCTGAGGATGTCGCACTCCAGTCGATGGCGCGAGCCGGCTGACGTTCAGATTGCCGGACTGAGCATCTGGGTCTTCGGTCGCCAGTTCGAGGACCTTCACGACTTCTGGGACGGCAACTGGCTTGAAGTGCTCGCGCGGTGCGAAGCAGACGGTGCTTGCGTGCAGGCCCGCGGAGCGATCATCCACGCGCCGGAGTTGTATCGCTGGCTTGAGGAAGCCCGCCGGTGCCACGAAAGCCTGAACGGAACCGCCGAACTCGTCTGCCTCGAGCCGCACGTGAATGCAAAATTGTCGCTGGAGAAGGGCCGCGGAGAACTGGTCGTCGACATCACTCCGGATCTGCTGAATCAGCAGCATCGATTCACGTTTGCCATCGATCAATCGTACTTGCCGGCGCTGATCTCGGGGTTGGAGGGAATCGCCGCACGATTCCCGATTCGCGATCCAAGGTGACACACACACTACGCAGGCGAATCGGTCAGCACCGCGGACCCCGCGCGCGGATTGCATTCATCTGCGTTAATCTGTCAACTCTGTGGATAAATACTCTCATTCGCTCCCGATGGCGAAGAGTACGATCCGCAGATTCACGCAGATTCACGCAGATTTTCGCAGATGAGACTAGCCGCCCCTCGACTATACTGATGCAGCTATGTGCTACCTCATCACACTCGTCGTGGGCGGCGGCGACACCGGCGCGATTGACCGGGTTCTCCGCCGCCACGGTCGACGGGCAACGCCGGTTCGCAACGCGTCCCTCGCTCGCGTGCTCGCGGAGGAAGAGCGGCTCTACTTGACGTGCGCTGATCAGTGCGACTGCAGCTCCGCGCTCGTGCCACGCGAGACAGGCTCCGCCGAGCGGGACAAACAAGCGGTCACCCCTCGGAAGCGTGCTGCCGCGCTGGCCAGGCAGGGGTGGTCGCAGGCGAAGATCGACCGGTGGGTGAGCGATCATGTCAACGCCGACGCCTGGTCCGAGGCGCAGCGCCAAACGGCGCGCACCGACACACTCAAGATGTGGTCGGATATTATTGCCGACCTCGTCGGGCTGCCCGGCGTCCGGGAGGCGGGATTACTGCTGCACTCCTACTCCGGCACGATCGAGGATGAGATACTGAAGCCGGTCCGGGAAACCGTTTCGATCGAAGACTTCGAATCACGGCTCCGAAACCTGAGCGGGGATCAGCTTCTGATGGCCACCCGCTCCGCGACACGCTCGCGCTAAGTGGCATGGCTGCGTCCGTTGGCAGCCATGGTCCCCGCCGTCGCGCCACACATGTCCCATAACTGCTGAAAGTACGGAGTTATTTCGCAGGACATTCAATCGCTAAACTGAATTCCGCTCCCTATCATGGAACAAGGCC
>CAZUBB010000214.1:4242-6997 GCA_964618485.1 uncultured Pirellulales bacterium
CCTGCGTCCAGCACACGATGAGGAGGGGGTGTCGTGGTCTCAGTTCGCTCTTCCATGATCGCGTTCATCAGTATTGCGTTGTCCCACGCGCAGGCCGGGGACATCTGCGAGTTTCTGCCGGGTGGCGGCGTGCGCGGTCTGGGACATGGAGCAGAGAGTTTCGCACGCGCCAATTGCAGTGCCATCTTTGACTATGGCGCGGGACCGATGCTGTTCGTCGGCGGCGGGTTCACGCTCGGCGGACCGGAACCGGTCAGCAACATCGCCCGCTGGGATGGTTCGCGCTGGAATGCGCTGGTCGACGGCGGGGTGAACAACGAAATCACCGCGATGTGCGTGTTCGGCGGCGAACTCTATGTCGCCGGTTCGTTCACCGAGGCCGGCGGTTCACCGGCGCGGTTTGTAGCGCGCTGGGATGGCGGCCAGTGGCGGGCGGTCGGGAACATTACCGAACAGTTCCCGACGATCAACGCGATGGTCGAGTACGACGGCAAGCTGATTTGCGGCGGCAACATCAGGACGATCGGCGGCGTTGAAATCAACGGCCTGGCGAGTTGGAACGGGAGCTCCTGGAGTGCGTACGGTGGTGGGCTCTCCGAACAGAGCGGGCCGGGTGACGTGCGTGAGCTGCTGGTCGATGGCAATCATCTTTACGTCGCCGGCGCACTCGATGGCGCGGGGCCGATCACCGTCGCGAACATCGCGCGTTTTGACCGCACCACCGGACTTTGGGATGACTTGGACGGTGGCTGCGGCCTTCCGACGGGACCCACCGAATGGGTCTACTCCCTGGCGAAACGCAACAACGATATTTTCGCGATCGGCACCTTCACGCGCGCCGGCGGCGACACGAATATTCAGAAAATAGCCCGCTGGAATGGCACAAACTGGCTCGCGGCAGGATCGGCGTTTCGCTATGGAAATCGGCTCGGCATGAACGGCAACAACCTGTTCGCGGAGATGCAGGTCGTCGATGGCGCGAGCGGCATGGCGAAATGGAACGGCACGGGTTGGGACGAAGTAGTCGGAGCGCCCGCGGTAACCGCCATCGCAAATTTCGCAAGCTACGACAACGACCTGATCGTATTGGGGGCCTTCGGCGAGGCCGGCGGAAAGGGTGCTCGAAATATCGCCCGATTCGGCGGCGTGAACTGGTTCCACATGGGCGCGGGTACCAACGCCCGCGTCACCGGCTTCTCGACCTTCCAGGGTCAGCCAATCGCCTTTGGCGAGTTCCGAGTGCTGGACGGCGCGGTCAGCGATTACATCGCGCGCTGGGACGGAACGGCGTGGCAGCCGTTCGCCCCCGGCCTGATCGCCCCGCCGCTGTGCGCGGTCGATACCGGTAGCCTGTTGATCGTCGGCGGCACGGGGACGCTTACCAATGTCGCGGGTACCGACGGCGTGGCGGCGTGGAACGGTACGAGCTGGGTGGCGATCGACGGCGGCTTTGGGCTGACGCCGTCTGTTTGCTCGGTCCGTTCGCTGGCGATCTTCGGCAATCGGCTCTACGCCGGCGGATCCAATCTGCACATGGGGCAGGTGACGGACTACATCGCGCAGTTGGACAACGGAAACTGGGTACCCGTGGCCGGCGGAACCAATGGAACGGTCTACGCGATGACGCCGCACTCGGGACGCCTGATCGTCGGTGGGCGATTCGCCGATGCCGGCGGCGTGCCCGCCATGAACATCGCGGCGTGGAACGGCGCGGGCTGGGATGCGCTGGGAGTCGGCTTGGGAGATACGAGCGACACGGTGAGCGCCCTGGAGGTGCATGCGGGCGTTCTGGTCGCCGGCGGCAATTTCAGTCTGCCGGCCGCCGGAAATCCGCGCGGGCTTGCGGCGTGGAATGGTACCCAGTGGGTGCCGGTCGACGACGAGTACTACAGCACTTCGGCCACGGCGCTCTTTTCGCACGACGGCGAGCTCTATGTCGCGGGAACCTACTTTGATCCCAACGTATTCCCAGGCCTCAACTTGAATCGCTACGCCGCCGGCGCGTGGACCAGCGTGGATGGTGGAACGGATGGTCGTGTGTATGCGCTCGGCGCAGACGGTGCCGAACTGCTGGTCGGCGGCGATTTCATGATGGCCGGCGGCGAAGTTTCGGCCTATCTGGCACGGCTCGGGTGCGTGCCCGGCGTGGTTGGCGACACGGACGGCGACGGAGACGTGGATATTCAGGATTTGGCGAATCTGCTCGCGCATTTCGGCGCGTGCGCGCCCGATCCGAGTTACAGCCCCGCGGTCGACTTTGACAACGACAACTGCGTGGCGCTGCAGGACCTGGCGCTCCTGCTGGCGAATTTCGGGCTGTAGGGTCCGCCGTGCGGACCGCGATTGCGGCTCGCGTCAGTCGCTTTGTAACAAGTTCACTCCACTCCGAATCGGTCCGCACAGCGGGCCGTGCGCGCTCGTTGCATTCATTTGGGTAACTCTGTGCAATCTGCGGATGAGTATTTTCATTTGCTTCCGACGGCGAAGAGTATGATCCGCAGAGTAACGCAGATTTTCATAGCATTGCAGATAAGACCAGAGACGCGGCACGGACTCCGACCCAGCGATACACGCCACGTTCTTGACATGATCGCGTAACCGCTTTTGCGCGGCTCGCGGCGCAGCCAGTCCCTCGCTCGCGCGTCGGGCTCGGATTCGCGCTGCGCCTTTCCCACCTTCCCACGTTCCCACGTTCCCACCTTCCCACCCTATCGCGACGCCGTCGCCCGCTCGCTGTATCGTTACGGGCCGGTCA
>CAZUBB010000214.1:7093-7553 GCA_964618485.1 uncultured Pirellulales bacterium
GCGATGATTCACAAGGCGTCCGGCGCGGAGGCCGTCGAGGTCAAATTCTCGCAGAAGCTCGTGCGGCGGCAGCGATTCACGACAAATTCACTCGGTGACGCGGGCGCGGGCTCGACCGACACCGTTCGCATCCGCGCCATCGTCGGCGAGAAGCGCGGCGAGGCGGTCGCGGAGTCGTTCAGCGAGGAGGCGATGGCGGCCGCGGCGAAAAAAGCGGCCGAGGCGGCCGCGATCGCCGACGCGCCGGCCGCACTGCCGAAGATCGAGCCGCAGTTCTACCCGATCCTGCCGACGGACCGCTTCGAGACGCGGCGGGCGACGGGCGAGCGGCTCGCGGCCGATGCGGAGGCGCTGCGGCGGATCCTCGCGGAGGCAAAGGTCGCGGCGCTGGGCGACATCAGCACGTCGCTCGAGTCGGTGGGCGTGGGGACGTCGTACGGCGTCGTCGCGTTCGAACGGC
>CAZUBB010000215.1:0-3051 GCA_964618485.1 uncultured Pirellulales bacterium
GCCAGGTCCCGGCGGCGCCGCTCGTCCCCCTGCAATAACAACCGGGTGCCGGCACGACGCGCGCAGGCTGTTTCGAAACGAAACCGATCAACGTGCCCGGCGAAACAGCCTAGGTCTTCTTGCCGCTGCGCCCGTTGCGCGGCAGCCCCCACTCGCGACGACGCGTCCAGAGCGCCTTGCGTCCGATCCCCAGCATGCGGGCGAGCTCGGTCTCGCTATACCGGTCCTGGTATCGGTCCACCGCGTCGCGGATGTACGCCTCCACCGACACGGGACGGTCGGGCGCAGTCGGCGCGCTGCGCCGTGCGCTCGGCTTGACCAAGCCCTCGGAAAGCGCCGCGCAGGTGAGGACGTCGCCGTCGGCGAGGATCATCGCGCGCTCGATCACGTTCTCCAACTCGCGCACGTTGCCGGGCCAGCAATGCGATCGCAACGCCGCCATGGCGCTGTCTGAGAAACACTCGTCGTCCGGTCGTAACTGCGGCCAACTTCGCAGCAACAATTCCCTGGCCAGCGCCGGGATGTCTTCCGGGCGTTCCCGCAGGCTCGGCAGGCGGATTTCAAACGTGTTGATGCGGAACATCAGGTCTTCGCGGAAGTCGCCCGCTTCGACCATTTCCTCCACGTCGCGATGCGTGGCGCAGACGATGCGCACGTCGACCGTCGTGGCGACGTTATCCCCCACGCGGCGGATTTCGCCTGACTCCAGCACGCGCAGAAGCTTGGCCTGCATCGACTTGGGCAACTCGCCGATCTCGTCCAAGAAGAGCGTGCCGCCGCTGGCGACCTCGAACAGTCCGACGCGATGTTCGTCCGCCCCGGTGAACGCGCCGCGACGGTGGCCGAACAGCTCGCTCTCGATCAAGCTCTCCGGCAACGCGCCGCAGTTGATCGCCACGAACGGCATTTCCGCGCGGTGACTCTGTTCGTGAAGCGCCCGGGCGACTAACTCTTTCCCGGTGCCGGTTTCGCCGCGGATCAGGACGGTGGAGTTCGTCGGGGCTACTTTGGCGATCAGTTTGCGCACCGCTTCCATCCCGCGGCTCTGACCGACGAGGCGCGGCGGGCCCTCCAGCCGCGCCAGTTGGCGTTTGATGGCCCGGTACTTGTTGGTCAGTTCGCGCTTTTGCGCGACGCGTTCCAGGAGCGCTTCGAGTTCCGCCAGCTTGCACGGCTTGGTCAGGTAGTCGAACGCCCCTTGCCGCAGCGCCGCCACGGCCGACTCCAGCGACGACTTACCGGTGAGCACGATCGCTTCGGTATCGGGCGACAGTTCCTTGGCCTTGGCGATCACTTGCACGCCGCTGAAGCCCGGCATATCGAGGTCGACCAGGATGCAGTCGTACGTGTTGCGTTCGAGCGCCGCGACGGCGGTGGTTCCGTCAGGGCAGACCGTGACTTCGTGTCCCATCCCGCGCAACTCGATGTTCATCAAGTCTTGCAGGGAGCGCTCGTCGTCAGCGAACAACAACTTCAACTTGTTACGCGGCTTGGTGGTAGCGATGGCTCGGCTCCTTCTCCGTAAGGCCGAGGGGCAAGGTCACGACGAATCGCGATCCCTGTCCCGGCCCGGCGCTCGTGGCCTCGATGTGTCCCTGATGTTCCTGAATGATGCGATACGTGATCGATAGCCCCAGCCCCGTCCCCTGACCTCCCTTGCGGCGCGTGAAGAACGGCTCGAACAAGTGCTCCAGCACCTCGGGCGTCATGCCGCAGCCGGTATCGACGAATACTAAGCGCACCTGGTCGCGCGCTTGCTCGACGGACACGGTGAGCGTCCCGCCGTCGTCCAGGCTGTCGAGCGCATTGGCCACGAGGTTCAGCGTCACTTGCTTGATTTCCTGCCCATTCACGACGGCATATACGGGCTCACCGGACTGAAGGATCACGGTTTTTCCGCGATAACGATCAAGATGGCTCGCCATGTCGATGACGCCTTGCACGAGCTCGCGCAATTCGGTGCGCCGCCGCTGCACTTCGCCCGAGCGCGAAAAATCGAGCAGCTTCTCGGTGATTTCCTTGCAGCGGAACGCTTCGCTTTGAATCATTTCCAGGTAGCGCCGCACGAGCGACTGTTGATCCACGTCCGGAAACGGCGCGTCGCGCAGCCTGCGTTCCAGTGACTCCGCGGACATGGCGATCGCGGCCAGCGGATTATTGATCTCATGCGCGACGCCGGCCGCCAGGAAGCCGACGCTGGCCATCTGTTCGCTGCGCACGACCTGCTTGGTGCGGGTTTGCACCTGTCGATCGAGGTCGTCGCGGATCGCCTGGAACCGCGACGTCATGTCGTTCATCGCCTGGGCCAGCTCCGCCATCTCGTCGTGCGCGTCAAGCTGAATGCGGTAGCTGAAATTCCCGGCGGCCACCTTCCGCGAACCTTTGATCAGAATCCGCAGCGGACGAAACACCCATTTGTAAAAGAGGTGCACGAGCGAGCCGAGCATCAGCGCCGCGGCGACACTGGTGACCCAGCTGATTGCGATCAATGCGCGATACTGTCCGCGCACGTCGTCGGCGACGTGCCGGATCTCACGGTGCAGATAGCTGGGCAGTACCGCCGTGAGCTGCTGCAGGTCCTCCAGCTCCCGATCCAGCTTCGCGGCGGCGATCTCGTCGTCGAGCCAATCGTCGGTCCGCGAGATTTCCGCGATCCGTTCGAGCGCGTTCTCGATAAACTTGACGTTTTCCCATTCCTGCGAGCGGCTGGCGTCTCCCAGCCGAGGGTTGCGCTCCGCACTGTCGGCGAGCTGCAACGAGTAGAGACGCAGCGCTTCATGCACTAGCGCCAGATCGTGGCGGAAGACTTCGCGCCGCGCCTGTTTCGCCTCCGGCGACCATTCGGCCGCGGGCAAGAACACCTGTGACCGGGCGTCGCGCTGGGCCAACCGCAGTTCGGCGACGCTGTGGTCCAGGTCGGCCGCCAACGGCAGTTCCGCCGCACGACGACCGAGGCTCTTCACGAGGCCCCGGTAGGCGTAAAGGCCGTGGAAGCCCGTGCCGCTGAGCGTAGCGACGCTCACCAGCATCAGGGCTAGTCCAAACAGCAGC
>CAZUBB010000215.1:3078-7550 GCA_964618485.1 uncultured Pirellulales bacterium
GACCTCCTTGTCGCGGCAGTTGCTAAGCGGAGCGGCACTTTACGCGAGTTGAACTCGCGGATCAAGATAAGTTACGGCAATTAACGAAAAGGAGTCAACGCGGCAGCTTGGAGCATTTGCGCGACACCGTTACATTGGCGAGGACATGTTCGACAGCCCCGTTGGGGCAGAGATGCTCGCGATCACCAGCGCCCTTCATTGCGGCGTACCCAACCATGCCCGCCACTGATTACGCCGCGCGTGAGCACCATGAGTTTCTTGATGCTTCGGCCGAGGCGTTGCGGAACGCTAATCTGCAGCTCGCGCTGGCGAACTTGGGGCAGACGCTCGGCCAGCGTAATAAGGACGCCTTCGCCGCATTTCCGGAATCGGCGGCATTGCGGGAGCGGGCCCGGGCGATCAAAGACGAAACATTGGCGGAGTTGGACCGCCACCTGGAAACGCTAACCGCCAGCGTGGAGCGCCTGGGCGGGAAGGTTCACTTCGCGGACGACGGCGCCGACGCCTGCGGGATCATCGCCGGTATCCTGAAAGGCTGCAACGCGCGGCGTGTCGTGAAATGCAGGTCGTGGACCCCCGAAGAGGTGCATCTCAACGCCGCGCTCGAGGCCGCTGGCGTCGAAGTGGTCGAAACCGACTTCGGCGAGTTCATTATTCAGGTCGCCAAGCAGCGCCCTTCGCACCTGGTCGCGCCGGCGCTGCATTTACGCACGCCGGAAGTGGCGGAGTTGCTTTCCGCACATGCCGGAAGGCCGCTCCCGGCGGACGCCGAGCGACTGGCAGCTTACGCCCGCGAAACGCTGCGTGAGAAATTCGCCACGGCCGACGTCGGCATCACCGGCGCGAACTTTGCCGTCGCCGAAACCGGCACGATTGTGCTCATCTCCAACGAAGGGAACGCCCGGCTCACCGTCACGTTGCCGCGCGTGCACATCGCTATCATGGGGATCGAAAAAGTGATCCCTAAGCTCGCCAACTTGCCGGTGTTTCTCAAAGTGCTGGCCCGGGCGGCGACGGGGCAGACGCTTTCGATCTATACGTCGCTCGTCACCGGTCCGCGCCGCGCCGGCGAGCTCGATGGCCCCGAGGAATTTCACCTCGTGCTGCTCGACAACGGCCGCACGCGGATTCTCGGCAGCCCGTTGCGCGAGAGCTTGTTCTGCATTCGCTGCGGCGCGTGCTTGAACGCCTGTCCGATTTACCGCAACATCGGCGGCCACGCGTACGGCGGCGTGTACGCCGGGCCGATTGGCGCGGTGCTGACGCCCCTCTATGACGGCCTCACAATGAATCGTCATCTGCCGCATGCGTCGAGCCTTTGCGGCGCGTGTCAGGCGGCGTGTCCCGTGAAAATCGCGATCCCCGAGTTGCTCGTCAAACTCCGCGAGGAGTTGCATAACGCGCCCGGTGGGCATTCGCGGCTGGAAAACGTTGCCTATCGGGCGTGGGCCCGCGCCATGCGTTCCCCCAGGCTATACCGGCTCGGCACGTGGCTGGCGACGCGTACGATCGGCCGACTGGCGCGCGGCGGTTGGCTCAAGCGACTCCCTGGCGGATTACGTGGTTGGACCGACGCCCGCGATTTCCCAGCGCCGGCGCGGGAACGGTTCCGCGACTGGTGGGCGCGCGAGGGGGGCGTATGAATCGTTCCGAGTTTCTCCAGCGCGTGCGCGCAGCGGCCGCGGCCGGACGTGCGCATCGCGTCCATGCGGAGCGCCGCTCGTACGGAAAGTACGAGCCGGCGACGAGCGGAGAGTTGTTCGAACGATTCGGACGAGAAGTCACGGCGACAGGCGGCAGGTTTCATCGACCACGCGACGCGGCCGAGCTGTCCGCACTGATTCGCGAGCTCGTTGCGCAACAGGATTGCCGTCATGCGCTCGTCTGGCGTGACGAAGCGCTGGCGCGCCTGGGCATCTATCAGCAACTCGACGACCTGGGCGTGGAATGGCTCGATGCCGAACGCGCCTTGCTGCTCGCTCCGGACGCCCGGCGCGCGGCGATGCTCCGCGCTTCGCTCGGCATTTCCGCCGTGAGCGCCGCGGTGGCGGAAACCGGTTCGATCGCCATGCAGGCCGCGTTCGGTCACGAGCGTTCCGCGAGCTTGCTTCCCGCGGTGCATTTGGCGATCGTCGAAGCGCAGGCGGTCGTGCCGGACCTGTTCGACTACTTCCAGCGACTCGCCGTAGCGTTCCGGAACGAGCTTCCCAGCAATGTCACGCTGATCACCGGCCCCAGCAAGACCGGCGACCTGGAGTTGCGTCTCGTCACCGGCGTCCACGGCCCGCGGCAATGGCACGTCGCGTTGGTGGAATTCTAATCCCGTGCCCCTTTCTGCCCCAGTGAGCCAGAAGCGTCAGCGCCTAGAGTAGACGCTCGCGGGCCGATTCATTGCTAGCCCGCGCACGCACGTCTGTAACGGTTATCCCGCTTGTAGGGCGAATCGCATCCCCGCTCGGTAAGGGGGCGTCATAGCGCGATTGTGCAAGCTAACGTTGCCGGAAGCGTTCGTCCGGGGAGGCGAGCCGGCCAGCGCTGGGTCCGTACCAGGCTGAACCGAAGTAATGGAAAGGCGGCAAGCGATATGGTCAAAGCGGAACGACTGGTGCTACATGTCGACGACGATCGCCTGATCACCGAGATCGTGCGCGACCGGCTCCAAGCGCATGGCTATCGGCTGATTTCGGTGAACGATCCGTCGAACATCGTCGAGCAACTAGTACGGCATAACTGCCGCGTGGTGATCCTCGACGTACAGATGCCAGAGGCGAACGGGCTCGAAGTGCTCTCCGAGATCAAGCGTTACGACGGCGGCGTGCTGGTCATTATGTTGACGGGCCTGGTGTCGATGACGTCGGTGCTGGAATCGATGCGCCGCGGGGCGGAGGCCTGTCTGTTCAAGCCGCTGAACGACGTGGCCCCCTTGCTGCAAGCGCTCGAGGCGGCGTTCGACAAGATTGATCATTGGTGGCTGACGCTGCAAGACCTCACCACGCGCCGCCACGAGGATAAGGTCGTTTCGCTCTAACCCGCGAGCCCGCCGAGATCACAAGACAGTCATTCACCTTTGCAGCCCCCAGCCAGGTGCCGCGTGTCGATGGCCGATGCCGCATTAGATGACAATCGCGAATTGATCGCCGACTTCGTCGACGAGGCGCTCGCCTCGTTGAACGGGCTCGCCGGGGAATTGGACGCCCATCGCGCTCAGCCTGCCGACGCCGGACCGATCAACGCCGTGTTTCGTGCGGTGCATTCCATCAAGGGTTGCGCCGGTTTCTTGAATCTGCAGGCCATCAAGGCCTTTGCGCACTCGCTCGAAAATACGCTCGACGAAATCCGTAACCGTCGCTTAGAGCTTTCCACCGAGTTGCAGCGAGCCGTCGTGCTCGGTTTCGATTCGTTGAGCGAAATGCTCAACGCCGCCCTCACCGGCGATATCCCGGACGATTTGGGACCGCGCGAGGTGGAACTGCTGGAACGCGTCGCCGCCCTCAGCGCACAAGATCGCGTCGCGCCGCAATCGCCCGAAGAGCTATTGCTCGCCACGGTGCTAGGCCTCGCCGACGAAATGGCCGCGCAGCCCGAACTGGCCGGCTGGTCCGAGCGACTGCGGACGCTGGCCTCGATGACGCCGGGCGCCGTGCCGACTCCGCCGCCGGTGGACGAGACACCCTCGGAAGAAGCGGTGCAAGATTCCATCACGACCGGGGAGGACAAGGAACGCCAGGCGACGGGCGGAAGCTCGGCGGCCCAGGCGAAATCGCGCTTGGTGCGCGTCAAGGAAGAACGGCTCGATGAATTTCTCGACCATGTGTCCGGACTGTTTATCACCGGTGAAATGCTGAAAGACCTGCATTCCCGGATGCGCGAAAGCCGGCAAATGACGGCGCTCGTGGAAGAGTTCCGCCAGATCAATCGCGCCTTTGCGGCGCAAACGACCAAATTGCAGCAGCGCCTCGTTTCGCTGCGCCGCGTGTCGGTGTCGGGGCTGTTCTCCAAATTCCCGCGCATGGCTCGCAGTCTGGCCGAACAACTTGGCAAGAAAGTCGACGTGCATGTGAGCGGCGAAGAGGTCGAGATCGACAAGAACCTCGTCGAGGACCTCGACTCGCCGTTGACGCACATGATCCGCAACGTCGTCGACCACGGCATTGAAACGCCGGAGGATCGCTTGCGCCGCGGCGCGCACGAAGTAGGCAATCTGTGGTTGCACGCCGAACAAACGCGCACGCATATTCGCATTACCGTTCGCGACGACGGACGCGGAATCGATCCGGAACGGATGCGCCGCAAGGCCGCTGAAAAGGGACTGCTCAGCGAAGCTGACGCCCGGGCGCTGAGCGACAGCGAGGCCATTGAGCTGATCTTCGCCGCCGGGTTCTCCACGGCCGAGAAGCTCTCGGAAGTTTCTGGCCGAGGCGTCGGGATGGATGTCGTCCGCACGACCCTCCGCGAACACAACGGCGATGTAC
>CAZUBB010000216.1:0-3575 GCA_964618485.1 uncultured Pirellulales bacterium
ATCAGCATTTCGCCGGCTCGTCCCGCGCGTTGGCTCAACAGCGTCAGGTGAAACGGATTCAACGATCCGCCGTCGCTGAACTTTCCCGCCGAGAACCCCGCGTTGAGCGCATTGATGTCGTCCACCAGGTCCGACAGCGTCGACTGCGCGTTGAGCTTGACCTTGAACGTCGTCGAACCGTCGATCGCCTGCACTTCCGCCGTGCCGATCTCGGACGGCGCCGATTGCCCCACGATCCGCAAATCGGCCGCCGTCGTCGAATTCAAATCCTGCACGCGAATGCTGCCGTTCGACGTCCCCGTCGAAACCAGCAAGATTCCATCGCCTGCGTCGTTCAACCGCGCCTCGATGTCGAGCCCCTGGTTGTTGATCGTGTCGATCACGTCGCCGATCGAGCGAATCGTGTCGCTCGAGATGCCCACCGTCCGCGTCGCGCCCTTGGCGTCCGTCAAGCGAATCAGCCCGTTGGCGACCCCTTTGCCGCCGTTGAAGTTCGCAAGTTGCGTCGCTTCGCCAACCACCTGCGCCGTAAGGCTTCCGCTATTCACTTGCGAGACCTCGGCGTCGACATTGATCTTCAGCTTCTCGGCCGTCGTTTTGTCGTCGCCGCTCGCCACGATCAACTTGCCCGCCGTCAGCCCCGTCGTATCGGTGAGCTGAATGGCCTCAATGCCGATCCCCGCCGCGTTGATCCGCCCGATCACCTCGTCAATCGTCTCCGCGCCCGCCAGGTCCACCGTGGCTTGCGCGCCGGAGCGATCGGTGAGATTCAACGTACCGAGTTCGCCGACGCCGCGCCCGCCGTCCAACTTGTTCAGCAACGTCGATTTCAACCCGCCCAACAAGCGACGTCCGGTAACGACTCCGTTCTCCGCAGCGCCATCCAATCCGAGATCCGCCAGCGCCTTGGAATTGAACTCCGCATTCAGCGTGAACGCGTGCCCGGCGTCCGTGGTGAGATCGGTCAGAATCAACCGATCCCCATCCGGTGCGATCTCCGCGCGGAGCTTATCCGGCGCCGCGGAGTTGATCGTCGCTAGCACGTCCTCCAACGTCTGCTCGTTGGTCGGCTGATCGTCTTCGGAGTTCACCGTCGGCAAATGCTTGAAATCGATGTGCGCCGAGGTGCCGTCCCGAAACTTGACCTCGATATCCGGCAGCGCTTCATCGAAGCGCACGCCCGTCGGTCCGTTCAACCGATCGAGCGACAATTTTCCGAAGAGCTTCAGCACGTCGCTCCCGGTGGCCACGCTCGTGTCCGAGTCGATCCCCGCCAGGCCCAGCGACGCCGCGGTCTTGCCGTTGCCGATCTCCTGCACCTTCAGGTTGGACGTCGTCTGCCCGGTCTGATCCACCAGCCGCAGCGCGTCCCCCTGCACCTCGGCGCGCACATTGATCGACGTCGTCGAATGGATCGCGTCCAGCACGTCGTCCACGGTTTGCGCATAGCGCAAGTCGATCTCCGCGGTCGCGCCGCTGCGATCGGTGATGCGAATCTTCCCGCGCGCAAAACCCTCGCCGCCGTTCAGCAAGGACAAACTGTTGTCGCCGTCGATAAACCCGCCAAAACGGAACGAGACCTCCCCTTCGCCCAGCGGCGTCGCGTCGCTCGCCAGGCCGCTGCTCAGCAACTGCTGCGCCTGCACCTGCTGCAGCGGCGTGAATTGGTACGTCCCCAGCGAAGGCTCGCCATTCGCGGTCGCCTTCAGCACGCTGTCATCGAGGCTCGCCACCGACTTCTGATTGAACAGTGTCGCCTCGCCGAGCTTCTTGCCGGTGACCTGCGCGCTCAGCAGCAGCGCGGTCAATTGCGTGATCGCCACCTGCTCGGATTTATATTGATTTGTGCGGGTCTGCACCATGTCGCGCGGCTTCGCCGCCAGCTTAATCAACTGGTCGACGGTGTCCGTGATGCTGATCCCGGTGATCAGCCCGACGTTCGAATTGATGCGTCCCATTCGAACCCCAATCCGCGCAGCCCAAGAGACACCACGCCCCTATCGGACTTGATCGGTTATGCCGGCCAGGGAATTGAGCGAAACAAAGCAGAAGAATAAAGAAGTAGAGGAGTTAAGAATGAAAGCAGGAAAGAAGCGAAGCCAGGAGTCGCAACACTGAAAAACGAACACTCCCTTCCGCCCTTCTTTTCTCCTTTTCTTCTCTTCTCCTCCAAAAAAAACACCGCTGGCGTAAGGAGTTCCCTCCCCACGCCAGCGGTCGTATAGAAATCGCCGTGAGGCGTTGAACTTCTACCGCAACAGCGACAACGCGTTCTGCGGGTTCTGGTTCGCGATCGACAACACCGCCGTACCCGATTGCACCAGGATCTGGGCCCGGGTGAGGCGAGCGCTTTCCGCAGCGAAGTCAGCGTCGCGGATCGAGCTCTCGGCTTCGGTCAAGGCTTCCAAAGTGTCGTTCAACGTGAAGATGTTCGTCTCCAACGTCGTCTTCTGGAAGGCGCCCAACCGGCCGCGAAGTCCCGTGATCTGCGTGATCACTTCGTCCACGATCGCCGCGGCCCCGCTGACGTTCGTGCTCAGCGACTTATTGCCGCCCGAGCGAAGCTCGAACAGCTTGCCGCTCACGCCGCCCAACGTCGCCGTGTTCACGCCCGCGATGCCCAACCGCACTTGCTGGTTCGACACCACGTCCGGACCGAGCTGGAACTGGGCCCCGCCGCCCGTGATCTCGAACTGAATCGTCGAACCGTCCTCCACGTTATCCGAGATGTTGAACGAGATGTCCAACGAGGACGTGTTGATCGAGGCCTTCAGACCCTGACCGACCGCCTGGATACCGTTGATGCGGGCGATGATGTCGCTCCCCGCCGAACGGTCGACCGTCTCGCCGTCTCCATTCGTGAGATCGAACGGATTCGCGCCCAGGGCCTTTACCGACACGAACGCGTCCGAGCCGTACGTCGTCGACTCGAAGGTCAGCCCGGTGTCCGTCAGGTCCGAGTTTCCGAGCAACGCCGTGCCGGTCGCGGTCCCGTCAATCTGCGTTCCGCCGGCAGACGTGCCGGAGTCGAAGATCGTCACAAACCCGGTTCCGGAGCCGACGGCGCTCGCGGAGAACAGCTCGCTAACCACGCTGTCCGCATTGATCGCGTCGATCACGTTCTGGGCGGTGCTAACGCCGGCCTTGATGTCGACGGTGAGCACCTTGCTCAAGGCGTCGTAGCTGACCGTTTCATCCCCAGCGCCGGACAAGAGCGGATCATTGTTGAACACGATCGTCACGTCGTTGAAGTCATCGCCGGGTTGAACCGCGGTCAAGGTCAGACTGGCGTCCAACCCGTTGACCGCGCTCGTGGTCAGCGTGGCGTTGCTGTCCACGGTTTCCGTGCCGGTCGTGGCGAACTCAATGTCCGCCCCTTCCGCCGTCGCAGCCAGTTTTCCGGTGCCGTTGCTTCCCTCGGCATTGCTCACGCTGATGCCGAGAGGGGCCAACAACGCGGCATTGTCGGCATCGTTGAAGTACGCGATCAAGTCATTGGCCGTCGTCTGCACGACGCCGTTCTCGTTCGTCGCGAGGTTGACGATCACCGTCCCTTCAGAGACGATGCCGCCCGA
>CAZUBB010000216.1:3585-7539 GCA_964618485.1 uncultured Pirellulales bacterium
CGTGCTCCCTTGGTAGTGCGTGGCGAAGAACGATTTGTTCGCGTAAGCGTCGTTCTGCAACAGCGCCCGAACCTGCTCCGCCGTCGTTCCGTTGGCCACGTAGAACGTCAGGCTGCCGTTGTGGCCGCCCGTGCTGCCGGTGTTCGCGAACGTCGCCGAGGCGTTCCCCGTGCCGATGGCGCCAGCCAGCGTGTTGGTCGCTTCCGTGTCGCCCGTGCTGTTGGCGTAGTTCGCCTCGGCCGTGAACGTGCCGTCGGTGTTGATCGCCGCCTGCAACTGGGCCCCGGTCGTGCTGCCGTCGTTGCGGATGTGCAGGTTCAACGTCTTCGTCGTCGCGTCGTACGCCGCGGTCGCCGTCCCTGTCGCCAGGTCGGCCGTCAACACGACGTTCACGCCATTGAAGTCGTCACCCCGCTCGGTCGCTGTGATCCGCAAGTTGTTATTCGCGCCGGTGAAGTTCAGGTCCGCCGTGGCGGCCGTCGTCTCATCGTCGAACGTCACGCGGTCCTGGGCGCCCGTCGTCGCGGCCCGGAAGCGAATCGCAAAGTCGTCGAATTCCTTGCCCGCCGCCACCGCCGAGAACACCAGGCTGGCGTTCGCGTTCAAGGCCGTCAGCGTCGCCTTCGACTGAGCCGTCACCTGCGGATCCGTCACCAGGTCCACGCCCAGGTCCTGGCCCGCGTTGGCCACGAAGCGGATGTTGCGCGAACCTTCCGGTCCCAGGAACTGCAAACGGTTGTTCGCCGAAGCCGTGCCGTAGTAGCTCGATTCCACGAACTCGCTCACCGTGCCGAAGCCGGTGTCGGTCCCGCTCAGCGAAGCGGTCAGCAGGGCCGCCGCCGTCGTGTTGCTGTTGATCGCCGAAATCACGTCGTTCGCCGTGGCGATCACGTCGCCGCCGGTCACGCCGTTCTGGAACGTGTTCGCGAACGCGCCGCTCGCCACCACCCCCGTCCCGTCGTTGTCGACCGTGCGGGCGACCGAGAACAGCTCGTTGGCCGCGGCGTTGCCCACCGCGCCGAACGAGTTGATGATGTCATTCGCGGTCGAGCGGCCTTCCTGCACGTAGATGTACAGTGTGCCGGCGTCGCCGCCCGAGTACCCCGTGTTCCCGAAGCGTCCGCCGCGAGCGGCGATTTCCGCCGCCGTCAGCACGCCAGCGCCGGTGTTGGCGCCCGCCGTGGTGTCCAGGATCGCGTCGAACGTCCCTTCGGTGTTGATCGCGGCCAGCACTGCATTCGCGTCGGTCGTGCCGGCGTCGATGTCGATCGTCAGCGTCTTGGCCGACTCATTGAACGTCGCCGTCGCCGCGTTGCCGGTCACCGCACCGCTGTCCGTGAACAGCACCTGCACGTTGTTGTACGCACTGCCCGCCTGATCGGCGGTGATGATCAGGTCCGTGTCGGCGATCGACGTGTTGATCGACGCCTGGGCCTTCTGCGCGTCGTGGTTATACGTGATCCGCTCGTTGCCGGCCGTCAAAGCGACGCCGTTATCCAGCAAGGCGTCGTTCACGTAGTTCACGCTGACGTTGTTGAACTGCGCGCCCTTGATCTTGGCCGTGTACGTCAACGCATTGTCCGACGTACCGCGGCCTTCTGTCGTCGCGTAGCCAATGTTCGTCGCCGTGGCGTTCGCGCCGGCGCCTGAGTTCGTGCCGCTCGTCGAGTCGGTCGAAGCCACGGCCAGGCTCACCTGGATCTCGATGCCAGACAGGGCGTTGATCACCGCCGGGGCGTTCGCCGCCAGGGCCGTCGCCGAAGCCTGGTCCGACGTCCCGATCGTCAACGTCTTCGTCGTGGCGTTGTAGTTCGTGCCGGCCGCCAACGTCGCCGCGTTGTTGAAGTTCACCGTGAGACCGGCGCCAATGCTGCCCGCCGTCGTCACCGTCAGGTCCAGGTCGTTGTTCGCGCCCGCTTGCACCAGGCGATAGACCGCGCTCGTCGGGGCCGAGTCGTTGTCGTTCACCGTGCCGACCGCCGACTCGTACGCCCGCGTCTGCAACTGCACGTCCAAGGTCGCCGGGGAGTTGCCGCTCGCGGCGGTGTAGACCGCCGTCGTGCCGGCCGAGTCCCCCTTGCTGTACTTGACGCGGATGTCGCCTTCGTCCTTGCCGGCCGTGTCCGCTTCGATCTGCACGTCGTTATTCGTGCCGAAGCTGGAAGCGGTGATCTTCCCCTTCGTCGCTTCCTGCTCCACCTTGGCTTGCACGCCCGTCGCGTCCGAAACCAGGTTCACCGCCGTGGCGATTTCCTCGATCGTGCTGCCCGTGGCGAAGTTAAACGCCTCGGCGCCGTTCTTACCGCCGATCTGCAGCGACACGTCCGACGAGATCGCGCCGAAATTGAAGTTCAGCGAGCCGCGCGTCGCCTGTTGCACCACCTGCACCGTCACGCCGATCGTGTTCTGCGTGCCGAAGTTCGCCTGGTCAATCTTCAGATCTTGAATCTGCGTGACGTCCACGCCCGTCGTGATGAAGTCCAGGCTGCCGTCCAACAGACGCTTGCCTTGGAATGACGTGATCTGCGCGATCCGGTCGATGGCTTCCAGAGACGAGTCGATCTGCAGCTGATTCGCCGCGACCTGATCCGTGCTCAAGGCGCCTTCGTTCGCCGCTTCCGAAACCAGCCCGCGGATGTCGTTCAACAACGCGCTCACCTGACCCAGGGCGCTGTCCGCCGTGGCGATCAACTGGTTCGCCCGCTCGCTGTTCGTGATCGCTCGCTGCGTGCTGATGATGTCGCTCCGCAGAACTTCGCTCGCGATCAAACCGGCCGGGTCGTCCTTGCCCTTATTGATGCGAAGACCGGTGCTCAACCGGGTCAGAGCTTCTTGCAACTGCACGTTCGAACGAGCCAACGTCTTCTGGGCATTGAGCGAACTGACGTTCGTGTTGATACGGGTCATTCCGGGCACCTTCGATTTAGGAGGGTCGATGTCTCAAGCGAAACGGATCTGGCGGGAGGGTCTGTTCCGTCTCAACTCGTCTGCGTGTGCGCCGGGGACCGACCCCACGTTGGTTCGCAATCGCGCACAAAAAAAACCACGGCTTGGGTAACTTCGACGATCGCCCGCGGCGCCTTCACAGGCCGGCCCGCGCGAACGTAAGGTCGCGCAGGCCCTCGCAGGGCAGAACGTCTACACGGCTTATCGACTGGAGAACATGAGCACTTTAGGCAAACGTGAGCGATCGCCCCACGTTACGAAAACCGCCCGACTTGTGCGGCTTAAACCGCTCGCTCCGATCAGAACGGAGCCTGGCCCGCGCCATTCGCGATGATCGCTACGACCTCGCGTGCCGCGACCAAAATCTCGGCGGCGCAATCGGCGCTGCGCTTCCAGTCGCTTCAGAATCTTCGATCCCTATCCGCGCCTCACGGCGCATAGATCCTGCGAGCCGTAGCCCTTTCGAGGGAACCCAGCACTTGGCTAGGCGCGCCGCTTTCGCGGTCGCTCGCAAAATTACCGCCCGCGTCCCTTGCCGCTCGGTCCCTGACCCGGCGCCGGTTTCCCCAGCGACTCCGTATCCTGCGGCTCCAACCGGCTCGCGCGGAGATTCTCGCGCTGGATCGCTTCGTACACCTCTTGGCGATGCACGGGGACTTCCGTCGGCGCGTTGATTCCCAGGCGGACCTTGTCCCCCCGGATGTCCACGATCGTCACGACAATATGGTCGCCGATCATGATGCTTTCATCGCGCTGTCTCGACAGGACGAGCATCGCTGGCTCCTTATGGGCGCGTCGGCGGCAATTCCTCTCGCCGGACGCATCGTCTGCGGTGGTCGTATGGAGGGTGAACCCGCGTTACCGTATCGACACGTTTCCGCCGGCCGATGCGAGAACTCGCGCGAGTTCGGTTTCGGCCGGTTTAGGCGCTTTTGCGGAGGACGGCGGGACCGCCCGGCGACAACTCAAACTGCGTCGGCTCGTCGCTGTTCACGATCACCTGACGAC
>CAZUBB010000217.1:0-7460 GCA_964618485.1 uncultured Pirellulales bacterium
CTGAACGGACTCTACTGGGGCGTGTACTTCGCGCACGAGCGGCCCGATGAGACGTTCGCTGCGGACTATCAGGGCGGCGACAAGGACGACTACGACGTGATGAAGCACCGGCCGTCGACGGCGGTGAACGGCACCACGGCCAATTACGCGGCGCTGCTGACGCTCGCCCGGCAGAACCTGTCGATCGAAGCGAACTATCAGAACCTCGCGGCGAAACTGGATCTCGCCGACTTCGCCGATTACATGCTGCTGAATTTCTATGTCGGCAACACCGACTGGGCGCACCAGAATTGGTACGCCTCGTACAATCGCGTGGCGCCGGACGGCAAGTGGCGATTCCATAGCTGGGATGCGGAGCACGTGCTGAAGACTCCCACGGAAAACGTGCTGGGCCGCAACGATTCCGGCGGGCCCACGGAGATCCATCAGCGGTTGCTCGCCAATCCGGAATACCGGGTGCTGTTCGGCGATCGCGTGCGTACGCACATGTTTAACGGCGGCGCATTGACCGCGGCCAACGCGCTGGCGATGTATCAGGCCCGCATGGCGGAGGTCGATCGCGCGATCGTCGGCGAGTCGGCTCGCTGGGGCGACAACAGCGAGGCGCAGCCGCGGAACCGCGCTCACTGGTTGGCGACGCAGATGCAACTGGTGAACAATTACTTCCCGGTGCGAACGACCAACATGGTAAACATGTTGAGAAACGCCGGGCTGTATAGCACACTCGATGCACCGAGCTTCGGTCAACATGGCGGCGTCGTTGCGCCGAGTTTTCCGCTCACGATGTCAGGGCCGAACGGGGCGACGATCTACTACACGCTCGACGGTTCCGATCCGCGGCTTCCCGGCGGACAGGTGAACCCCAGCGCCGCGCTCTACAGCGCGGCGGTCACTCTCAGCGCCACGGGCGTAGTGAAGGCGCGAGCGTATTCCGGCGGACAATGGAGTGCGCTGAACGAGGCCACCTTCGTCGTGGGGCAGCCGACGCTGGCAATCGTCGAGGTGAACTACCATCCCCATCCTGCGGCGGCCGATGAACCACAAGTGGACGACGGCGAATTCGAATTCTTGGAACTGCTCAATACCGGCAACGTGCCCGTCAGTTTGTACGGAGTTCAACTTACCGGCGTCGACTTTGATTTCGGCGTCGAGAGCGCCGGACAACTCGCCCCGGGGGCACGCGCCGTCCTGGTGAAGAACCCGGCGGCGTTTGCGGCGCGCTACGGCGACGGGATCGCTGTGGCAGGCGTCTTCACAGGTTCCCTTAACAACAGCGGCGAGACGCTCTCGCTGTTCGATGCGCTCGGCGGCGTGATTCAGACGCTGGCCTACGATGACGGCGGCGATTGGCCGGGCCGCCCGGACGGCGACGGCAGCGCCTTGGAAGCGGTCGATCCGCACGGCGATCTGAGCGATCCGGCGAACTGGCGTCCGAGCAGCGAATTCGGCGGCACGCCGGGCGCGGCGGGCTCAGGGCGTCGCACCGATGTGGTCGTGAACGAGATTCTTGCCCGCGATTCCGGCGGCGCTCCCGACGCGATTGAGTTGCACAACACGACGGATCAGCCGATCGACGTCAGCGGCTGGTTGCTGAGCGACTCGAACGCGGACTATGCCAAGTTCGTGCTGCCGGCGGGGACGGTGATTCCCGCGCATGGTTATCGCGTGTTCGACGAAGAGGATTTCAATCCCACGCCGGGCGCTGGCAAGAGCTTCGCGCTGGACGGTCTGCGCGGCGAAGAGGTTTGGCTGTTGGCGGGCAATGACGGACGCCCGAAACAGTTCGTCGACCAGGTGGAGTTCCGCGCAACGCCGGACGGCGTGGCGCTCGGACGCTGGCCCGACGCATCCGGCTTGCTCTTCCCGATGACATCACCCACCTTGGACGGCGAAAATTCTGGTCCGGTGCTCGGCGCGATCGTGCTCAGCGAGATCATGTACGATCCGTCGTTCGATCCCGACGACGAGTCGTTGGAGTTCGTGGAACTCTATAATCGCAGCGGTCAAGCGATCGACCTAGGCGGTTGGTCGCTCATCGGTGGCGTCGACTTCGGGTTCTTCCCTGGTACGTCGTTGGCGCCGGGAGAAGCGTTGACGGTCGTACCGTTCGACCCGCTCGACGAGGTCGCCGCGGCCGCCTTCCGCAACCATTACGGAATGTCCGGCGATGCTCGACTCGTCGGCCCCTTTGGCGGCCGGTTGAACAACGGCGGTGAGCTGTTGCAACTGCTGCGTCCCGACGTACCGAGTCCGAGCGAGCCGGATTACCTTCCGTTGGTGCTCGTCGATCAAGTGGAGTACGACGACGACGCGCCTTGGCCCGCGGAACCCAAGGGCGCAGGCGCAAGCCTGCAACGCGCGACGGCGGACTCCTTCGGCGGGGTTAGCACCAGTTGGAATGCCGATGCGCCGACGCCCGGTGTGACCAGCTACGTTTCAAACGTGCCGGGCGATACCAACGGCGACGGCCGCGTTGATCTGGTCGACCTCAACAACGTACGAAATTTCTTCGGCGCGGTCGGCGAGGACGTCACCGGCGACGCAAACGGCGACGGGCGTGTCGACCTGGCCGACCTGAATGCGGTGCGAAACCATTTTGGCGCCGGTGGTTCGCCCGGCGTGAGCGTGGCGGCGAGTTCAAACGCAGCCGATTCCTCGTCTCCAGATCGGTCGCTCGGTTCAACGTTTTCGCAGCGCGCGAGCGACGCGTTGTTTGCGATCCATGGCTCCGAATTTGAGTGGCCCGTCAAACCACGGCAGCGCCCTTCATCGCGTCGCATTTAGGAAGCCCGTCGCGACGCGCCGTGGGCAATAGCCACAATTCCCATTGCAATACACAACTATTGGGTGGTGTTAAAAACAAAAACTTTGCAAAACGCTTATTTTCTATTTACAATTGAACTCGGCGACCGTGCGTGCGTCACGGCCGCTCTCTTCTCTTCACCTTGGGGATTCCTCCTATGCATCGGCTCGCACTCTTTCTGCGCGTCTCGGCCGCTAGCGCCGTGCTCGCCCTGCCTGCTTGGGCAGCAAACATTTCCAATGTCGTCGAAACCGGCGGCGACAACGAAGCCACGGACACGATCGCTGCGAAGTGGACCGGCGTCACGTGGCAGGTGACGGTCGATAACGAACCGATCCCAGGCGCCCTGATCGGGCAAGACTACACGGCTGGAACGTTCGGCGATCTCGCGCCTTCGTTCGTTGACCGCAATCACCGCTACGTCAGCGACGTTGCCGGCAATCTTCCGTTGCCCTCGTATCTCGTCGGTCAGGAATACATCCTCTCCGGCAACGACAATCGCGATAACGCGAGCTATCGACTCGACGTGACCGTCGCCGCGCCGTCGACAGTGTACATGCTGATCGACAATCGACTCTCCGACGCGAACAACGCCACCCCGCCGACATTCGACGCCACGCACATGCAGTGGATTCTGGATCAAGGCTGGACAGCGACCGCGAACGGCATGAATCGCACCAGCGACGTCAACGTGCCGGACGAAGTGGCGTTCGATGAAGGCGCCGATGGCACCGTCAACCAATGGTATTCGGTCTATTCCAAGGAAGTAGACGCCGGCACGTTCTCTTTGTTCCAGGCCGACAACGCCGGGCAGAACATGTACGGCGTCGTCGTGGCGCCGATTCCGGAACCGACGTCCTTGGCGCTCGGCCTGTGCGGCGCGCTCGGCTTCTGGGCGTTTCGCCGTGCCCGCCGCTAGTCATCGGCTCGACTGTGCATCGCTTGCCCGCACATGCACATGCCGGACACGATCGTCCGGCATGTGCTTTTTTGTTGGATTGACATTAACCAACGGTCGGTCGTGGGTTCTGGCTAAGAAAACCGTGCAAGGAGCACTGTGCGAGTCTACGTGCCGCGCCTATCACTCCCAGGGACAACCGTAACTCTCGTGCGGCGGCGGAAATTGATGAAGATTGCGGTCATTGGGGCAGGTATTTCAGGGCTATGTTGCGCTTTCCGCCTGCGGCACACGCACGACGTAACCGTATTTGAGGCAGCAAGTTACGTCGGCGGGCACACAAATACGATCGACGTGTCGGAGCCGCACGGCTCCCTGGCCGTCGACACAGGCTTTATTGTCTTCAACGACCGCACTTATCCTCGTTTCATCCGACTACTCGAGGAACTGGGCGTCGCCTCGCAGCCGACCGACATGAGCTTCAGCGTCCGCTGCGACCGCTCGGGCCTGGAGTACGCGGGCACCGGGTTCAATGGCCTCTTTGCGCAACGTCGCAATCTGCTCCGCCCGGGTTTTCATCTGCTGCTGCGCGATTGGCTGCGGTTCAACCGCGAGTCGGCAGAAGTCGAGCAGGAGGCCGACGACCGGTGGACTGTGGGCGACTATCTGGATCGCCGCGGCTACTCGCGGGAATTCGTTGAGCAGTACTTCCTGCCCATGGGGTCGGCCGTGTGGTCTTGCCCGCACGACGACTTTCGCCGCTTTCCGATGCGGTTCATCGTGGAGTTCTATCGCAACCATGGGTTACTTTCCGTCAGCGGCCGCCCGCAGTGGCGGGTGATCCGTGGCGGGTCGCGGCGGTATGTCGAGGCGTTATTGCGCCGCCTGCCGCGCGAGGTTGTCGTGAACTGTCCGGTGGCTGGGATCCGCCGTCACGCGGACGGCGTGGAACTGCGTTTCCCGCAACGCGAGCCGGAGCGATTCGATCATGTGGTTTTCGCCTGCCACAGCGATCAGGCCTTGGCGATCCTCGGCCCGCACGCCACGAGCACGGAGCGCGCTGTGCTCAACGCGTTTCGCTATGAGGCCAACGATGTCACGCTCCACAACGATGCCGCGGTGCTTCCACGGCGCAAACGGGCTTGGGCGAGTTGGAATTACCGCATTCCGTCCGAGAACCGTGCCAAGGCGACGGTGACCTACCACATGAATCGTTTGCAACGGCTGTCGTCGCATCGCGAGTACTGCGTGACACTGAACGACGCCGGTGGAGTGCGTGCGGACGCGGTGCTGGCGCAATTGACCTACCATCACCCCGTGTTTGCGATCGATCGCCGCGCGGCGCAAAGTCGCCACGGCGAACTGATCGGGGCGAATCGCACCTCTTACTGCGGCGCGTATTGGGGCAACGGCTTCCATGAGGATGGCGTGCGGAGCGCGGAGGCCGTTTGTGAACGTCTGCTGCGATCGCACGGGCCGTTCGACGCCGCCACGTCCGAGCTGTCCATGACGGCATAACGACGCCCTATGAACAGTTGCATTTACGAAGGTTGGGTTCGTCATCGCCGAATGCGGCCGGTGCGGCATGAGTTCCGATACGCGATTGCGTTGCCGTTCATCGACTTAGATGAACTGGACACAGCATTTCGCGGGAGCTGGCTATGGTCGGCCAACTGTCGCGGCGTTGCCACGATTCGACGTGAGGACCATTTCGGCGACCCGCGCATATCGCTCAAAGACACGGTCGTAGCGTGGCTGAATTCTGAGGGGATCGACGATCCAATCGGTTCGGTACGACTTCTTACCCAGGCGCGGTACTGGGGTTATCTGATGAACCCGGTGTCGTTTTACTTTTGCCACCGCGCTGCGGACGACGCGCTGGCGGCCGTCATCGCTGAAGTGCGGAACACGCCCTGGGGCGAGCGCCATTGCTACTTGCTGCGACCGGAGCAGTTCGCTTCGCGCGGGTCAAGCGAGCCGATCGATAAGCGATTTCATGTTTCGCCCTTCATGCCGATGCCGCAGCGCTATCGCTGGCAGCTTACGCCGCCGGGCGAAACGCTCACGGTCGACATCGAAAACCACGAATCCGCAGAGCGAATGCACCAGGCGACGCTGCAACTGGAGCGACGGCCCTGGTCCAAGGCTAACTTGCGCCGGCTGGTGTGGCGCTATCCTTGGCAGACGCAACGCGTGGCGCTCGCGATCTACTGGCAGGCGCTACGGTTGTGGTGGAAGGGCTGCCCGTTTTATCCGCATCCGAAACATCGTGCGGCCATGGACGCCGCGCTGTCAGGAGAAGCACGTGTTTGATAGATTCGTCGCCCGCTCGCTCGAACGACTGGAACGCGGCCACATCACCTGGCGGGACGGAACATCGTGCCGTAGCTTTGGCGACGGCGCCAGCGACCTGCAGGCGACGGTAACGGTACACCGCTCAAGTTGCTATCGCCGGCTGGCGCTGGGGGGAAGCTTGGGCGCGGCCGAGTCGCTCATGGACGGCGACTGGTCGTGCGACGATCTGACTGCGCTCGTGCGCATTTTCATCCGCAACATGGACTTGACCTCGCGGTTGGACCGAGGGGCGGCGCTGGTCGCGCAGTGGTTGGGGCGCGCCGTCCGCTGGTGGCACGCCAATACGCGCCGCATGGCGCGCCGAAACATCCACGCACATTACGACCTGGGCAACGGCTTCTTTCGCCTCTTTCTCGACGAAACGCTCTGCTATTCGTCGGGTATCTTCCAGCACCCCGGCGCTTCGCTGCATGATCCCTCGGTTGCCAAGATGCGGCGCGCCTGCGAGCAGTTGCGCCTCCAGCCTTCCGATCACCTGTTGGAGATCGGCACCGGCTGGGGCGGCCTGGCGTTGCACGCGGCGGAGGACTACGGTTGCCGAGTGACGACCACGACGATCTCGGAAGAACAGTACCGGCTTGCCGCCGAACGCTTCGCCGAGGCAGATGTCGATCGTCGCATTCGGCTGTTGAATCAGGACTACCGAGACCTCGTCGGCCAGTTTGACAAACTGGTCTCGATCGAGATGATCGAAGCCGTGGGGCATCGCTATTACGGCGAGTTCTTTCGGCAATGCGGCCGCCTGCTAAAGCCGGACGGCGCCATGTTGCTGCAGGGCATCGTGATCCGCGACCAGGACTTCGCCGAGCATACGCGCAGCGCCGACTTCATCGGCACGTATATCTTTCCCGGCGGCTGCCTCCCGTCGATCACTTCGCTCTTGCAAGCGGCCACACGTGCGTCCGATCTGCGCCTGGTGCAACTCGAGGACTTCGCCCCGCACTACGCCCTCACCTTGCGGGCCTGGCGACGCAATTTCTGGCAGAGCATCGATGAGGTCCGCGGTCTCGGCTTCGACGAGCGTTTCATCCGCATGTGGGACTACTACTTCGCTTACTGCGAAGCCTGTTTCCTGGAACGCCGTGTGAATGTCGTGCAAATGCTCTTTGCCAAGCCAGAGTGCACGTTTCCTGAGTTGCCCTGGACGGAACGCGGTACGGTACAGACGGTCTCAGAACGCGAGACGGTTGTCGTATGAATGCAGGAGCGATGATCCTCGTCGGCTGGCTAGCGATGGCGCTCGCGATGGCGGCCGTCTGGCTTCTGCAGCGGCGCACGGGCGACGCCGGCGTCGTCGACGTCGCCTGGACGTTCGGCGTGGGAGTTCTGGGCGCGACGTACGCGCTATTCGGTGGAGATGCGCCTGGGGCGCGTCGCCTACTGGCCGCGGCCTTGATCTCGCTG
>CAZUBB010000218.1:0-7391 GCA_964618485.1 uncultured Pirellulales bacterium
AATTGCTCGTCGGCGAACATCTCCTTGACATGACTGTCAGCGACCTTCGGCAGCAACTTGCGCAGCTTCGCTTCTTTCTTGGCGGACATCAAGCGGAACGGTTTCTTTGCTTTCTTCTCCGCTTGGACTGCCGGCTTCACCTCGGGCTGGGGGGTGGGCTCCATGTCGCCAGCGTTCGCCAAGGCCAACACGGCCACCAGCAATGCGTGCATCATCTCGTCTCCGTACTCGTTCTGGAAATGTTGAGGAACACGAACGCCGACTCACGGCGCGGCCTGGCATCGTTGCCGGGTTTCGCCTGGGAGAGAGTCAGTGGTCGTCGCCCGCTGTAACGAACGGGCTCACCGAGCGACGGCTTCCGCCGTGCGCCCAACGGTGTGGTGATCAACAATGCTTGAGGTAGGCGCGATCGTGGTTGCGCCGCCGAGCTTGTTCGTTGCCGCGATCCGTTTCTTGATCGCGACGCCCCGCAAGTCTCGTCGTGCAAGCTCACCATCGCGGGCGTGCCGTTTCCGTCTGCGACGCGCCGGTGTGGTTAGTTGGGTCCGAGCTTAGCCAAGGGCGAAGGCCGACACAACCACCGTTTAGCGGGGTATGGGGGGCTTGTATTTTTCAAGATTGCTGAACCACCGGCGAACTATTGACGCACCACGACTACTTCAGTAGTATTACCCGAGTAGTTGATCGCAGGATGTTCGCGGGAGCGATGGAAATGAAGAAAGTTCGGCTCGGTGAATTGCAGTTAAAGATCATGAACGTCCTCTGGGAGCTCGGCCCCGCGACGGTCGCCGAAGTGCAAGAGCGTCTGGAAAACGGCGGCGAACTCGCTTACACGACGGTCGCCACGATGCTCCGCAAGATGGAAGTGCGCGGGCTCGTCAAACATAAGAGCGAAGGGCGGCGCTTCATCTACCGGCCCGGCGTAGAACCCGAGGCGGTCTCGCGCACCATGGTCGACGACCTGATCGATCGCGTCTTCGGCGGCAGCCTGGCCGACGCCGTGAGCCACCTTCTCGAGACGCGCGACGTCAGCCGCGAGGAACTGCGTCAACTGGAACGACTCATTCAACAGCGCAAGCAACAACGATGAACGAATCCCTTTCGCAGACAACGTTTTTGTCCGCGGCGGCGTTCCTTACGGCGACGACCGCCCTGACCGTTTTGTTCGTCGGCGCGCTGGCGCACCGCCGCCGCGAACACGCGGCCCGCAGCCCGTTATGGCGCACCGGCCTAAGCACGATCGCGCTCTTAGTCATCGGTGAAGGCACCGGCCTGTTTTCGGCGGGCGGAGCATGGCTCCGGCAATTCGGCGAGCGACAAGCGGATTCGCCAGCGACGGCGGGGCAGCGCACGGATTCATCATCGCAACTCGCGGTCGCGAACTTCGAGTCGACGCGAGCCCCGATTGAAACGACTACTACGCCGAGCGTCCTGGCCGAACGCATTGAGGCGCAAGAGATCGCAGCAGCTAGCGTCGACGCCGATATCGAGGAAGCACTCACGGCGGCGATCATAGCTCTTGAACTGTCGCAGGAAGCCACGGCGAGCGAGCAACCTGTCGAGCCGCGATCACGGCCGCTTTCCAACTTGCGCAACGAAACGACGCGCCGCGAGCAGGCGACCGTTGCGTTGCCCTGGTATATGGTCGCCGCGCAGCACGCGCCGCGATGGGCCGCGTGGGCGTGGGCCGGAATCGCCGCGATGTTTCTGGTGCGCGCAGTGGCGGCCCGCGGCATCTGGTGCTGGCGCTATCGTCATGCCCGGCGGGTGACCGATCGCGAAATCCGCCATTGTGCCGGCGCGATCGCACGCGAACTCCGCCTGCGCCGCCGCGTGGAGATCTGGTCCTCGCCGCGCTGGGTCGCGCCGGTCGCCTGGGGCGTCTGGCGGCCATCGATCGGCCTTCCGGCAGATTTTCAGGAGTCATTCACCCGCGCGGAACAGGATGCCATGCTCGCGCACGAGCTTGGGCATCTCGCGGCGCGCGACCCGGCGTGGCAATGCCTCGCTGACGCCGTCACCGCGCTCCTCTGGTGGGCGCCGTGGTGCTGGTGGCTGCGCAAGCAGATGCGCATCGCCGCGGAGTGGATGGCGGACGAGGCCTCGCTCCTCGTCGCCGAAGGACCGCAGGCGCTCGCTGAGTGCCTGGTCACGCTCGGCCGACGCATGACGCCGGAGCCCGGCGCGAGCTACGCGGTCACAGGGAGCTTTCGATCAAACTTAGGAAAACGCGTCGCGCGGCTGCTGGAGCTGGCCGAGTCTGGCGGCGACGAACGGAAACGTAGTGCGGCGCATCGCTGGCTGACGCCGGCGCTCGTTGCGTGTGTCGTGTTCGCAGTGGTGGCAGGATCGGCCTGGGCAAGATCGGGAATCGAATCAACACAAGGAGCGGAAAACATGCGCGTGTTCGAACAATCATGGCGCCGGTCATTGGCTGGCGGAATCATGTCGCTCGCCTTAGGCGCGCCGACATCAGCGGTGCTGGCGCAAGACGAAGGCGGAGCGCCAACCGTCGAAGTAGAAGTCGAGGTCGCCGTCGAGGAAGACGAAGCGGAAGAAGCTCAAGAAGAGGCCGCTGAGGAGGCGGACGAAGCGGAAGAGGCACAGGAAGAAGCGGCCGAAGAGAGTGAAGGCATCCTGGAAGAAATCACCGTGGAGGTCGAAGCGGCCGTCGAAGAAGCCGCCGGGGACCTCGAAGGCGCGTTGGAAGAAGTCTCTGTCGAGATCGAGGAAACGCTCGCCGATGTCGACGTCGAATTAGACGAAGCGCTGGCGGAAGTCGAAGTGGAAGTCGGTGAACTTCTCGCCGAAGCCGAGATTGCCGTGGATGTCGCGCTGGACGACGACGCCCTGGACGGCGCTTCCGACGATGGCGATGAAGTCGCCAGCGACGATGAAGCGCTAGAGAAAATCAAAGCGCATCAGGACGAGGCCGCGAAGCAAGTCGCCGTCGCCAAGGAGAAGGCGAAGGAGGCCATCAAGGCTCGCGACAAAGCGATCCTTAAGATGAAGCACAAAATGGCCGAAGGTCTTGCCAAACGCCTGGAAAAGGACGAGCAAGCCAAGGCCAAAATGAAGAGCGCCCGCGACAAGATGATGATGAACATGGATAAGGCCCTGGAAGAGGCGCGGGCCAAGCTTGCCGAGGCCAAGGAACGCGGCGACAAGAACGCGCCGAAACTCCAGGAGGAACTGGAACGCAAGCTCCAGGCGATGAGGGACCACGTCGTCGCGCAGCAGGCCCGCATGGAAGAAGAATTGAAGCGCATGAACGCGGAGCTGGAGCGCGCCAAGGTCGCGGCACAGGAAAAGCTCGACGCCGTGCAGCGCGACGAAGAATATCGCCTTGTCCAGCGATTAAGCGGCTTGCGGCATGCCGAGTTTCAAGCCAACGAAACACAGGTGCATGCCGACCACCTTCGGCAGGAGTTGGAGAAGTTGCGCCGGCACCTGGCGGAAGAAGGATTACCGGAAGAACAGCGACAGGCGGTCGAACGTGAAGCAGATAAGATCGCCGATGAGCTAGGCAGAGTCCATGACTGGTTGGCAAATGAACAATCAAAGTCGAAGCTTCAGGGCGTCATGAAGGAGCTCGTCGGCCGGAAGCGGCGCGATGACGAACATGCACACGCGAGATTCGTGGAAGCGCAAGCGCGCCGGAAGCATGCCTTCGACATGCTGCGCCACACTGCGGCGCAACTCCGCGATCGTGGGCAGCAGGATTCCGCCGATCAGATCGAGGAGATCGCCAAGATGCTCGCCGATGAGGCGCTCGCGGAGATCAAGGTCGAGGAGGTCGAAGTGACCGAAGACCAGTCGCACGCGGACGTCGATCAACTCCGCGGCGAAGTGAGTTCGCTGCGCGGCGAAATCGCTGAGCTCCGCGACATGCTCAAGCAGGCGCTGCGTCAGAACGAAGACTCGCCGCCGAAGCCGTAGTCTCTCCATCGGAAGAGTCCCCTTGCAGATTCCGTCCTGGGGCGGGCGCCGAGCGCTCGCCCCAGCGGCTTTGACGCCGCGCCCCGTTGCCGGGCGCCGCGTCGCAGTCGAGAATCGCGTCCACCATGACGCCGCACGAACGTCCCGCGCCGCCGCCGCTGCTGTTTGAACTCGCGCGCGGCATGGTGCGGCGAAAAATCCTCGGCGGCTACCACTTCGTCGAGTTGCTGGAATACCTCGGCGTGCTCAATCGCACCGCGTGGTATCCGCTCAGCGAGCGAATCGGCCTGGAGGTGCCTCTCTGGCGCCGACCGAATCAACTCAATCTCTGGGAAGCACGCCACTACGAGCATTCGCTCGTGAAAGCTCTGACGCGCGAACTGGCCGCGACACCGTTACCTGCGTTGTTGGTCGACTGCGGCGCGGATGTCGGCCTCTTGAGCGGACTGCTTGCCTCGCATTGCCCGCGGATCGAGGAAATCGTCGCCTTGGAGCCGAACGGCGAGGCCTTTCCGATCCTGGCGCGCAACGTCGCCCGTTGGCCGTTGCTAACCCGGGCGTTGCAGGTCGCGGTGGCCGACTATGACGGCTGCGGCAGCCTCCGTCAGCCGGACTATCAAACCTCGCCGCATTCGGCATACGTCGAAGCCGATGCGACCGGCGCGATCGACGTCACGCGGATCGATCGCCTGGAGATCGATGTTTCCGCGCGCTGCCTGGCGCTTAAGATCGACGTCGAAGGCGGCGAACTTGCCGTCATCGCCGGCGCCCTTGAGACGTTGCGCCGAGCGCGCCGCTGGGTGGTGACCGTCGAAGCGCATCGCAAAGTCTTCGAGCGCACCGGCGTCGATCCCTTCGAGCCGGTGCGACTCCTGGAAAAAGCCGGCATCGCGCGCGCCTACTTAGCCGAACAACCGGGCCTACTCCTGGACTGGAGAAAGTCGTACTTCGAACAAGTAAGAGACAGGGAGATCGGCAACCTCGTGGCGGTGTCAGAGTTCAGCGAGTGAGGATCCGCGCATTCACCAGCCCGTAGCGCAAGCGAGGGAGAGTAGAGGTCGATTCATGTTCGATGTGTTCCATGAAACCGTCGCCCGCTCTCCCTCGCTGGCGCTACGGGCTAGTGTGACCGCCGAGCTCAGGGTCGATGCGGAATCACGTTGCAACGATTATTCCGGCAGGGAATCCGCCCGCGAAACCGACGAGTTCCCGTAGTGCGTTGGTTGACGGACGATTATTATGTGGCAACTTTGACGGCGGGGATCGTGCAGCCGAGGGGTGCGCGAATCGGCTTTCGCCGCCGTGCAAGCGTCTTCAATTCCGGGGGCAGACCGAATGGCGATCGAGTTCCGTTGTCCGACTTGCCAAAAACTCCTCCGCGTCGGCGACGACGCGGCCGGCAAACAAGCCAAGTGCCCCGGCTGCGCCACGGCGGTTACCGTCCCGAGCGCCTCGGCGGCGCCGCCCCCCGTGCCGCCCACAGGCGCGCCGTTCGGAGCTGGCGCTGGGGACCCGTTCGGCGCTCCGCCGTCGCCGCCCCCTGCGTTCGCGAGCGACAATCCGTACGCCGCGCCTCTCTCGAGTGGCGGCTCATCGGGAATGGGCGGCATCGGAGGCATGGCTGGGCCGCCGTGGGAGCGCGACGGGGCTTCGATCTCTTCGCTGATCGCGACGGTCAAGGAAGTGTTCAGCTCGCCGTCGCAGTTCTTCGCCACGATGCGGCAAGAGGGAGGATTTGGCCAGCCGCTCTTGTTCTATTTCATCTTGAACATGGCGGCGCTCCTCGTGGGCGCCGTGGTTGGCCTGGCGGTTCAAGGCGCCATGTTCGGGGCGATGCAGTTACCGCAGCAGCAAGGTGGAGGAGCTCCGCCGTGGGCCGTTCTGATGGGCGGAGGTGCCGTCGGCGTCGTGATGCAGATCGTTTTCGGCGCCGTGTTTATCCCCATCGGCTTCTTTGTCGGGTCGGGGATTTTTCACGTGGTCCTGATGATCTTCGGCGGTGCCAATCGACCGTTTGAAACGACCGCGCGGGTCGTCGCGTACTCCGGCGCGAGTGCCGCGATCGGCCTGATTCCCTTCTGCGGCGGTTACGTTCAAGGAATCGTTAACCTCGTGTTCATCGGCGTTGGGCTCTGCTATGCGCACAACACTGACGGCTGGCGAGCGACGTTGGCTGTTCTCACGCCGTTCGTCTGCTGCTTGGGCGCTACGTTTGCCTTTATTGCACTGATCTTCGGTAGCATCGCCGCGGCCGGCGGCGCTGGCGGCCCGGGAGGCGGCAATTTTGCTCCGCCAATGCAGCCGCAGCCGTTTGATCCGAATCAGTTCAACATCGAAGAGCGCTGGCAACTCCTGCCGCAAGCGATTGCGCCGCCGTTCGACGGCGACTTTAATCCCTTCGCCATCGCGCCAGTGGCGCCGAGACGCGTAAGCTTCTTCGAAGGCTTCACGCAGAGCCGTTGAACCACCCCCGAAAGACTCCCCTCCCTTCCAGGGAGAGAGCGGGGGAGGGTGAAATCGCGAGGTCTGTTGATTGGCATGGAGTTCATGCACCCCCGCCCGTCGCGCACGTAACGAGACCCAATCATGCCCATCGAGTTCCGTTGCCCGCAGTGCATGAAGCTGTTGCGTGTCGGCGACGACGCCATGGGCAAGCAAGCCAAGTGCCCGGCCTGCGGTTCGCTGGCGCAGGTGCCGAATTCCCTCGCCGAACCGTTGCCGCCCGCGCCGCCGTCGTTCAATCCACCGCCGCCGCCGGCAGCGGGAAACCCGTTCGGCCCCAGCGGGCAAAATCCCTTTGGCGGCGGCTACACTCCGCCGCTCGCTCCGGCCAGCGATAATCCGTACGCCGCGCCCCTCTCCGGCGGTGAAAGCACGGCGGGGATTGTTCGCCCGACGAAAATCACTATCAACGGAGTGCTTGAGGACGGTTGGTCGGTTTTTCAACGCAACATGGGGATGATGATCCTCGCGTTCTTCGTCGAGTTCGTGATCGTTCAAGTAGTAAACGTCGGCACCGCGATTCCACTGGTCCTCGTGCAACAGGCCGCACGGGACGAACTGGTACTGGTCGCTATCGCATTGGGTCGTGCTCTCGTCATCGGGCTGATTGCAATCTGGCTGTCGGGTGGTCGTGACCTCTATTTCTTGCAGACCGCCAAAGGGTTATCACAGGGTTTCTCGGTCATGTTCACCGGGCATCTGGTCCTGTTGCGGCGATTCTTGCTCATTCTGATCATGCTTCTCGCCAACGTCGTGTTTTTTCTTCCAGCAGTCTTTGCGGGCATTGTTACTGCGGAGATGGCTCGAGATGAGGACGCCGGCTTCATCGTGGGGCTGGGCGTCGCGGCGTTATGCGTTGTGCCCTGGGCCTGGTTCGCGCTCACGTACTTTCAGGCCTGGTACGTCTACTTGGATCAACCGGTCGGCGTTTTCGAAGGCTTGCGCGTCTC
>CAZUBB010000219.1:0-7329 GCA_964618485.1 uncultured Pirellulales bacterium
ATCATGCCCGCTCTATTGTCCCGGCGGTTTTTCGCCGGTGACAAGGTTTTGGCCGTCTTTCAGGTCGCCTTCGACCATTTCTGTGTATTCGTTGTCAGAAATGCCGACTTTGATTTCCACGGCGCGGAGGCGGTCGCCGTCGACGACCCAGACGTGGCGGAGGCTGCGCTTGCGACCGGCTTCGGCGCGTTCGGCTGCGGAGCGTTGCGACTCGAGCGGCGCGTTTTCTTCTTCCGCGTTGCTCCGGGGACGAGCGGCCGTTTCTCCCTCGAGGATCTTCTTATCCTCCTCGCGGACCTGTTCCGGTTTGGGATAGAAGCGGATCGCAGCGTTGGGAATGCGCAGCACCTTTTCGTTCTTGCGGATCTGAAACGAGATCGTCGCCGTCATGCCGGGCAGTAGCTTGAGCTCGGGATTGGGCGCCTCGACGACCACGGGATAGGTGACGACGTTCTGCGTCGTGGTGTGGTTGAGCCGGACCTGTGAAATCTTTCCTTGGAAGAGTTCTTCGGGATACGCATAGACCGTGAAGGTCACCGGCTCGCCGCGCTCCTTGGCGTCCTTGATCAGCCCCATGTCGGCCTCGTCGACCGAGGCGGTGACCAGCATCAGCTTGTCCATATCCGGTGCGACGACGAACATCTCGGGCGTCTGGAACTGTGCGGCCAGCGTCTGGCCCGGCTCGATCTTCTTGTCGATCACGATGCCGTCGACCGGGGAATTGATCGTGGTGTAACCGAGATTGGTCTGCGAGTTCTGCAAGTTCGCCTTCGCCTGAATCACCGAGGCCTTGGCGACCTCTAACTGCGCCGCCAGCGAACTGCGGGCGTATTTGAACTGGTCCATCTCGGCATCGGAAATGTAGTCGCGGTTCTCCGCTCGCAACAACTTCGAACGTTTCTCGTCGTTGATCGCCTGTTGCAGGAGTGCCGTGACGCGCGTCACATCGGCCTCCGCCGTGGCCAGCCGGGCCAGGTCGCTATCGTATGCGGCCTTGTAGAGTTGCGGGTCGATCTGGGCGAGCAGATCGCCCTTCTTGACGCGGGAGTTGAAATCGACGTTCAACTCGATAATCGGCCCGGATACGAACGTGCCGATGGTCACCTTCTGCACCGGCTGAATCGTGCCGGTCGAGTTGACGACCTGCGTGATGTCGCCGCGGCTGACCGCCGCCTCGCGGTACTTGGGACCGTATTTCGACTTCCAATAGGCTTGTAGCCGAGGGAGCGACATCGCGCCGATCACCCCCACCACGACCACGGCCACCGCTAATAATCCCCAACGTTTCATCCGCCGAACGTCTCCTCAACACGCCTTAGAATCGCCACCGTACATGGTACTTAGCGCGCGAACGAAAGTCGACCGCGCTCATGACGCCCTACATCCATTATTACCCGCACAACCCGGGTGCGCGTTTCGATTTGCGGTCAACGGAGGGGATTGTTCGGCTGAAACCGAAGTCTGTGACCTCGGGGAGACAACGCGGGGATCGCGCCCTGCGCGCCGGCCTCACAGAGGCCAGCCACAGAGGAGGAGGGAGAATTCAGCGTCGGGGCGACGAAAAACGTCGCTCACTCGAGCCATTCGATGCCGAAAACGATGGTTCCTTCCCCATCGCGGCGGCAGTGCCAGACGATCGCCGGGAGGGGGGCCCCCAGGTAGGAGACCGAGATCGTGGTGCCGGGAACCATGACGCACTCTGCCGCACAGGCCAGCGCCATCCCTCCCAGCGATTCATTGAGAACGGCCGCGGTGCATTCCGTGCCGTACGAGTCGCGAAACGTCACCTGTTTTGGCTGGTTAGGGCAAAAACGGGCGTAAACGCGACGGTCGCTCATGCCCAACTCTAGCTTGGAAATGCCTGGGGAAGGACTCACCACAGAGGCACAGAGGGCACGGAGGGAAGAGAGTGGCGGTCGAGGCGTAGGGCGGGCCGGGGCGGCGGGGCGGGCGTGATCTGCGGTGAAATGGTGCACTAAATTCGGCGTTTTTTCTTGCTCGTCGAAGGCCCGCCGTGGCGCAACGGCGGGCCTCCGGCTTGCGGTGGCCGATCCTGGTCGTTGTGCGGTGATTTGCTCATCGGCGGAATTCCCTCCGCCGCGTGGCCCGCCCTACGCTAGCGCCGGGTGAACGGTTGGCGGTTGGCCCTCCATCGCGTCGGAAATTGTCGTGGCGGGGGGGAATCATTAGAATCGCACGCTTGCCCTGCGCCGGAAGTTGTGTCCGCGACGCCGTTTTGGCCCGCTTGATTGGCTCCGTTTTCGAATCCCCAGGCCGTCCATGCCCCGCTATAACCCCGCCGTGATTGAGCCGAAGTGGCAGCAGTATTGGGAAGCGAACCGCACCTTCGCCACGCCCCGCCTGCCGACGGCCGAAAAGCTGTACGTGCTCGACATGTTCCCTTACCCGTCGGGGGACGGGCTTCATGTGGGGCACCCCGAAGGGCAGACGGCGACCGACATTGTCTGCCGCTACCAGCGGATGCGCGGGAAGTCCGTGATGCACCCGATGGGGTGGGACGCCTTCGGGCTGCCGGCGGAACAGCATGCGATCAAGACCGGCACGCCGCCGCGGACGACGACCGAAAAGAACATCGCCACGTTCCGCCGCCAAGAGAAGATGCTCGGCTTCAGCTACGACTGGGACCGCGAGCTGGCCACGACCGACGTCGATTATTTTCGCTGGACGCAGTGGATTTTCCTGGTGCTGTTCGACACCTGGTTCGACGAGGAGCAACAGAAAGGACGGCCGATCGCCGAGTTGCCGATTCCGGCGGAAGTCACTGCGGCCGGCGCGGACGCCGTCCGCAAGTATCAGGATGAGCATCGACTGGCCTATCAGCTTGAAGCCCCCGTGAACTGGTGCCCGGCGCTCGGGACCGTGCTGGCGAACGAGGAAGTGGTCGGCGGCGTGAGCGAGCGCGGCGGGCATCCGGTGATGCGGATTCCGCTGCGTCAATGGATGCTGCGCATCACGGCGTACGCTGATCGACTGGAAAAAGACCTGGAGGGGCTCGACTGGTCGGAGAGCATCAAGGCGCTGCAGCGCAACTGGATCGGCCGCAGTACGGGGGCCGAGGTCGATTTCTTCATCGGCGCGGGTGAGGACCGCCGCGACGGGGCGCCGATCAAGCCGGCGTTTGATGCCTGGACCGCCTCGCGCGGCAAATCCGGTTGGCCGAAGCAGGCCGGCGACGACGTGGTGCGGGTTTACACCACGCGCCCCGATACGCTCTTCGGCGCGACGTACATGGTGATCGCGCCGGAACATCCGCTCGTGAAGCGACTCACGACGCCAGCGCAAGAGGCCCGCGTGAAAGCGTACTGCGAGCAGGCGCAATTCAAGAGCGACCTCGACCGCACCGACCTGGCGAAAGACAAGACCGGCGTGTTCACTGGGTGTTACGCAATTAATCCGGTGAACGGCGCGCCCGTGCCGATTTGGATTGCCGATTACGTGCTCATCAGCTACGGCACCGGCGCGATCATGGCGGTGCCGGCGCATGACTCGCGCGACTTTGAGTTCGCGGTGAAGTTCGGCATTCCAGTGCGACAAGTTGTCGGGTTGCCTGAAGTCATTTCAAAAGCAGCGGTGGGCGAGAATCTCACGGATCGCCTTCAGGCAAGCATGCAGCTTTATCGTGACGAATGGACAACACCGGTACAAGCAGGAATGCGATGCTTCGCGCATGCGCTTGAGGATGGCGAACATATTTCATTGCCGCTTTCGAACGGCGAGTCAGTGAATCTTCGTGGCCCTACGGTCGCGATCAACTCCGGCAAGTACAACGGTCTCGCCACGGCAGATTTCAAGGCGAAGATCACCGCCGACCTGCAAGCGCAAGGGCTCGGCCGCGGCGCGGTGAATTACAAGCTCCGCGACTGGCTCTTTAGTCGGCAGCATTTCTGGGGGGAGCCGTTTCCGATTCTGCATGAATTGGACGCCAGCGGCGCGTTCACCGGGCGGATGCGCGCGGTTGATGCCAAAGACCTGCCGGTCACGCTGCCGGACATGCCGCACTTCAAGCCGCACGGCCGTCCGGAACCGCCGCTCGAGGAAGCGCCGCAGGAATGGCTCTTCGTCACTGTCGACGGGAAGCGCTTTAAGCGTGAAACGAACACCATGCCGCAATGGGCCGGCTCTTGCTGGTACTATTTGCGGTTCCTCGATCCGAAGAACAGCGAACGGTTTATCGACCCGGCGATCGAAAAGGCCTGGATGCCGGTCGATCTGTACATTGGCGGGGCGGAACACGCGGTGCTGCATCTCCTGTACTCGCGCTTCTGGCACAAGGTGCTGTATGACCGCGGCCACGTGAGCATGAAGGAGCCGTTTCAGAAACTCGTCAACCAGGGGATGATCCTCGGCGAGGTCGAGCCGGAGACCGGCCGCGCGTTCAAGATGTCGAAAAGCCGCGGCAATGTGGTCAATCCGGACCATGTGGTGCAGGAATACGGTGCGGATTCTTTGCGGCTCTTTGAAATGTTCATGGGCCCGCTCGAAGCCGCCAAGCCGTGGAGCACCGAAGGCGTTAATGGCGTGCGCGGGTTCCTAGACCGCGTGTGGCGGATGATCGTCAACGATCGCGCCGAACAAGTCGAGTTGAACGCGGCCATTCAGGACGTCGCTCCGACCGACGAGCAGAACCGCACGCTGCACCGCACGATCGCCGGCATCACCGGCGACATTGATCGGATGCAGTTCAACACGGCGATCGCCAAGATGATGGAGTTCACCAACTTCTTCCTCAAGTGCGACGTGCGCCCCAAGAGCGCGATGGCGGCGTTTGCGCTGTTGCTCTCGCCGTTTGCGCCGCACCTCGCGGAAGAGCTTTGGCAGGTGCTGGGGAACGCGAAAACGCTGGCTTACGAGCCCTGGCCCGTCGCCGAAGAAAAGTGGCTCAAGGACGACACGATCGAGATTCCGGTCCAGGTGAACGGAAAACTTCGGGCGCAGATTCGCGTCCCGGCCGACGCCGATCAAACGGTGATGGAAACCGCGGCCCGCGAGGACGCCAAGGTGATCGAGAACCTGGCCGGCAAGACGATCGTGAAAGTGGTCGTGGTGCCGAAGCGAATGGTGAATTTTGTGGTGAAGTGAGGAGAAAAGGAGAAAAGGAGAAAAGAAGTTTTGGTGGGGAGCAGGAAGCCTTAGATGGTTGATTTTTCAGCGGCGGCTGAAGCCTTCGGAAGGGGCTGGCAGCGGAAGCTGTTGGCTTGCCACCAGGTGCGCCATTGGTCGACCGCTTGTTGCCGGATGTCGGCCGGCGCGGTGCGCCACTCGTCGATGGAGCAGTTCATGTCTTGTCCCGTGAGGCGCTTGAGGCAGGCCGCGGCCTGGGCGCGGACTTCGCCGTCGTCGTCGGATAAGAGAGCGACCATGTCTCCAGCCAGGGAGATCGGCGCCAGGTCGGCCAGCAGTTTGGTTGCGTGGCGGCGGCGTTCCGTGTCTTGGAGCGCCTCATCCGAACGGATATAGCGGGAGAGCGGAACCGTGCAACTGGGGCCCAGCGCCCGCAGTTCGTTGTCGGACAGTAAGCTCATCTTCGACGCGCCCAAGTGCGACAGGAGCGCATCGACGTGGGCGTTCAACTCCGGATCGTCCGGCGACTTGAGCGCCATGAGTGGATTCATCCATGACGTGATCAGCGCCAAGCTGTAAGCGCGATCGCGATGCACCACCTTGTCGCGCGAAAAAGTCAATTCCTCGCCCTGCGCGAGCAATTCCTCGCCGCCAACGAGCCGCACCTGGGCGTTCCCCGCCGCGGCGGTGACGGTCGTTTCTGATTCCTTTTGATGGACATTGACCGTGCCGCCGTTCGTGCTGACCGTGCCGGAGTTGGTGACTACGCAGAGTTCCTTATCCGCGCAGCCGACGGCCCACATCTGTCCGCGGACCAATTCAAATTCGTCGGCATCGCGGAGTTGCACTTGTGAGTCCGTCCCCAACCGGGCTTTTTCTCCGGTGGGGCAAGTCAATTCGACGAGACCGTCGGACTGCGTGCGAATCGCGCAGCCGAGCGGCACTTCCTCGCCCGATTGCGCGCTGATCCATTGGCCCGTGTCCTTCGGCAGCACCTGCACATCGCCAATCACCGAGGCCAACACCGTCTGCGGCGCCGGAGCGTCCGTCGAGCGCTGCGGCGGCGGCGTCTGCGCCACAGGCGTATCATTCCACGGCTGCCATAGGGCGAGGGCGATCAAGAATCCGGCCGCGAGTCCCACGATAAAAGGCAGCCAACTGAACCGCTTCCGCTGGGGCGTCGGCGACGAGTTCAATTGCTCGCGATGCAGTTGCCGGATCGTGCGTTCGGCGACCGTGGCGCTGGCGTTCCGCCACGGAGCGAAGCCTTCGCGCAACTGGCGATCATCTTCCTGCCATTCGGCTTGCGTTTGGCGGCAGGCGGGGCAATCGGCGAGATGTTCTTCGAGCGCGGCGCGATCGGCCTCGCCGAGTTCACCGGCCAGGGCTTCCGCGATCAGGCTTTCGGCTTCCGCACAGTTCATCGGTAATCGTCCCGCGATCGACGCGACAGCCGCGATCGCAACAGCGCTCTGGCCCGTGTCAGCCGGGCGTTCACCGTGGCCGGGGCGATTCCGAGCATCCCGGCCAGGTCGTGGTACGTCAGGTCATTGTAATAATAGAGCATCACCACCTCCCGTAGTTCGGGCGGCAGGTTGTCAACCGCGTGGAGGAGTTGCTGAATTTCTTCGTCGTATTCGAGCGTGGCGTCGGGCCCGGCCTCGCCGTCCAGCACATCCTCGGCCCGAGCTGATTCGCCGAGCGACGTGAACGCGACCATGGTCGCCTGCCGCGACTTGAGCCAATCCAGGCACGCCCTCACCGCGATGCCGCGCAGCCAACTTCCGAACTTTTCCGGCTCCGCCAGCGTGCCGAGGGCCCGGTAGGCCCGCAGCAGCGACTCCTGCGCCAAATCCTCGGCCAGATGCGCCGACCGCACCCGGGCATGACAGAGCGCAAGAACACGCCCGGCCCAACGGCGGACGAGCTCCTCGTACGCCGTGGGGCCGCCGGCCAAAGCCAGGCGGACCAATTCGCCGTCGGACATGGGGTGAGTCGAAACGCGGTATTCGGAAGGGAAACGTGGCCCCGCTCACTCTTGGACGAGCCAGCCGGCCTGGGCACTATGGGAATTTTGGTTTGCCCGCGAAATACGCGAAAGGCGCGAAAAATGGGGGGAGGTGGATTGGGCCACGCAAGTCACGGAATGACACGGAAATGGACGGCGAAGAGTTGAGGAGTCGACATACTATCCCGACTCGCAAGCGAGGGAGAGCGGACGTTGTTTCATGTTCGGCGCAGAACTTG
>CAZUBB010000220.1:0-7315 GCA_964618485.1 uncultured Pirellulales bacterium
GTCGAAGAGCAAGTATTGCCAAACGGCCAGCGGCGCTTCGTGCATGTGATCAAGGCGCCGGTTTACGACGCGGATCATCGCGTTTGCGGCGTGCAGGGCGTGTTCTGGGACGAGACCGAACGTCGCCAGGCCGAGGAGGCCGTACGGCGGATGGCGCTCGAGTTGGCGCGGTCCAACAAGGAGCTGGAAAACTTCGCCTACGTCGCCTCGCACGATTTGCAGGAGCCACTTCGCAAAGTGATCTCCTTCGGCGTCCGCGCCGCGGGCCGCGACGCGATGGACGAGGTTGTCCGCGAATGCGTGGGTCGAATGGTCTCCGCCGCGCAGCGGATGAAGATCATGATCGACGACTTGCTGGCCCTCGCACAAGTGACGACCGATCGCCATCCCTTTGAGTGGGTTGATCTCAACGACGTCGTGCGCGACGTGCTCGACGACTTTGAGTCGTCGATCGAAGAGCTCGACGCAACGGTCCATGTCGGACCCTTGCCGACCATTGAAGCCGATCCGGTGCAGATGCGGCAATTGTTCCAAAACCTGATCGGTAACGCGCTCAAGTATCGTCGGCTGGAGGTCGCGCCGCGTTTGGAGATCTCCGCCTCACAGGCAGGCGCTGTACCGGGCGCGCTGGAAACGTGCGAATTGCGATTCGCCGACAATGGCTGCGGCTTCGACGATCGCTACCGCGAACGCATCTTCGAGCCGTTTGAGCGCCTGCACTCCGCCGCATCGTCGAGCGGCACGAGGGGCGGATTACGGCCCACGGCGCGCCCGGCGACGGCGCGACGTTCGTCGTCAAGCTGCCGGTCCGGCACGCCGCGACCGAGACCGCATTCAGCAGCGCGCTGCTCTAGCCTCCCCAAAGCGCCTTCCCCGCCAGTCTCGCGCGGCTTGCTTGACCTTGAAGCGGGGCGGCGGTTTCCAGTATAAGCCCGCTTTCTCGGACGGAATCGAGATCGAATTCTGCGCGGACCATGCGCACTCATGGAGTGCGGGGAGACGCCCGATGATGCGTGCCATTTGGATCCTGCCGTTCACGGCGCTCTGTTTATGCGTTGGCACGGCCGAAGCGCAGGAAGTGCGTCCCTACACCGCCAGCGTGGCCGCCGATGATGCGCCGATCCACAGCGGACCGGGGCGCAACTACTACGTGACAGGGCGTCTCCGCCGCGGTGCGGAGGTCGAAGTGTATCGCCACGACGCCGATGGCTGGCTGGCGATTCGTCCCCCGGACGGCAGTTTCAGTCTCGTTGGCTCGCGCTACTTGCGCCCGGGGACCGGCGGCGTCGCCACGGTGCTGGAGGATCAAGTGGGCGCGCGGGTCGGCAGCCTGGAATCGCCCGACCGCGACGTGGTGCAGGTTCGCCTCACGCGCGGCGAGGAAGTGGAATTGCTGGAACCCGCGCCGGTGAAGTCGCCGAATTCTCGACAGACCTGGTACATGATCTCTCCGCCGGCCGGGGAATTCCGCTGGATTCACGAGAGCCGCATCGTTGGAGGCAGAACGGCAGAGGATGCGGCCGCGCCGCGCCGCCTCCCTAACCACGACAACGAACGGCCGTTGCACGCGGATCAATGCAGCCGCGATGAAGGCCTCGAGGAAGAATCGTACGAGGATTCCTCTCCGCGCGGCACGAAGCTGGCCACGTTTCAAATCGATCGCAATCGCGCGCCGGCACGCCAGTCGACCGAGGAAACGGATGACGAAGGCTGGACCAGCCGCGACCGGCCGGCCGCGCCGATCGAGCCAGCCGCCGTCGAACGCCAACGCGAGCCACGAGAACGTCCGATCGACGCGGAAGTCCCGCCAACAGAACCGGTCACGCGCGCCGGCAGTCTGCGCGCGGAGCTGGACTCGATTGAGCTTGCGCTCTCGCAAATGGTGGCCCAGGACTCGAGTCGCTGGGACTTCACGCAGATCAACCGCCGCGCGGAGCGTCTCCTCGACCAAAGCGCCACGGCCGTCGAGCGCGGGCGCAGTCGCTTGCTGCTGCGGAAGATCGCCCGCTTCGAGGACATCGCACAAGGTTATGCCGACGTCCGCAAGTCCGGTATGCGGTCGCGACCGATTGCACCCCAAAACGCGCCGGAGTTTGCGCCGGCGGAGCCTGCACCGCCGGTCGCGACAACCCGCCCGCGGAGCAGTTTTCGCGACGAACAGCGGGCGAGCGACCAGGTGGGCGTCGGCCGGTTGACGCAAGTGATGTCCCGACGGCCGGGCGCGCCGCTGTTCGCGCTGGTGGACGAAAACCGCCAGGTGCGTTATTTCGTCACGCCCTCGGCGGGAATCAATCTCCGCAGCTATGTCGGCAAGCAGGTCGAAATCTCCGGCCTCGCCACGTACAACCGCGACTTTAGCAAGCAACTCCTCACCGCGGAACGCGTTGACATTCTCTCGGACAGCGTTTTGCGACGCTAAGCATCGGGTTATCAGCATCGAGCGGCTCTTCGGCGCAACGCTCTGAACGCTGCTGGCATTCTGCCCTCGGAGAGCGTAATCTGGCGTGACTTGTTCACGCCCCATTTTCGCGCCTTCATCTCTCCGCATTTGCCATGCAAACGAAATCGCGCTGCTTCTTGCTGTTGCTCACGTTACTCGCTTCCGTCTCGCGCGCCGCCGACTTGCCGCGCAGTGAGCCGGAGGCCCAGGGCGCGTCTTCGCCGGACTTGCTGGCGTTTGTAGACATGCTCGATCACGTCGACACGATGAACAGCTTCATGCTCGTAAGGCACGGCCATGTGGTCGCAGAAGGATGGTGGACTCCCTATCGCGCCGACGCTCGCCACTCGCTCTATTCGCTCAGCAAGAGCTTCACGTCGACCGCAGTCGGACTGGCGATTCGCGATCAAAAGCTCCGCTTGGACGACGAAATCCTGAAGTTCTTCCCCGACGACGCCCCCGCCGAGCCGAGCGACAACCTCAAGGCAATGCGCGTCAGCGACCTGCTGCGAATGTCGACCGGCCAGCAATCCGAGCCGCCGCGCACGGCCGACGAACCTTGGACGAAGACGTTTCTCAACCACCCGGTGCCGTTCAAGCCAGGCACGCATTTTCTTTACAACACGTCGGCCACCTACATGCAGTCGGCGATCGTCCAGAAAGCCACGGGCCAGACCGTGCTCGAGTACCTAGGGCCGCGGCTGTTTCAACCTTTGGGCATCGAAAACCCCACCTGGGAAGCAAGTCCGCAAGGCGTTTCGACCGGCGGTTACGGCCTGAGCGTGCGGACGGAAGACATTGCCAAGTTCGGTCAGCTTTACTTGCAGCATGGCCAATGGAACGGCAAGCAAATCGTGCCCCCGGAATGGATTGAAGCGGCGACGTCCCTGCAAACGTCGAACGGCAGCAATCCGAACAGCGACTGGGATCAAGGTTACGGCTATCAATTCTGGCGTTGCCGTCACGGCGCGTATCGCGGGGACGGGGCGTTTGGCCAGTACTGCATCGTGCTGCCGGAGCAAGACGCGGTCGTCGTAATCACGAGCGGCGTGCGCGACATGCAGTCGGTGTTGAACCTGGTATGGGATGAACTGCTGCCAGCGCTCAAGCCGGCGCCGTTGCCGACGAACGCCGAAGCCGCGGCGAAACTCGAGGGCCGCCTGCAATATTTGACGGTGCGATTGCCGAACAATGACAGCGAGCCCGCACCGATCTCCGGCAAGAAGTACGTCTTTCCCACGAACGACTTGAAGCTGAACTCACTGTCGGTGCAGCATGTTCCCGCCGAGGGGGTCAACGTGGCGACTGTTGAGCCGCTTCCCGCCGAGGGCGTCGAAGTGCTCACCGTTGAGATTGATGGCACGGAACGGCGCATCGTCTGCGGTCGCAATGCATGGCGCGACGGTCGTTTCGGGTGGGGCGACCTGGCCAGACAGCCGGTCGGCGCGGCGAGTGGTTGGTCGAACGACGTTCTGACCGTCAAGCTTTGCTTCTACGAAACTCCGTTCATCGTCACGCTGCAAATGAAGTTCGCCGACGACAAAGTGACGCTCAACGCCGAACGAAACGTCGGCTTCGGGCCCACGAGGCAGCCGGAACTCATCGGCGTCGCGCAATGAGGAGCGGAAGCCTCCGTCGTGCGATTGCAAACGCAATCCCATCAATCTTGGTGGATTGAAAAACGTTTCGGAGGCGGGTAGTCTGGGCGCATCGTTCCCGCCCGGTCCGCCACATTCCCACCTGTGACCAATCCCGCCATGAAGATTCCGCATCTCGCGGACTGCGCTTGTATTGCGCGGCTGCGTCTCGCTCCCATCGTTTGTCTCGCGCTGTTGACGACCTGGTGCGGAGGGTCGTCGAGTCTTTGGGGCGAGGAACCGGCGCGCGATTGGCTGGTGGCGCCGGTCGGATCGTATCCCGCGCGCATCGAGCGTGATGACGCGAAGAAAACGCTGGTGATCGAAAACGGTCTCGTGCGCCGTGAGTTCCGTTTATCGCCGGCTGTGGCGACCGTGGCACTCGATGACGTGCGTGCAGGAAGGAGCGTGCTCCGGTCCGTGCGGCCCGAGGCGCTGCTGCGCATTGACGATGTTGACTATCCCATCGGCGGACTCATGGGCCAGCCGATTCACAACTATCTGCTTCCCGAATGGCTCGATGAGATGCGCGCCGATCCCGCGGCGGCGCAATGCGTGGGTATCGTCGAGGGCCCAACGCGCGAACGCTTCGCCTGGGGACGGCGTCCGGAGTGGTTGAGCGTGGAGTCTCCCTGGCCGCCCAAAGGGATGGGCGTCACGTTCCAATATCGCTTGCCGTCAGAAGGCCGTCCGGCGGAGCTTGACCATCACGGACAACTCTCCGTCGCAGTCCACTACGAGTTGTACGACGGACTGCCGCTAATGTCGAAATGGCTGACTGTGCGGAACGACTCGGCGAAGCCAGTGCGATTGAACCGTTTCGTGGCCGAACAGCTCGCCGTCGTGGAACCGGAATCGCAGGTCGGCGGAGCGCGAGAACATTTCCGCGCGGATTTACGGCCGCTGGAAGTGTTCAGCGATTACGCCTTCGGCGGCGCCATGGTCGGCGATGTCGACGCCCCCGGCGTCCGCTGGGGCAACGATCCGCTGTACGACACGCAAGTCAACTACAACCGGGTCACGCCGTGCCTCGTGGAATGCACTCCGGCCAATGGGCCGAATGTGCAGATCGCGCCCGGCGAGACCTTTGAATCCTTTCGCGCCTTTGAGCTGCTGCACGATTCGACCGATCGCGAACGGCGCGGGCTCGCGCTGCGGCGGTCGTATCGGGCGCTTGCGCCGTGGACGCAGGAGAATCCGCTGCTGATGCATGTCCGCAGCGCCAATGCGGACAGCGTGCGCCTGGCGATCGACCAGGCGGCCGACGTCGGATTTGAGATCGTGATTATGACGTTCGGTTCGGGCTTCAACATCGAAGATGAATCGCCGGAGAACCTGGCCAAGTACCGCGAACTGGCGGCCTACGCCAAGGAGCGTGGAATCGCGCTCGGCGGATACTCACTGCTCGCCAGCCGCCGGATTGACGACGCCAACGACGCCATCCATCCGAAGACGGGCAAACCTGGCGACGCGGTTTTCGGCAACTCTCCGTGCCTCTGCTCCACGTGGGGCGAAGACTATTTTCGCAAGCTGCGAAAGTTCTATGACGAAACCGGTTGTGCAGTGCTTGAGCACGATGGTTCGTACCCGGGCGACTGGTGCGCATCGACCCACCATCCAGGGCACGAAGGCGAAGCCGATTCGCAATGGCGCCAATGGGTCGTCATCCGCGATCTCTATCAACGTTGCCGCGCCGCCGGTATCTACTTGAACGTGCCCGATTGGTATTACCTGGCCGGATCGAATAAGTGCGGCATGGGCTATCGCGAATCCAATTGGTCATTGCCACGCGCGCAGCAGGAGATTATCGAACGGCAGAATATCTTCGACGGCACGTGGGAGAAGACGCCGTCGATGGGCTGGATGTTCGTGCCGCTTGTGGAGTATCACGGCGGCGGTCCCGCGGCGACGATTGAACCGCTCCACGAACATCTGGACCACTACGAAGCGCGGTTGGCGAACTTGCTCGGCGGCGGCGTGCAGGCGTGCTATCGTGGTCCGCGGCTCTACGACGCACCGGAAACGCGCGCCGTGGTGAAGCGCTGGGTCGACTTCTACAAGGCGCACCGCGCGATCCTGGATAGCGACCTCATTCATCTCCGCCGCGCGGATGGCCGCGACTGGGATGGTTGGCTGCATGTGAATCCCGCACTGGATGAGAAGGGACTCGCGGCGCTCTACAACCCGCTGCCGACGCCGATCACACGGCGCATTGAGCTGCCGCTCCACTACACCGGTTTGACCGAAGAAGCCGCAATCTCGATCAACGGTGCAGCGCCCTCGGTCGTGGCGCTCGACGACGAGGGTAAGGCCGCGATCGACGTCACGATTCCCGCTCGCGGACGCGTCTTCGTGATCGCGGCCGCGACGCCGGAGGCAATCTCGCTGCAAGCGTTGCCGGTCACGGAGTGAGGTTGTCGCGCCGCGATCCAACTGTCACGGCGAACCGGAATCAACCTGTTTAGCCTTGGCGACGCACCATTTCCTGAATCCAAATCGGAGCGAACGGCGAGGTACATCCCTTGGACACGGGGTAGTCGCGATAGATTCCTAACTTTTCGCCGATCGCCAACGCACGGGCCCGCAAATTCGGAAAGTGGATGCCGATTTCCGCAAGGCAGGCGTTCATCGTCCATTGCACTTCGCTCGCGGCGCCGCCCATTTCTTTCTCAATGCGATCCAGTAGCGCGGCGAGATCGATTCCTTCCGGGCTTCTCGCTACGCGACCTGCGGTCAACCGCCAGGCGGCGCGGGCGGCCATGACATCTTTGGATTTCATCCACATCACGCGCAGCGACTCTTTGTCGGGATGCTCCTTGAGGACATAAGAGTGCAGCCAGTCCGCCACCGGAACAAACGTGACGCAGCAAACCAGCCGCTCCATTTCGACGGCAGTCAGTTCCGACGGCTTCATCAACAGCGTCGCCAAGAGTTGCGCATCGACATTCCCGGTCTGCCATAGTTCGAGCGCGAACGCGTGGTTGGTTTTGATCTGGTTGGCAAGTGTGCGAATGTCCCCCAGCTTTACGCCGAACTGGTTCTCGCCCGCGCCGTATTTGACATTGTGCGCGTGCATCTTCTCGTTGCGCATGGACTTCAGTTGCGCGAGCACCTTGGTGACCGTCGGGGCCGCGGGCTTGTCGCTCGCCTTGGGCTTTGACATCCGTGGCGGTTTGCCTTTCACAGGCTTCTTGGCGGCGGCTTTTTTCTCCGCGGGCTTCTTCTTGTCGCTGAAGAT
>CAZUBB010000221.1:0-7255 GCA_964618485.1 uncultured Pirellulales bacterium
AACCCAGTCAGCGCGGTGGCGAAGGTGGTGGAAATGAGCGCCATCCACGTGGGAACGGGCATTTCGTCGAAGATCGAATCCGCGCCAAAACGTAAGCGAATGAGTTCCGAGATGATCACCAGCGCCAACGTGGCGAATGCCACGCCCAGGCCGATGAAGAACATGGAACAGACGCGCACCAGCATCGACGGCATGGCAAACCGAACGCCCGATTCCGGATCCGGCAGCCCTTCCGGCGACTTGTACGGGTTCTCGTCCATGCCTTGAGTCTAGCCGCGGGCGCGGGGCGATGCGGCGGAACGAACAGCCCCGGCCACGCGGGTAGTGGCTTGGCCGAGGCGCGGAGATGTGTGGAGGGCTGAGGGTACGGTCCTCCACTGACCAGGGTAACCAGCGGACAAATGAAGCCCGCGTTCTTCTATGTCAATTTGCTTTGGATGAGAATCGCCGCACTCTGACGATGAATAAAGCCATGCCGGTCCCGAGCATGGCCAAGCTCGTTGGCTCGGGGACAGAGAACTCCACAAGTGGACCGCAGATCAAGTAATCCTGTGACGTATGCGTCGGCAAATCGTTCCAGCCTGCATGCAGCCAATTGAACATTGCGAAGCCTTCGCCTTCAGTTTCAGACCCAAGGTTATTGGCCTCATTCTCGGTCCAAGCAGCGTAGGTGGCAGCGCGGCCGGACGCGTCGCCGAGCCAGAATAGCTCGCCGGCTTCTGGCCCAGCCATCCAGCGCCATTCGCCCTCGACGGCGCGATCCGATGCTCCCATCCAGAGCCAGCCAATCTGGCCGAATTCCGCTAACAGAAAATCGTGCTCGGCCTGCGACGTGATCGTCGCCAAATGGCCTTGGTGTCCCTGAAATGAGATTACGGTGGCATCGACTAACGCGTCCTGCCAAGTCCGCTCCAGTTCCAGCACCCCCTGTCAGTCAATCCACGTGTAGTAGTGACCATTCTCGGGGTTGAGCACCGGCTCGGCCGCGGTAACGAATGCAGGGAGGAGAAATACAGCCAGCGCGGCAAATCCAACGCGATGAAACGAGAACATGACAGTTCTCCCTCGCCGCTAGAAGTGCGGCAATTAATCGCGACTCGGCCCCTTCGTCTCACGATTCGGTCGAGACTAGCGAATCCAATGGCATGCGTCGAGGAAATTCAGGCCATTTCACGCTCCCAGCTATGGAACCAGGAAAATCAGCCCGGTGACCACCGCCCCCTGAACGCAGGCCGCGTCGAGTCGAAGAGGCGGGCGGTGCAACTGGAACGGCGTGTTGCTGCCGGGCCGGGGCTGGCCGAGGGTGTAAATGCAGGTGCCGGGCGGGTTGACCGCCATCTTGTACGGGAGCACCGGCAACGTGCCGAAGAAGTGCGCCGCAGAGACCGCCGGCTGTAGGATGCCGCAGGAATACCCGTAGCGCTCCAGGTTCACTTCCTCGAAGTACAGCGGCCCGTGGCAGAAGGCCGAGGCCTGCCAGTAATAGCCATAGCTCCAGCCGGAGGCTTCCAGGTTCGATTGATCCGTATATTGCCCCGCCGAGGCCATGTACGGCGGCGCCACGTTTTCTGGAAGTTCGCCGGGGGGTGTGGCGATGTTCAGCGTCACGTCGCCGATCGGCTTCATCGCCCACGATTGGGAATCCGGCAACCGCTCCGGCGGGGCGTCGACGGGCAGCTCCTCCACTTCAACGATGGTTTCCTCTTGGGCGGTCGCCGTCGCCGGAACCGGGGCGGGCGACGTCAGAATCCGCAGCCGGGCCGGTTCATCTGCCACGGCCGGGGCTACGCTCCACGTGAACGCGGCAAGGGTCAGCTCACAGCAGATCAACCGGCAGATCCATCGATTCGCCATCGGGCATTCCTTCCCAGTGCGCCGCGCCGAGGCCGGTCCTGGCCGGCGGTTTCGTCGCTTCGCTCACAATCCGCAACGCGGTTAGAAGCGTCGTTCACGGCACAGGTGTTTTCGTCGCTCGTTGCGGCGCACCATGCGGAACCGGCGGCGCGACGATCCGACCGCGCCCTTAGGCAAACGCGGCATAGCTGGTTCAGCCGGCGCCACGCGCGCGGACGGAATGTCCGGACAAGGGGGTCGTAGGGGCAATGCCGGCCGCGGCAGGCGGCGCGGACGCCCCATATGCTAGGTTTTCACAGGAAAGTTTCCGTTCGGCGCAGTCCGGTAAACCTGGCCGGACGTAATGGAGATTTGACACTTTCCGCAAAACTCCGTGATAATGGATTCGCCGGCCCACGGCGGTCGAATCCATTCCCATGAGCCAGCAGGCGTGCGCTTTGCGCTGCGCCCGCCGCGGCAAACCTTGACGATTCTTCGGGAGAGACCCCGTGCGCTGGCGATCTTGGATTCGCGACGGTTGGCTGGGCGAGCAACTCGGGCTCCGGCCGCGCCGCGCGCGCCGCGACGACGGTCTGGTACGCGGCTGGCGCGTACGGCGCCTCGAAGAGCGGCGAGTGCTCTCGGTCACCTCCGTCGACGCCGGAGCCGATGTCGGCCCGGTGGATGAAGGAACTCAGGTCGATCTCACCGGCGTCACGTTCGAGGACGACGACGTCCCCGGGAACAATCCGCACACCGGCACGATCGACTGGGGAGACGGTACTGTCACGGCCGCCATCATCGACGAGCCGAACGGCCCAAATCCCGGCGAAGTGGCAGGCTCGCACGTCTACGCGGACAACGGCGTCTACACGGTCACGATCACCATCACCGGCGACGACGGCACGTCGCAAAGCGACACGTTTCAAATCACCATCGTGAACGTGGCGCCGACGCTCACCGTCGTCGGCAACCAGACGACGACCGAGGGAACCAGCACGACGATCACGAACATCGGGACTTTTGAAGATCCCGGCTTCAACAACCCTTCGAACCCGATCCCTGGTGGCGAGACGACCGAGACGTTCACCTACACGATCAATTGGGGCGACGGCACGACGGCCAGCTCCGGCACGGCGACGGTCGACACCACCGGCAGTGCCGGCGTGCTGACCTTGGGGTCCTTCGACGGCTCGCACACCTATGCGGATAACGGTGTCTACACGGTCATTGTGACCATCTTTGACGACGACGGCGGCTCGCATCAACAATCGTTCACGATCACCGTGAACAACGTCGCGCCGACGTTGACCGTCGTCGGCAACCAGACTTCGAACGAAGGCTCTCAGGTCAGCATCACCGACATCGGCACGTTCACCGATCCAGGCTTCAACAACCCGTCGAACCCCATTCCCGGCGGCGAAACGACCGAGACGTTCACCTACACGATCGATTGGGGCGACGGCACCACTGCCAGTTCCGGCACGGCGACCGTCGACACGCTCGGTTCCGCGGGAACGCCGACCGGCGGCTCGTTCAACGGCAGCCATACCTATGCTGACAACGGCGTCTACACCGTCACGGTCACCGTGTTTGATGATGACGGCGGCTCGCACCAGCGGACGTTCACCATCACGGTGAGCAACGTCGCGCCGACGTTGACTGTGGTCGGTAATCAGACCTCGAACGAAGGGTCGCAAGTAAGCATCACCGATATCGGGACCTTCACCGATCCGGGCTTCAATAACCCGTCGAACCCCATTCCTGGCGGCGAGACGGCCGAGACGTTCACCTACACGATCGATTGGGGCGACGGCACCACTGCCAGTTCCGGCACGGCGACCGTCGACACACTCGGCGCCGCGGGAACGCCGACGGCCGGCTCGTTCAACGGCAGCCACACCTACGCCGATAACGGCGTCTACACGGTCACGGTGACCGTGTTCGACGACGACGGCGGTTCGCACCAGCGGACGTTCACCATCACGGTGAGCAACGTCGCGCCGACGTTGACCGTCGTCGGCAACCAGACGTCCAATGAAGGTTCGCAAGTCAGCATTACGGACATCGGCACCTTCACCGATCCAGGCTTCAATAACCCGTCGAACCCCATTCCTGGCGGCGAGACGGCCGAGACGTTCACCTACACGATCGATTGGGGCGATGGCACAACCGCTAGCTCGGGCTCGGCGACGGTCGACACGCTCGGTAGCGCAGGGTCGCCGACTTCGGGATCGTTCAACGGCAGCCACACCTACGCGGACAATGGCGTCTACACGGTCACGGTCACCGTCTTTGATGACGACGGCGGCTCGCACCAGCGGACCTTCACCGTCACGGTAAACAACGTCGCGCCGACGCTGACCGTGGTCGGAGATCAAACCGTCAACAACGGCGACACCGTCACGTTGCCGGACATCGGAACGTTCACCGATCCAGGCTTCAACAATCCATCGAACCCCATTCCCGGTGGCGAAACGACCGAGACGTTTACGTATTCAATCGACTGGGGCGACAACACCACGCCCAGCACCGGTTCTGCGACCGTCGACGTGCTGGGCTCCGCCGGCGTGCTCACGGCGGGTTCCTTCGACGGGAGCCATTTGTACACGGACGCCGGCGTCTTTACCGTCACCGTGACGGTGTTCGACGACGACGGCGGCTCGCAGCAGCGCACGTTCACCGTGACGGTGTTGAATATCGCGCCGGTATTGACCGTCGTGGGCAATCAGTCGACCGACGAAGGGGCGCCGGTCACCATCACCGATCTCGGAACCTTCACCGATGCCGACGGCGAGTCGGGTGAAACGTACACCTACTCGATCAACTGGGGCGATGGCACCGCGGATAGCACGGGCAACGCGACCGTTGACAGCGTCGGTCCGCCGACCCTCGGTTCGTTCGACGGCAGCCACACCTACGCCGATAATGGCATCTACACGGTGACCGTCACCATTACCGACGGTGGTGGCGGTTCGCATCAGCGCACGTTTACGATCACCGTACTCAACGTCGCGCCGACCCTGGCCGTCGTCGGCAACCAGACGACGAGCGAAGGAACGCAAGTCAGCATCACCGACATCGGAACCTTCACCGATCCCGGCTTCAACAACCCGTCGAACCCCATTCCTGGCGGCGAGACGACCGAGACCTTCACCTACACCATCGATTGGGGCGACGGCACCGCGGCCAGTTCCGGAACGGCCACGGTCGACACGCTCGGTTCGCCGGGGACGCCGACCGCCGGTTCGTTCGACGGATCGCATACCTACGCCGACGACGGCGTTTACACCGTCACCGTGACGGTGTTCGACGACGACGGCGGCTCGCATCAACGGACCTTTACGGTCACCGTCGGCAACGTCGCGCCAACGCTGACCGTTGTCGGCAATCAGTCGGTCGACGAAGCGACGAACGTCACGATCACGGACATCGGCACGTTCACCGACCCAGGGTTCAATAACCCGTTGAACCCGATCCCCGGCGGCGAAACGACCGAGACGTTCACCTACACGATCGATTGGGGCGACGGTTCGGCAATCGACTCGGGCGTGGGAACGGTCGACGTTTTCGGGTCCCCGGGGACGCTCACGCAAGGGTCATTCAACGCCAGTCACGTCTATGACGACAGCGGCATTTACACCGTCACGGTCACGGTATTCGACGACGACGGCGGCTCGCATCAGCGAACGTTCACGATCACCGTGAATAACGTCGCGCCGACGCTCGTCGTCGTGACGAACCAGACGAACAACGAAGGCGCTCAGGGCAGCATCACCGATATCGGCACATTCACCGATCCCGGCGGCGATCCCAGCGAAGTCTACACCTACACGATCGATTGGGGCGACGGCACGACCGCCACGAGCGGAACCGCGACCGTGGACCTGGTCGGCGGGCCAGGCATTCCCACGGCCGGTTCTTTCGACGGGATTCATACCTTCGCCGACGACGGCACGTACACCGTCACGGTGACGGTGACGGACGGCGACGGCGCATCCGACGTGCGCACTTTCACCGTTACCGTGGCCAACGTCGCACCGACGCTCTCCGTGGTCGGGAATCAGACCGGGAACGAAGGAACCCAAATCAGCATCGCGGACGTCGGTACGTTTACCGATCCCGGATACAACAATCCGCTCAACCCCATCCCTGGCGGCGAAACGACCGAGACGTTCACCTACACCATCAACTGGGGCGACGGCTCCGCGGACGAAAGCGGAACCGCGACGATCGACGCCCTCGGCGGGCCGGGAACACCGACCGCGGGCTCCTTCGGCGGCAGCCACATCTACGCGGACAACGGCATCTACACGGTGACCGTCACCGTGTTCGACGACGACGGCGGCTCGCATCAGCTGACGTTCACCATCACGGTGAACAATGTCGCGCCGACGGTGAATACGAATCCGAGTTCGGGCGACGAGGGAACCGTCATCAACGTCGGCTTCACCGATCCCGGCTACGACAATCCCGACATCGGCACGACGGAAACCTTCACGTATTCGATCGACTGGGGCGACGGCTCCGCGGTCGAGAACGGTACGATCGGAACCGTCACTCCCGGCGGTCCAGGCGTGCTCACTTCAGGCGCCACCGGCCACGTGTACGCCGATAATGGCGTGTTTTTCGTGACCGTCACGATCTTCGACGACGACGGCGGTTCCAGCACGTCAGTCGTGCAGGTGATCGTCGCCAACGTCGCGCCGACGCTCTCGACCGGTGCAAATCAGACCAGCAATGAAGGCGAAATCGCCAACGTTCCCGGCCTGACGATGTTCGACCAGGGGACGCTCGACACGCACATCGTCTACATCGATTGGGGCGACGGCACCGCGGACTACGGCTTCGTGCAGGAGACCCCGTACGGTCCACCGGGCTCGCTCGCGGGGCTAAACGGCCTCGTGTTTGGCGGGCATTACTATGCTGACAACGGCGTCTACACTGTCACCGTGCAGTTGATGGACGACGACGGCGGGGTAGCCGTGAGCACCTTCCAGGTAACCGTCAACAACGTCGCACCGATCTTCCAGATGCCAGCGGAGATCGTCGCCAACGAAGGCGACTTGCTCAATCTGCCGTTCCTCGCGATCTTCACCGATCCAGGCTACAACAATCCATTCAACCCGCTCGTGTCCGGAGGATCGACCGAGTCGTTCTTCTTCACAATCAACTGGGGAGATGGCACGGCCACCACTCCGCTCACGCTGGCAGCGATCCAAAGCCTGGGAGGACCGGGCGGATTCCTGACGTTCGGCGCGGTGTTTGGCCAGCACGCCTTCGCCGATAACGGCGTCTACACGGTCACGATCACGCTGATGGACGACGACGGCGGCAGCGCCAGCACCTCGGTGCAGGTGATCGTCAACAACGTCGCGCCGATCATCACGAACGTGCTGCCCGAAGATGTCACTGCCGACTC
>CAZUBB010000222.1:0-7231 GCA_964618485.1 uncultured Pirellulales bacterium
CACCAGGCGCTACGTCCCACGGGCGTCTTCTTGATGCAAGACATCGCCGGTTCTGGTCACGCGCACACCGACAGCCGTTATCCGCTGGCCACCTTCGGCTACGCCATTTCCTGCATGCACTGCATGTCGGTGTCGCTCGCCGGCGGCGGCCCCGGTCTCGGTGCGATGTGGGGCAAGCAACTCGCGCATGAAATGCTCGCGCAGGCCGGCTTCCAAGAGGTTCGCCGCGAGTCGCTCGAACACGACATGCTGAACTACTACTACCTCTGCACGCCGTAATCGCCATCCAACGGCAGCGCGGGCCGGGCCGGCCAATCAACGACTTTCGCAATCGACGCTCTCAACCACCAGCGTCAGCAAGCCGCTCCGGCAAGGCCCGCCGCCGCGGGGCGTCGCTTCCAGCGAAAGGCGCCCAAACCGAGCGCACCGAGCAACGCCATGCCCCCGGTCGCAGGTTCCGGCACGGCGGTCGGCAACGATTCGCCGAAGTGATTCCGCACGGCGTTCAAATCGCCAAGGTCCACCTTCTGGTCGAACGGAGGCGTATCGCCCGGCACTCCTTCGCCCTCGGAGCCAAAGTTGTTGCGCACCAGGTTCAAGTCGGTCAGGTCGACTTTGCCATCGCCATTGGCGTCCCCTGGCTGCGTCTCGACACTGCCGTCGCCGACGACCGTGAACACCGCCGAGCTCGACGCAACTCCCGCATCCCCGGCGGTCGGATTGTCCAGCGTGAGACGATAGGTAAAGCGATACTCCTTCCCGGGGGTCAGCTCACCGGCGCCGTCCAATTCAAAACTGGCGGGCGATTCTCCGCTGTCCAAATTGCGCCATTCATAGATCGGCTCGCCGTCGATCGGCGCGTCGTAAAGTTCAAACACCGCCAATTTCGTGCCGTGGCCGGAGAAGGCGTAGTCGCCCAACAATGTGAAGGTCGTCGCCGTCGTCACTTGAAACGACACGCTCCCTTCAGCGACAGTGTAGCTGCCGCTCGCGCCGTCCTGGAGTTGCGTAAAGTCCCAACGGAACAAACCACCTCCGGCCGCAGCCTCCATCGCGTAGTCGACAGATCCCACGGTCGCCGAGGCAATGGTCATAGCGCTGTCAAAAAACGGCAGCGTTTCTATCTGGCGTTGATCCAGCGCGATCGGATCATTCGGCACGTGGCCGGAGTAGGAGCGTACCTCGACATGAGCGCCGCCAAACTCCATCCCTGCGGCCGCGATTTGGGGGCTGCAAAGGACCATACCCAGCGCGATCCACCCACAATTACTGCCCATCGTCGTACTCCTAGAAGCGGGACCGGAATAGCGGCGTCTGTCAGCAGAAAGCGTACTCGCGAACGCGCCTTGCGCCAAACAGATTTCGCTCCGGCCGCGCCCCTTAGCCGGGGGGACGCCGCTGCCCCGGAAACCCCGCCGGGCGAAACGATCGGCCATCGTGGGCCGCGCGCAACGCATGGCGGCGGTGGACCGCGCTCAACTGGCGGTCCAGTTCCAGCGGCAACGAACCTCCGCCGGCCAGCACCACGATGGCACGACGGTCAAACGCAAACGGACGCGAAAGCGTGGTGTAGCGTGTCGCAATCGAGGTCAACATTGCGTCCCTCCGGGGCGAAAAATCGGATGGCTTCGTGCGGGAGACCTCGGTATACCGGACGAGTTTCGAACATCAATCGGCGAACCAAGCACTTGATCGAAGAATCCCTCGGCCCGCGCCGTTACGATCGTTCCAAGCGAAATCGCTTCTCAGTGCGCAGCCGCGCTGCGGCCTGGAACGCCGCCGGTGCGGCCACTAAATTGAGCGGCGAACCCGTAACAGGAATCGTCGCTTGCCGATCCTTCGCACGCACGAACTGACGAAACGCTTCGGCGCCTTCACGGCCGTCGATCGCGTGTCTTTCTCCGTCGAACCGGGGCGCATCTTCGGGCTGCTCGGACCGAACGGCTCCGGCAAGAGCACCGTGATTCGCATGCTCTGCGGGCTGTTAAGCCCGACCTCCGGCGAAGCCGAAGTCGACGGCGTCGACGTCGTCGCGCGCCCCGACGACGTGAAACCGCGCATCGGATATATGTCGCAGAAGTTCAGCCTCTACCGCGATCTGACCGTCGACGAGAACATGCGGTTTTACGGTCAGATCTATGGCCTTGATGGGGCCCGGCTCCGCCAGCGCCGCGCGGACGTGACGGCGCTCACCGGCATCGGAGATTACCTCGATCGCCTCGCCGGAAATCTCAGCGGCGGCTGGCAACAGCGGCTGGCGCTGGCCTGCTGTTTGCTGCACCAGCCGGGCCTCGTGTTCCTCGACGAACCGACCGCTGGCATCGACCCCGTCGCGCGCCGCGAGCTTTGGGATCTGTTATTTGAGCTCTCCGGTCAAGGAACGTCGTTCCTCGTCACCACGCATTACATGGACGAGGCCGAGCGTTGCAGCGACGTCGGCTACCTGTACCTTTCCAAGCTGATTGTCTGCGGCGACCCCGCCGAGTTGCGTAACCTCCCCGCCGCGCGTCCGGAGAACACCCGCTGGCTGCAAATTGAGACCGAGCACAGTACGCGGGCGTACGTTTTGCTGCGCGATGCCCCGCACGTCGTCCGCGCCACGATCTTCGGGGCCGCGCTGCATTTGCTGGTCGACGAATCGGCAACGGACGACGACATCACGCGCCCGCTGCGCGAAGCCGGTATCACCGTCCATCGCGTGCTGGAAGTGGAACCTTCGCTGGAAGACGTCTTCGTCGCGCTGACCGAACAGGAAGCCGAAAAACGGCGACTTGCAAAGGCGTGAAGTGGGCGCCGAAAATTCCGGCTGTAGCCGAGGTCTGTGACCTCGGTGGCGAGGACTCCATCGCCATGTTCCGACCCACCGAGGTCACAGACCTCGGCTACAGAAATTCGCCACGCTACACTGGCAGGCGGCGGCCTTCGTCGTAGCTCGCCTGCGCTTGCAGCACCACGTGCAACGCGCGGAAGGCGTCGTCGATATTGCTGGTATGACGCACCAGGCTCGTCACGGCGCGATAGAACTGTCCCAGCAGCAACTCGCCCACCGGGCGTTCGCTGTCCAGCGATTCGATATGCCGGCCCGCCCGATCGAACCAGGTCAACGTGGCGGGCAGATCGACGAACGCGATGCCGTGTTCGCACGCCACTTGCAGGGCAGCCGGCGTGCGAAACGCCGTCGCCTCGTGCCAGGCCGCCGGCATGTAGCGACCGCAACTGATCTGCGCCGTCGCCAAAGGTTCCTTGGCGTCGCCGGCGTCGAATCGCAGGCTCATCATCTGATAGTCGTCCCGAGCGCCTTCGCGGTCGGCGTGGCGCACGCCGGTCACGAGCGTCGGCGGCCGGCCGACGACAAAGGTACACCAATCGGCCAACTCGATCAGGTCGTGCAGCGCCGAATAATGCGTCCCGTTCGACACGCGCGAGTTACTCGCCTCGGCCGGCTGCCGCACATGGCAGAAGAGTAGTCGCGGCGCGCCCAACTGCGTGGCAATCAGTTCCTTGAGCCGGATCGTAGCCGGCGAGTGACGGCGGGGGAACTCCGCCAGGAAAGCGATTCCGGACCGCTCGACGCGCTCTTTGATCCGCTTCGCCTGCACCGGGTCGAAGTCAAACGACGCCGAGCAGTAGAGCGCCTTGCCGGCGTCGCACGCCGCGAGAATCGGCAGCGGGCCGCACCATTGCTCGGCGAGCAACAGCAGGGCGTCGATGTCGGGCCGCTCGGCCAGCGCTCGATAGCCGTCCACCGCCGCGGCGTTGAACTCCCGGGCGGCCTGCTCGGCGCGGACCGCGACCTGCTCGCAAACGGCACGGACTTCAAAGCGGTCGCTGAGTGCGCGCAAGGCCGAGCGATGGCGAGATTCCCACGCTCTGCCCAGCCCAATGAGTCCGACGCGTAACTTCATGCGATCACACTATATCGGAAGCGACGACGACCGCCAACGCCTCGCCGAAGACTTCGACCTTCGACCCAACACGTGCGGGACCGCGGAAAAACGCGAGGTGAGCGGTTTCGGCGCAAAAAGGGCCGAGTCGGGGCTTTACGGTTTTTCGGGGGATCGCTACGTTAGGGCCTCGACAATCGCTTGTCGAAGCGCCCTGCGGGGCGCTCGGGTCAGCGCGTTGAGGCGGCGGGCTGCTCGATGAGGTGGCTCGTTGGGTCGCAAAGACCACTCGGGGAGGCGAGCCGTCGTTTCTGTCTCTTTCCGTCTCGTGGAGGTTGCTCGATGTCCTGGAATGCGCTTCGCGTGGGCCTGGTGTCAACACTGGTGCTCGGGTCCTTGCTGTTGACGCAGCCTCTGGCCGCTCAAGAAGCCGCGTTGCAAACGGCCGCCCAACCCGCGGAGGGCGAAACGCCGGCTGCCGAGACGGAGGCGGCGACCACGGACGAAACCACCGACGTTGAGCCTGCCGAAGACGAACTGGTTGGCGAAGAAGGCGCCGCGATCACGACGGAGCCCACCTACGATCATGCCGATAACGCTTGGGTGCTGGTTTCATCGGCCTTGGTGCTGATGATGACCGCCCCCGGCTTAGCCCTCTTCTACAGCGGCCTCGTCCGTAAGAAGAACGTCCTCGGCGTGATGATGCAGTGCATCTTCCTGATGGGAATGATGTCGGTGATCTGGGCGGTCTACGGCTATTCGCTTTCCTTCGGTGGTACCGGGCCGTTTATCGGCAACTTCGATTTCGTCCTGTTGAACGGCGTTCAGAAAGAGTTCAAAGTCGCGACACCCCTTGTCGGCACCATTCCGCGCCTCACGCATATGCTCTTTCAAGGCATGTTCTTCATCATCACTCCCGCACTGATTTGCGGTGCGTTTGCGGAGCGGATGAAGTTTAGCACGATGGTCGTGTTTTCGGCGCTCTGGGGAACGCTGGTCTATTGCCCCTTGTGCCATTGGGTCTGGGGCGAAGGCATCCTGATGTACGGAAAGCCGAACTCGGAGCACTATGGCACCGGAGCGCTCGACTTTGCTGGTGGCACCGTCGTCCATATCAGCTCAGGCGTGTCGGCGCTGGTTTGCGCCCTGGTGATGGGCAAGCGGCTCGGCTGGGGGACTCAGCCGATGCCTCCGCATAACTTGACGTACACCACGATCGGCGCCGCCATGCTCTGGGTCGGCTGGTTCGGCTTCAATGCCGGCAGCGCCTTGGCTGCCGACGACATTGCCGCCAGCGCATTCGCTGCGACGCACTTCGCCGCGGCCGCCGGCACGCTGGCCTGGGCCGGCATGGAATGGATCACCCGCGGCAAGCCAAGCGTCCTGGGGGCCTGCTCCGGCGCCGTGGCCGGACTTGTTTGCATCACGCCGGCCTCCGGACACGTGCAGCCGATTTGGGCGATCGTCATGGGTCTCTCCGGCGGGATCGTCTGCTACTTCGCCTGCACCACGCTCAAGAGCAAGCTTGGTTACGACGACAGCCTCGACGCCTTCGGCGTTCACGGCGTCGGCGGTACGCTGGGCGCAATTCTGACCGGCGTATTCGCCACGCGTGCCATTTGGGACGTCAATAACACAGGAAAAGAGCTTGGCCTGATCGAGGGGGGCAGCGTGATCTTCGCCCAACTAAAGGCCACGGCGCTCACCTGGTTCTTCGCGGCCGCGGTCACCTTTATTCTGCTCAAGGTCCTCGACGTCGTCATGGGCCTGCGCGTTTCGCAGCAGGACGAGATGCAAGGATTGGATCTCAGCCAGCACGGCGAGGAAGGGTATATCTTCCTGTAGTCGCGCCGGACCACTACACTCAATTTGGACGGGGGCCGATGCCGCCGCGAACCATCGCGGCGGTGGAACGCGCCCTGGGGAGCTTTTCCATGAAGAAGATCGAAGCGATCATCCGCCATTTCAAGCTGGAAGACGTCAAGGCCGCGCTCAGCGAGGCCGGCGCCCACGGCATGACCGTTACCGAGGTCCGTGGCTTCGGCCGCCAGAAGGGGCACACCGAGATGTACCGCGGCGCGGAATACGCCGTCGATTTCGTTCCCAAGGTGAAGCTCGAAGTGGTCGTCGCCGACGGCGCGCTGAAGGCCTCGATCGACGCCATCCTCCGCTCGGCCCAAACTGGCCAAATCGGGGACGGCAAAATCTTCGTCTCGGACCTCGCCCAAACGATCCGCATCCGCACCGGCCAGACGGGCGAGGATGCCCTGTAACGCCAGGGGACGTTACATCGCGACCCGGCAATTTCCCGAGAATTGAACTACAATTGGGCTATTCCCAAGCCCCCGCTCCGCGACCCCCTGGCGCCGCGCCGATGTCCGTCATGCTGCGACCGTTGATTCTCGAACTGCGCGAGAACCTGGTCGAAGGCCGGCGAAAGATTCGCATCTTGCACGATGAAGGCACCCCGGGCGCCCAGGTGTGCCAGGCGTTGACCGATCTCGCCGACGCCGCCGTGCAAGCGGTGTTTGAGAAGGCTGTCGAAGACCTCGATCCACAAGGCAAGATCGGCCTCGCGAAGGCGGTGGCGCTCGTGCCTCACGGCGGTTACGGCCGTCGCGACATGGCGCCGCATTCCGATGTCGATCTGATGATCCTGCACGGGACCGACGCCGCGGAGCTCGTCGCCCCCCTCGCGCAACGGTTGCTTCGCGACCTGTTCGACATCGGGCTGACCGTTGGCCAGAGCGTGCGGACCGTCGCGCAGGCCTGCAACCTGGCCCGCGAAGACGCCACGATTCTCACGTCGCTCTGCGAGTCCCGGTTCCTGGCCGGCAGTGAGGACCTTTTCGCTCGATTCACCACGCGCTTCGAGCAGCAAATGCGTCGCGGCCGTGGCGGCGTGCTACGGCAGATCGTCGCCGCCCGCCAGGACGAGCGCAACAAGTTCGGCGAAACCGTCTATCTGCTGGAGCCCAACGTCAAGCGCTCGCGCGGCTGCCTTCGCGACGTCCAATTAGTTCGTTGGCTCGGCAACGTCCGCTACGGCGTTCAGGACGTCGATGGCCTGCGCCATCGAGGCCTCCTTTCCGAGGCCGACGCGCGCTCGCTTACCCGGGCGCGGCAGTTTCTATTGCGGCTGCGCAACGAGATGCACTTCCACGCTGATAAGCCGGTCGATTCGCTCGAGCGCGTCGAGCAACTCCGCATCGCCGAAGTGTTCGGCTACCAGCCGCACGAAGGCTTGCTGCCGGTGGAAGTGTTCATGCGCGACTACTTCCGCCTCACGAGCGCCGTGAGCGACATCGTCTCGCGGTTCGCCATTCGCGCCCGTTCGCAGCACACGT
>CAZUBB010000223.1:0-7220 GCA_964618485.1 uncultured Pirellulales bacterium
CTCTTAGACGGCAGCGGCGATGTCCTCGCCGGCGACCCGCCCCCCGGCAAGACCGGCTGGCGCCTCGGTATCGCCGCTCCCGACGCCAACGCCCCTCCGACGCGCTTCATCACGCTCGCCAATCGCGCCGCCACCACCGCCGGCGACACCTACCAATTCGTCGAACTCGACGGCCGCCGCTTCTCGCACGTCATCGACCCCCGCACCGGCATGGGCTTGACCACGCGTCTCGGCGTCACGGTCATCGCCCCCGACGCCATCACTGCCGATAGCCTCGACACCGCGCTCAGCGTCCTCGGCCCCGACGAAGGCCTGCGCCTCCTCAAAGTCTATGAAGGCAGCGAAGCGTTATTCTTGCGCATCCTCGAAGACGGCGCGATTGAGCCCCGCGAGTCGGAGGGGTTCGGCGCGTACGAAGCAAAGGGGGAGTAGGGAGAAGGGTTCACGGAGTACGGAGCATGAAGTGGGAGCGTCGATCCATGAGGGCTTACCCGAGCTTTGCCCGCAGCTTCCTTGCCGCCAGCCCGGGATCTTCCGCTCCCCTCACCGCGGCGCTGACCGCCACACGTGAAAATCCCGCCGCCACGACCTGATCGACGTTCTCCAGGTTGATCCCGCCGATCGCGAATGCCGGCAGCCGAATCGACGCGGCGACGGCTCGCACGAATTCCAGCCCCGGAAAAGCGTCGAACTGCTTCGTCGACGAGGGAAACGTTGGCCCCACGCCGAGGTAGCTCGCGCCGTCGAGCACCGCTTGCTTCGCTTGTCGCAGGGAATGCGTCGAAACCCCGACCAGCATCTCCGGCCCCACGATCTGCCGCACTTGCTTGACGGTCAACTCCTCCTGCCCGATATGCACGCCATCCGCGCCGGCCAAGCGCGCCAAGTCCGGGCGGTCGTTCATCACGAACAACGTCGCGGTGTCGCGCGTCATCGCGCGCAGCAATTGTGCCCGCGCGAGCAACTCACGATCCGGCAATTGCTTGTCGCGCAACTGCAAAAAATCTACGCGCGCCTCGATCAGCTCACGCACTAACTGCTCGAATGCAGGCCCCGAGTCGCAGCCGTCGATCAACACATACAAGCGACTTGCCGCTAGCCGCGCGAGATTGCTTGTCGTCAGCCCAATCGCCTTCTCCACGGTGTAAAGTCGATACCGCAGCGCCTCGATCGCGCCCGCAAATCCCGCGTCGACCGTCTTCCCGAACTCTTCCAAACTGCGTAACGCCTCGCCGGTCCGCTTCAAGCTCGCGGTGGCAACGCTTGCCGTATCCGCGCGAAAACCCTCGCTCGCAGTGGTAACCGACGTCCCGACATCGGCAACTGTATCGCGCGCCGCCAACCGTCTCGCCGCCGGCAGCCGCTCGAGCGCTGCGCTCAAATCATGCCGCAAGACCTTCAGCCGCTCGGTCAGATGCCGATCATCGAGCACAAAGCGCACGTAATCCTCCGCTACGCGCAGTCCCTCGCGCGCCCGATTCCCCGCCGCATCCAAGGCCCGAAACACCGCGGTGTGATCCACTCTTACAGTCGAAACAACCTCCTGGCTCCTGGTTCCTGGCTCCTCTCCTCCCAGCTCCTCCATCGCAATCTCAATCGGCTCAGCATTTCCCCCAAAAAACTCCGCGTCGAGCGCCTGCCGATCGATCCCCCGTTCCATCAGCCAGGCGGCCATTTCGTCGTGGCCGTGCGCCATGCCCCACAGCAGATGCTCCGTCGCGATTTCCCGTTCCAAACTCTCCGCCAGTCGATCGCGCGCGGCAAGCAGTGCGTCGCGCAATCCCGGCGAGTAAATCCCCGCTTGTAACTCGCGCCCTGTACGCCGCTCCTTCAGTCCCGGCCAGCGCTGCCGGACGGTCGCCTCATCCACGGCCAGCCGCGCCAACAACTCCGCGGCCCGGCATTCCGGCTCAGACACCAGCGCCAGCACCACTTCCGGCAGCCCGGTCGGCGCGAGATCGTCGCCGGTCGTCCAAGCGGCGGCCAGCGCCAGCGCACGCTCGGCGGCAGGGGTGAATGCGATTCTCCTCATCCCTCCCATTTTGGTCATCCCCACAGCCCACGGTAAGGAGGCAAACAGGCTTTTGGTTTTCCGTGTTCAGTTTTCAGTGCGGAGCTGGCCTGGAGCGATCCCCGCCATGCTCCTATACTCCCGCCCCAAATTCCCAGCCCGCGAATCGCTCGCGTATGGACGACCCAAACCATAGCCCGCACCGACGAGGCATTCCTCTGGCCCTAGCGGCGCTCGGCCTCACGTGCGCGCTCCTCTCCGGCTGCGTCCAGCGGCGGATGACGATCCGCTCTAATCCCCCCGGCGCGCTGGTCTACGTCGATAACTACGAGATCGGCCGCACGCCGGTCTCGACCGACTTCATCTATTACGGTACGCGCCGCATTCGCCTCGAAGCCGACGGCTACCAGACCTACACGGCGGAACAACACTTCTGGCCGCCGTGGTATCAGGTTCCTCCGATCGACCTGATCAGCGAAAACTTCTGGCCGTGGGAAATCCGCGACGAGCGCGTCGTCGATTTCACCCTCACGCCGCAGATCATCGTTCCGACCGACGCGCTGATGACCCGCGCCAACGAGCTCCGTCGCGGCGGTCACGCGTCGGCCGTCGTTCCCGCGGTAGCGCAACCGCCTGTCGGCGCGCCCGGCACGCCGGTCTTCCCGACCCCCGCGCCGATCTTCCCCGCTCCCATGCAAGCGCCGGCCAACCCCGTGCCTGGCCGCCAATACGAAACCCTCCCGCCTGGCGGCCAACCCCTCCCCGCCCCGCCGCCGAAGACCGGCTGGAAGAACTGGCTGATGTGGTGGAAGTAGCCGCGGTGCGCGTGCCAACAATAGTCCGTAGCGCAAGCTTGCAAGCTGCACACTTCCCACGATGAGGATTGGGTGCCAGGGACAGGGGCACGCAATGCGCGGTTACAATGATCGAGATCTCTGGGACTTCGGTCATCATCGCAGCACGCCGTCACGATGCCCCAGTCGCTCGAATTGAAAGCTGCTTCCCCTTCGCCCCAGCCACCCGTTCTTCGTTCAGAAATCGCAACTTCAAAACATGCGAGCGAAGGGTAGTGGACGAAGAGCTCAAGTAACACGTCGAACATCAATCCACTCCCCTTAACCCTTCCTCCTTCTTTGCATATTTCGCGTTCTTCGCGGCCATTCCTCTCTTCTCCCCCGGCGCGAATCCCAGAAATCGTTGCCCCCTGCCCGCCGCTTTGCTACAACGTCGGGTATCCCACCTCCGACGGCTCAATTCCCCCAAGGCGACCGTCATGCTGCGAATCCGCGATGCTGCCGGCCCCACGCGGCGAGATATCCTCCGCATCGGCGCACTCTCGCTCGCGGGCGCCTCGTTTCCCGGCCTCGCGGCGGCCCGCGCCGCGGCGGAAAGCGCTCGCAGCGTCGCGCGCGATCGCTCGGTCGTTCTGCTGTTCCTGCAAGGCGGGCCCAGCCAGATCGAAACCTTCGATCCCAAAATGTCTGCCCCCGCCGGGGTGCGCTCCGCCAATGGCGAGGTGCAGACCGCGCTCCCCGGCGTCACTTTCGGCGCCGCGCTGCCCAAGCTCGCCGCGATGGCTGATCGCCTCTCCGTCGTCCGCTCATTCCGCACCGGCGACGGCAACCACGATATCAAACCGGTCGTCGGCCGCGCCACCGCGGGCGCGAATCTCGGCTCCTTTTACTCTCGGGTCGTCGGCGCGAATCACCCCGTCACCGGCATGACCTCGAACGCGCTTCTCTTTCCCCGCGCGGTCGATCCCGCCGCGCAGGCCGGCGAAGAATCCTTCGGCAAGCTCGACGCCACGGGCAACCTCGGCCGCGGCTATGCGCCGTTCGTTCCGGGGGCCGGCGGCAGCTTGCAGCAAGACATGGAGCTCACGCTGCCGCGCACGCGCCTCGACGATCGCCGCGCGCTGCTCAGTCAGTTGGACCGTTACAGGCGCCTCCTCGACGCGCCGAGTTCCGCCGGCCTCGATCGCTACCACGAGCAGGCCTACAGCATCATCCTCGGCGGTGTGGCGGATGCCTTCGATCTCGCCCGCGAAGATCGCCGCCTCGTCGAGCGTTACGACACCGCGCCGCTCGTCACGCCCGACGCCATCAGCCGCAAGTGGAACAACTACAACAACTACGTCGACAACGCCCGCTCGCTCGGCAAGCTCATGCTGCTGGCGCGGCGGCTCTGCGAGGCCGGCTGCGGCTTCGTCACCGTCACCACGAACTTCGTCTGGGACATGCACGCCGACGTCAACAACGCCGGCGTCGCTGAAGGCATGGACTACATGGGCCGCCCCCTCGATCACGCCGTCAGCGTCTTCCTGGAGGACGTCGCCGCGCGCGGGCTGAGCGAGCGCATTCTCCTCGTCGTCGTCGGCGAGATGGGCCGCTCGCCGCGCATCAACAACGAAGGGGGCCGCGACCACTGGGGAAACCTCGCCCCGCTCCTGCTCGCCGGCGGCGGCCTCAAGATGGGCCAGGTCGTCGGCCAGTCGACGCGCGACGCCGGCGAACCGCTCACCCGCCCCTACGAAATCCCGCACCTCGTGGCTACGATCCTCGATCGCCTCTTCGACGTCCCCCAACTCCGCCTTGTCCCCGGCCTCCCCAACGAACTCCTCCAAGCCGCGACCGGCGAAACCATCAACGAACTGATCTAACGCGGGCTTAACTCGCACTCTGCGCGCTGACGGAACCCTGTTGCAGCACGGTCTACTACTGCTGTAACACGGTCTCCCGACCGTGCTACCCGCTCGACCGAAGGTCTCCCCGCCCGGACCCGCAGCCAAAGTCCGAAGACGCTCGGAGTTTGCAAATCAGAAATCGTAGTTGACGCGCATCGCACAAATATCCGCGTTGCTGTCTCCGTTGACCGGCGAATCGAGAAAGGCGTGGTTGTAATTGAAGTTGGCGTGCAAGTACGGCGTCATGTACCAATTAACTCCGCAAGTAATCTCGCGGAGCACGCCCCCTCGGATCAGCGCGTCGTCCAGGTCGAGATGCGAGTAGCGAATCGCGAGTTCCCACGCGCCGCTCCCCATCATGATGCCGCTGTCCGTACCCACGCGGAAGAAATTCTCGAACGGAATCACCCGGTCAAATGCGCCGATGTCGCGGCGATACGGCCGGCTCTCGCCGGTCAGAAAATAGCTCGCGTAGGCGTACCAGCCGTAGAACGTCGGGTTGCCGCCGGCCGTCGATTCAACCGGTGTGACAATCGCTTCCGACTGCATGGAAAATCGCCCCCATACGAACGCGCTTTCCACCCCGAATAGCTGGTAGTATTCCGCCGGAAAAAGTCCCGTGTCCACGAAGAAGGGAATGTTGGGAACCGCCGCTCCGACGCGTTCCTCCGGTTGGGCGCGGAATCGCACCGCGTCGCCGTCCGCGTCGCGAAAACTATACGCCGCGCCGACGTGCACCAGGTAACGGCCGTTCGACGGTTCGTCGTAGATCGGAACGCCGGTCAATCGGGCCGTCACGGCACGTTCACCGTCGTCGCCAACGTCGTCGCCGTAAACGTCGCTATTCGCGCGGAAGACGCCGGCGGCGGCTTGTACGTGTTCTCCTAAGTAAGTGCGATTCCCCGCGATTCCCAAATTCCGCGCAGGCACAAAAGCCTGGTCGATTGATGAACGCTCCATAAACGTAAGGAAGCGATTCGGTGTGATCCGCTCCAAACTGAACGGTTCAAAAAAATGACCGACCCGGGTTTGGCCGACGATCGGCATCTCTTTCATTCCCACCCAAACGTCGAGAAAACTAGGGCGCCCGGGAAGCGCGAAATCGAACTCAATGCGATAGCTGTACAGCTCATGATCGCCGAGCCAACCGACGCGGGCTCGGCGGAAGGCGGAGCCGTCCTGGATATCCCCCACGGCAACTTTGTTAGCCTCGTCCTGACTGAAGAAATAGGTATCTGCCTGGAGCTGCATCGTGAACTTGCTCGTTGGCTTCTTCGCATCGTCCGCCTTCTTCTTCTGGTCTGAATCGGCAGACTTCTTCATCTCCGCTTCCAGTTCCGCCACGCGCTGTTCCAGTGTTTGCCCAGGCGCAAGGCCGACCTGCGTCGCAACCGGCGGCGCGAGGGGCGCAGCAATTCGCGTGGGCAGGGCAGTTGCGGGCGTCTGGTGCGTTCCCGGCGGCGGTAGAGACGGCGCCGGATGCGCCACCGGCGGCGGTGCAGCGGTGGCCGGATAATTTCCGGACGGCGCCGCGCCAGGCGCGTGCTGTTGTGCTGAGGCAACGACATTCAATAGCAGGCAAAGCAGGAGCGACGAGAACCCTCGCTGAGACCTAGCCGGCATTTCTCCGCCCTTTCAAGATGCTTCAACTTACCCGGACTTATTAACACGTAAACTCGACAGAAACTCCCTGGACCTTGAATGCTGGTTAGTGAGCAAACTCAACTCCGCTCCCGCAGCCTGCCCAACCGACCGAAGGTCTCCCGTCGCGCCCACGAGCGGCCCCAGCCGTCGCCGCGCGATCAGCAGCGTCCCCGCCCCCACCGCCAGCAACCCCCACGTTCCCGGCTCCGGCACTTCGTGGAGGATGATTTGGCCTTGGTCGAAAATCTGGTATTCCGCCGAGAACCGATCCCCATCCGCCAGGTTGCCGGCAATAAACGGAATCAACGTCCCGTGATCGTCCAGCACGTCGAAGCGTAGATTCGTGCCATAGATGTTCACAATCCCACGCGCCGACGCCGTAATCGGCTCTTCGGCGATCGCGTCGATCGACCAAATGTCAACCACACCGTTCTCATATGCCCCGGGACTGCTGTCGGAAAAGTAGCCTCCATTGACGAGGATCCTCGAGTTCCCCGTCGCGTTGATCTGGTGGAATTCGCCGCCTCGGACAACCACCGTGCTTGAATCCGCAGCAATCAGCGCGAACTCGTCCAGCCCTTCCGCAAAGACTGCGTGTGACTCGCCAAACGTGCGTACATGGCCAGTACTACCGTCAAGCGATCCATTGATCCAAATGCGGCTTGAGTCATATCCCCATACCGCTCCCCATTCGCCTCCCGTGACAATCACTCTGCTTTGATCGCGCGCCTCAATTCCGCTATCAATTCCGCCGTCGAGCATAAGAAACGAACTTTGATCGTGCAGCAGCACCGAACGCTGTCCAGCGCTGATGCCGCCTTGCACCATCGTGATGTGACTCTGACCAAATGCTTCCAAACCGATTGGCACGATCTCCCCGCC
>CAZUBB010000224.1:0-748 GCA_964618485.1 uncultured Pirellulales bacterium
ACGTTTTGGCGGTTCTTCGCGCTACGCTTCGGCCGAGTAGCTATTTAGTAGGAGAGACTCAATTTACCGGCGGAGGTTCAGGAGTTCGTCGAGCAATTGTTGCGCGGCGGTGATGACGCGCGTATTGCCGCGGTATTGCGTCGAGGCCAGGATGAGGTCGATCAGGTTGGCGCCGATGTCGGTGTTCGAGAGTTCCACCGCACCGGCGACGATCGTGCCAATGCCTTGCGCGCCGGGATCGCCTTCGATGGGCAAGCCGGAGTTCACGCCGGAGGCGAAGAGGTTCTCGCCCTTTTGTTCCAGGCCGGCGGGGTTGGCGAAGCGGGCCAGGCGGATTTGTCCGAGGTCGCGCGTCACGCCATTGGAAAACACGCCGCGGATGGTGCCGTCTTCGCCGATGATGAAGCTGTTCAACGTACCGGCGGCGGAGCCGTCTTGCCGCGACGCCGCGAGAGAACTGGATGTCTGAGCGAGACCGGAAAGCTGCGAGAAGTCGAGCTCGAACTCCAAGGGCGAAACGCTCGAGACGTTATCGCGGGCGATGGAAACGGTTTCCTCGCTCACGAAGGTCACCTTCCCTTCGCCGTCGAACGAGATCAGCCCGGTGCCGACCGCGATGTTGGCGCCGGTGAGCGGGTCGTTGTTACCGGAGTCCGCGAACCAGCGGTAGGTGGTGCTATTGGCGTTGCGCGATTCGAGCACGGTGGTCACCCGCACGTCGAGCGGGATGCCGAGCGAATCGTAAACG
>CAZUBB010000224.1:846-1288 GCA_964618485.1 uncultured Pirellulales bacterium
ATCGACGCCGTTGTTACCGACCATGCGGATCCGCCCGTCGAGCGTCACGGAGCCGCCCGCGGCGCCGAAGTTGGCATCGCCGGGAATCGTGTTCGTGGGATCCGACGTGGCGTCCTGAATGCCCATGGCCTGCTCCATGAAGGTCATCAGGTCGAGGACTGTGGAGCCGGCGGTGACTTCAAATTCCTTGGAGGCGAGATCACGACCGCCCTTGGAACCGGTGAACGAAAGAGTGCCTGGCGTGAACAAATTCTCGTAGGTGCTGCCGCTGCGGCCGAGCACATTGACGAGCAAGGTATTCGCGCTGATCTTCGGCCCGTCGAGATCGATCTCCGGCTGCGTTTCGAGCGTGGCGTCGCTCATGTAGTCGGTGAACGTGTCGACGGTTCCGCTGAGCGGGATCGTCGTCACGCGATGGAACTCGGCCGCGTCGGTCGACAGG
>CAZUBB010000224.1:1323-7212 GCA_964618485.1 uncultured Pirellulales bacterium
AGTTGGATGCGACCACCCACGACGTTGAACGGCGTCACCAACGGCGCGGGCCGGCTTTCGCGGCCGCTGAGCTGATCGAAGAAGGTGACATAGTAGCTGTAGTTGCCGGTCAGCGTGTTGGTGTTGTGCAGCGCGGGGTCCGCCGCTTGTGGCGTGATGGAGCCGTCGTCGGTGAACGTGGTGGCTGCGGCGCCGATTTCGCTGAGGTAGCTGAACGTCGCGCCGCCGTCCGTGGAACGGTAGATTCGCTTGAAGGCATAGCGGCCGTTGGGATCGTTCGGGATCGTGCTCAGATCGACGGCGTCGTTGGCGCCGGCCAGCGTGATCGAGACGTCGGACGCGGCGAGGCTTTCCGTGCCGCCGTTGGCGAGCGTGTCGTCCGCGAACACGACGCGATAGATGTACGTTCCGTTGGCGAGCGAACCAGTCGTGTTCGGCGCGGCCACCGTGGTGTTGTTCGGAATCTGCGCAGCGTTTGTCGTGGTGGCGCCGGCGGGCGCGGTGAATTGCGCGTCGCCGAGAATGCCGGTTTGAATCACCTGCGACTGCGTGGCCACGTCGCCGGTCGGGGTGAGCGTCCCTTCGAAGTAGACGTTCTGCGTGGCCTGCGCGACCGCCGACGCCCCGAGCGGAATCGTCAGCGGGACTAGCGACGTCTCGAGGATTTGGAAATTATCGTCGACGCCGAAGCCGAGTAGACGATTGCCGTTGATGTTGACCAGTTCGTTTTGCGAGTTGGTCTTGAAGATGCCGTTGCGGCTGTAGAGCGTTTCGCCTTGCGTCCCTTGGACGATGAAAAACCCGTCGCCCTGGATCGCCAGGTCCGACGGATTGGCGCTGATTTCGATCGTGCCTTGCGTGAAGTCGGGCGTGATTTCCGCCACTTGAACGCCGAGGCCGACCTGCCGCGGGTTGGTACCGCCGTTGGTCGTGGTCGGGCTGGAGCCGAGCCCCTGCGTCTGCAGGAACTGCGTCGCGAAGATCGCCGACGAGGCCTTGAAGCCGACGGTGTTCGAGTTGGCGACGTTGTTGCCGACCACGTCGATCGTCGTCTCCGCGGCGGTCAGACCAGTCAACGCGGTGCTTAGAGCGGATGCCAGACCCATGGGGAAGTTCCTTGCGAATCGTCTTTAGCGAGGGGCTGAAGCGTTTTCAGTGTTCGGTGTTCAGTTTTCAGTCGTCTAGGGTTGGCGTGTCATGCCGCTGGCAAGATTTCGCCGACGTTGTTGAGCGTGACCGTTTTCGCACCGACGTGGAGCTTGGGGACGCCATTGGTGACGGTGACGCGTTCGACTTCGCCGGTGACTCGGTTCGAGTCGGCGTCGAGACCGGTGATCGTCTTACCAATGAGCGCGCTCGCGCTGGAGAGGTTCTGCCCCATCAGCACGGCATCGAGCGTCGACGTGAGTTTTGTCGAGGCGTCGATCTGCCGGATTTGGCCGATCTGCTCGATCATCTGGGCGTTGTCCATGGGGTTCATCGGATCCTGGTTTTGCAGCTCGGCAATCATCAGGTCGAGAAACTGCGACGTGTCCAGGCCGTCGAGCGCGTTGCTCTGCCCTGCGCCCGTGGGGTTCCGCGTCGTGGAGTTGACACCGTTGATCATGACTTGATTCTCCCGTTGTCTCGGCGTCGGCTTGCTTGCGCTGTCATGCCAGCACGTTCAAGCCGCCGTTGGAAGTCCGTTCGGGCGCGGCAGGCGCGGGCTGCGCCGCGGCTGGCTTCGTGAACGATGACTCGCTCCGCCAACTGCGACGCAGGTCAGCTTGCTCGCGGGACGACTCGGCGTCGGCGAAGGAATGCCGTTCGCCGCCCGAGTGATCCGACTGCTGCATCAAATCGACATCAAACCGCTCGATCTTGATTTCCTGTGACGTTAAACGTTCGCGCAGCGCCGGCAGACTCTCCAGAATGGCTGCCTTCGCTGCGGGGGTCTCCGCTTCCAGTCTTGCCGAGAGCGCCCCGTCGCGCACGATCAACTCAATTTTCAGCGCGCCGAGCTCGGGTGGCGTGAGGCGAATGCGCAACGTTCCGCCGCGATCCTGCGCCGTCTGCAGCGCCTTGGCGACGCGTTGAATGAGCCGCACGCGATCGACTTCATGCTGGGGATCGGTCGTGACGCGCTTCACGGAAGCCGGCTTGGCGTCTTCCGTCGCGACGCGTGTGCGTTCGCGCGATTCGGTGGCGGGCGCCGTTGGCGCTGGGTTTGCGCGGCTGCGATCGACCGGCGCTGCTTCTGGCTTCGTCATTTGCGGCCCGGTCGAAGGGGCTGCCGTCGGCGCGATGACGACGGGCGCGACCACCTGATTCACGACCGAAGCTGAGGCCTGCGGTGCTGCGTTTGGATTAGCGCTCGCTGCCGACGCCGGTGTTGCAAGAGCCGAGGGAGTAGCGTTTCTCGCTTCGACATTGGCCACGGCTGTCGGACGCGACTCGCGCGGACGGCGGCGCTCCGCCGTTGGCGTTTCGGGGAGCGCACCCGCCGCGATGGACGTTTCCACCGCGCGTGCCTGCGTTGGCGCAGCGGTGGGCTTTGCGTCTTGCTGCGCGACAACCTGCTTGGAGGCAATCGTCGGCTGGGTTTCTACACCGGCTTCCGCCTTCGGCGCCGGCGCTGCGTGAATCGGTTCGACGTGTTCGCCGCGGATCGGCGCGGCGTTTTCGGTGCCGCTTGCGGCCGTTTTCACCTTGGCTTCAGGCTTAATCGCCGGCTCAACGTGTTGCGCAGATTCCGCGGCATTCGCTCCCACGGCTCGCTGAGGAGCGACTTCAGCTCGAATGGTCGTTGTGGGTGTATCAGTCGCGGGACGAGCGGATGTACTGGGTTTGGTTGCCGACAATGGCGGCGCGTCAGGCTTCGGCGCTGATTGCTTCGTTGGACGATCTTTGCGGCCTTCGCGCGGAGCGCTCTGCTGCGATGGCGACTCGATGTGCTTGGCGACGACGGTTGTCACCGGGACGACGGCCGGCGCTTCGTGCGGCGCTTTGACCGCGACCGCCGTGGCGACCGTTTCAGCAGGCACCTGCGGCGCGGGAGACTCCGGCGCGACGGTCGATGACTGCAATGCGGCGGGCTTCTCTTGCTTCGACGAAGACTCGGCGCGGTCAGTACGAGCCTTCGTGTCTGACCTACGATCGGAGGCCTCGTGTTCCTGCGGCGCGGCGGTTGTCTCTTTGCCTTTCGATGGCGTCGCTGGCTTGCGTGGCGATTCCGCGGTGCGCGGCGTGGCGCGATCTGCATCGACGTGCGAATGCGCCGGTTCTTGTTCCGCGGCATGTCGGTCGCGCGCGATAGGCTTTACCGGCGCGGAGGGCTCAACGCGGTCGCGTTGCGGTTCTTCGCCGCGGCGATCTCGGTGTTCTGGCGATTTCGGGAGAGCCGGCGAAGCGGCGTAAGGAGGCGCGTCGACGGACGTTGGCTCGACCTCGTCGACTGCGGCTTCTTCGTGGAATGGCTCGTCGTCAGCAACCGGAGAGACGACGGGCTCAAGGGGCTCGGGCAACTCCGCATGGACGCTGGCGATCGGCGCAGGTTGCGGCGTGGCGCGCGGCGCAATCTGGGCAACCGCGGCAAAGATTTGATCGAACGTCGCGGTGACGTCGGTCCTCTCGCGAGCCGTCGAGCGGCCCGAACGCGTGGCGGAAGCGCCGCGTGTGGCCGGCGTCGCTTCGACTTGCAGATCGGACATGACTCGCCTCGTTCGGCTAGGGAGCACCTCCCGGCGTGGTCGAGAGGGCTGCTTGGGTATCGTCGATGGTTTGGGTCAGCGGCTTGCCTTCCAGAATCATCGCCGTGATCTCATTCAAGACCTTCTGTTCTTCAGGGGTCTTGAACTCGGCCGCGATCTTCGCCTGCTTACTCGGCGCCATCGCGGCCATGATCCTGACGACATCATCGACATCTCCGCCTTCGTACATTTGCAGGATTTGCTCTTTCGCCTGTTTTGCTTTCATGCTTTCCCAAAGCGCGCGCACGCTGTCGCGCCCGGCCGCCAAAGCGCCTTCGCGATCGTCCTTCAATTTCGCTTCAAACGCGTTGCGCGCTTGCTCGAAACCGTTCTGACTTTGCTCCAGATTCAATTGCAAGGCGCGCACGCGCACCGCCTCGGCGGCGAGGTTCTGTTCGCGCATTTCGATCTGGCGCATGCGCAACACGCGCGCTTGCTCGATCTCCTCCCACGATGGTTGTTCGCGATCCGCTTTCGATGTTTCCGCCGCGGCGGCGATCGCCACGGGCTTCGGCTCGATGCCGTAAAGCACTGCGAGCAGCTTGGCGATCGTGACGCGATTGAGTTCGCCTTTCGACCACAGTAGCGCCAGTCCCGCGCCCTGCGCCAGCAACGTGCCAATGCAGACGCAAGCCAGCACGAGGCCGAGTTTCTTCATGCGGAATCCTCCCGCGCGCCGGCGCGTTGCCCGGCGACGTCATCGAGGAACTTGATCTCACGGCGCTCTTCCTCCTGACGGAATCGCAGCAACTGTTTCTCGCGTAGTTTCTCGAGCACGTGCACGTCGCGATCGGCAACGACCAGCAGTTCGCGGCGGCGCTCTACTTCGGCGCTGACTTTCTTGAACTGTTCGAAGAGCATCATCAATTCCGCCCGCAACAGTGCTTCGTAACGTTGCCCTTGGATCAATCGTTCGACCTGGATTTCACCCGCCGCGCGGGCCTTCGTGAGTTCGCGCACCATCGCGGCGATTTCGCGGCGTTTCTCTTCGATCTGTTCCTGCAGAATCCCTTCGGCCCGCAACGCATCCGCGAGCGCAGCCCTTCGCTCATCCCGCGCCGATTCGCGGAGATGAAGGACGGGCGTGAGGCGGAAGGTGAAGGACGGCATGGGGGAGAGTGTTCAGTGGAGGAGAAAAGGAGTAGAGGAGAAAAGGAGAATAGAAGGGGACGCAAGGCCTTCTGAGTTCTTTCTACAAACTCCTGGCTCCTGGCTTCTCATTTCGCTCCTGCGTCGAACTTCTGGCTGATTTGCTGTTTGAGCGTTAACAAGGCGTTTCTTGCCGATTCGACCGTGGACGAGTCGCTTACCGATTGTCGGAGGAATTGCATGATCGGATCCCGGAGGTCAATGGCGGCGTCGACCAGGCGGTTGGCGCCGCGGCGGTAGGCGCCGATTGAGATCAAGTCTTCGTGGTCGCGATAGGTCGCCAGTAGTTCGCGCACCTGGCTCGAGGCTTCCAACTGCGGCTTGGGGCTGATCTCCGAGGCCAGGCGGCTGATACTTTCCAGCACGTCGATCGCCGGATAGTGGCCTTTGCTGGCGAGGGCCCGTGAGAGCCACGTGTGGCCGTCGAGAAGTCCGCGCACGCAGTCGGCGATCGGCTCGTTGTGATCGTCCCCTTCGACCAGGACGCTGTAAAAACCGGTGATGCTGCCGAGCGGACTGCGGCCGGCGCGCTCGACGAGTCGCGGCAGCAAAGCGAAGACGCTCGGCGGGTAACCGCGCGTTGTCGGCGGTTCGCCGGCGGCGAGGCCGATCTCGCGCTGCGCGAGCGCGAACCGCGTCAGGGAATCCATGATGAGGAGGACATCTTTTCGCTGATCGCGAAAATACTCGGCGACGGCGGTTGCCAACAGTGCCGCGCGGGTGCGCACGAGCGCTGGCTCGTCACTCGTGGCGACGACGACGACGCTCCGCGCTAGTCCCTGCGGTCCAAGGTCGCGCTCGATAAACTCGCGAACTTCGCGGCCGCGCTCACCGATCAGCGCGATGACATTTACATCGGCGGAAGTGTATTTCGACATCATGCCGAGCAGCACGCTCTTGCCGACGCCGGAGCCGGCGAAGACCCCCATGCGCTGGCCCTTGCCGCAGGTGAGCATGCCGTCGATGACGCGGATGCCAGTCGAGAGCGGCACGTCGATCTTTGGGCGGTCCA
>CAZUBB010000225.1:0-7060 GCA_964618485.1 uncultured Pirellulales bacterium
TGCGCCTGATCGAGCAGCGTCAGTGCCCCTTCGAAATCGCGGGCCTGAAACTTGGCCGCCGCGTCCTTGATTTCCTTGTACTCCTTCTTGGTTGCATCCTCTTCGTCGGTCGACGAAGGGAGCACGTCCTCGGTCGCCAGCGGCGCGGCATAAACCGCCGTGGAAGCGACTGGCGCCAGCAACAGGGCCGCCAGCAAGAAGGGGGTCAACGTACGCGTCATGATTCGTGTTTCCTTTGCCCAGGCGACGATTTCGTACCCGGAGGCGCCAATTCCGGGCGGCGGTGAAGAGCGGATTGAATGGTTTTCTACGTAGGAAATTGCGGAAAGGTTTTCCGGCGAATGCCGTACAGCCCCGCCCACTTCTTACGCATTGTAATTGGTAAACCAGGAACCGCGCCGCGAAGTGGGGGTTCTCCCACGTTAGGACGCGCCCAGGCCAGCCCGACCTGCGGACAGTATCGATTCTAGCGGCGGGGGCGGCGAGTTGGCAAACCCCAGATGCATGTCTGTAGCCGAGGTCTGTGACCTCGGCGGAGTGGATTGAATCGCGACGTTTTCGCCCACCGAGGTCAAAGACCTCGGCTACAGAAGTTCAGCCTCCGGATCGCTTAGACGGGACTACCAAGGGGTCGATGGCCACAAGATGACCGAGCCGTCGCGGCTGGCGGTTAGCGCGGTTTGGCGGTCGCTCGAGAAGGCCACGCTGGTGACGTCTTGTAGGTGGCCTTTGAGGGAGAGGACTTCCGTGCCTTGCGCGGCGTCCCACAGCTTGGCCGTGTGATCGGCGCTGCCGGAGAGGAGACGCGTGCCATCGGGCGTGAACGCGACGCAAAGGACCGGCGCGGTGTGACCGGCGCAGCGGAGCAGTTCCTGACCGGACTCGGCGTCCCAGATGCGGGCCGTGGCGTCCTCGCCGGCCGTCGCGATGCGCGTGCCGTCGGCCGAGAACGTGGCGAAAGTCACCGCGAGTTCGTGTCCCTTGAGCACGTGTAGTTGTTCGCCAGTCGAGGCGTCCCAAACCCGCGCGGTGCCGTCGCGCGATGAGGAGACGATGCGGGCGCCGTCACGCGAATAGGCGGCATGCAGCACCGCCGCGGTGTGACCCTTGAGCGTTTTCAGCACCTGGCCGTCGTTGACGTCCCAAATCTTGATCGTGCCGTCGTCGCTGCTGGTGAGGACGTGGCTGCCGTCGCCGGGTGAGAACTCGGCGCTGTTGACGTTGCCCGCATGGCCGCCTTGAGGGCCGGCCGACGTTGCGGAAAGTTTACGGCGGGCTTCTCCCGTCTTGGCGTCCCAGATCCGCGCGGAACGATCCCAGCCGGCGGTAACGATCTCCGCGCCGTTCGGAGAATATGCGGCCGACGACACCGTACGGTGCGGGCGGAAGTTCATCAACTCCACGCCCTGCAAATCCCAAATTCGGGCTTCGTTGCCGCCGATCGTGAGCAGGCGATGCGAGTCCGGGGCGAACGCCGCGGACCAGGCGGACGAGTCTTCCGCGTTCAGGTCGAGCGTGACTTCCGCGCCGCCGGCGGGGCGATCCATTTCCCAGAGATGCACCGCGTTGTGCTCGGAGTCGACGACCGCCACGAGACGTTGATCTGCCGATACGTCGACGTGGCGCACGACTCCGCCCTTCAGGAGCTCGCGTTCCCACTGCGACTCGGCGGAAATGAGATCCCAGGCGCGGACGCGGCCGTCTTCGCAACCGGTGACGGCGCGCGAGCCGTCGCTGGTTAGTGCCAGCGAGCTCACCGCGCCGGGATGCCGGAGGACGCGATCTTCGCGCGGCGTCGGCGTTTTGCCCGAGAGATCCCAGCGGCAGACGGTGCGGTCGGCGCTTGCGGTAACGAGCTCCGGGCGCGCGGCGACGAAGCGCGCCGCGGTGATGCGATCGGTGTGCCAGCGCAGCGAATGTAGCAGTTCACCGGAGGCGGCGTCCCAGAGATTACCGCGCCCGCGGGCGTCGCCGGTGAAGATCAAGCGGCCGTCAGCGGAGAACGCGGCCACGGTAACTTCCGCGTCGTGCCCGCCGAGGCTGCGCATCGCCTGGCCGGAGTTAGCGTCCCAGATGGTCCAACTGAGGCGCTCGGCGCTCTTGGAATCGGAACCGGTCGACATCGAGGCGTCGCGCCCGGTGACGATCCAGCGCCCATCGGGCGAGATCGCCATGGCGGCGGTCGCACCGGTGCCGGAGAGTTTCAGAAGTTCGAGGCCGGACGTGGCGTTCCAGATGGAAACGCTGCCGTCGATGGCCGCCGTGGCGACGCGAGCGCCGTCCGGAAAGAACGCGCCGCTGGAGGCCAAATAGAGATGCCCTTCGCGGAAGCTGCGCACCTGTTCGCCGCTGCCGGCGTTCCAGGTCTTCGCAGTGCGATCGCGGCTGGCGGTAACGACGGTATCTCCTTCCGGAGAAAACGCCGCCGCCAGAACGGCATCGCTATGGCCGCGGAAGAACGTTCCCGGCACAGTGCGCTGTTCGATGTAGTTGCGCACGTTCCAGAGCCGCACGCCTTGGTCGTAACCGCCGGAGACGACGAAGTTGCGATCGGTCGGTGAAAACGCCGCGGAACGGACCAGACTGCTGTGGCCGCGCAAGGTCTTGAGCAGCGTGCCGGCGGAAACGAACTGCCCTTCCTGTTCGCCGTCGCGAGCGCACCAGACTTTGATGGAGTTATCGTGGCTGGCGCTCAGCAGCCAGGCGCCGTCGGCCGAGAACTCCACGTGACGGACGGGTGCGCCGTGTCCTTCCATGGCGATCGCCTGCTGCGGCGCTGGCGTTTCGCCGCGCAGCATCGCGGCAAAGTCAAACGGCTGCAATTCGGCGGGCTTCCAAAGCAACACGCGCTGGTCGTAACCGGCGCTCGCCACGTGAGCGCCGTCCGGAGAAAATCGCGCCGTGTAGACCGCGCCGCGATGCCCCGCGAACGGCATTGGCTCGCCGGAAGCGCTTTCCAATTGCGCGCCGGTGGCGACGTTCCAAACGCGCACGGTTCCGTCCTGGCTGGCGGTGACGATCTGAGTTTCATCGGGCGAGAACTCCGCGTCCCAGACCCACCAATCGTGGCCGATGAATTCTTTTGACGGTTGCCCGGACTCGACATCCCAAAGCATCGCCCGGTTATCCATCGAGGCGGTCAAAAGGCGACGACCGTCGCGCGAAAAGGCGACGCTCGTAACCGTGTCGCGATGCCCGTCGAGTTCGCGCACTTCGTGGGTGTGCCAATTCCAGAGGCGCAAGAGCCCAGGCCGGGCATTGCCTCCGATGGCGAGCCAATCGGGTGAGGATGGCGAGAAACTCACGGCGGTGGCGAGCGCCTCGGAACCTTCCGATGCGAGTTGGCACTCGGCGACGACTTGCGCCGTGGAAGTATCCCAGATGCGAACCGCGCCGTCGCGCGCGGCGATCGCCACGCGCACTCCCGTCGGATCGAACGCCACGCTTTCCACGCGGGCCGGAGCTTCAAACCGCTTGACTTCCTGCTGGCACAGGTACTTCAAACGCCCCCATTCCCAGTTGCGCAGTTCCGGCTTGCATTGGTTCAAGAGTTCGAGCGCCGGTCCAAAGGCGTTCTCCTCCGTGCGCGCGGCGGCCAGTCCGATAAGCGCGACGTACGCCTGGTATTCCGCCTTGCCGCGCTGGTCGACGGCGATTTCGCGTTGCTTATCGGCCTCGCCGCGCTGGAAGACCGCAATGCCGCGCTGGCGCACCGCTTCGGCCTTTTCGCGCTGCGCAACTTGTTCGCTCGCCTCCGCGAGGCGACGTTGACGATCGGCCTCAGCCTTCTGAATGCTTACGAGCACGATGCCGGTTGCGGTCGAGATGAACACGAGCGCGGCGAGCCCCAGCATCATCTGCTTGGCGCGGCGCAGCCGGTGGCGGCGGGCTTCGCGCTCGTTCTGCGCCGCGACGATCTGCTCCCGCAGAGCTGCGTGCGCTGAAACCTCTTCCTTCAGCAGCGACAGGCCGAGATCGTAGTCGCCCTTTCCGTATGCCGCGCCGGCGTACGCCAGGCGACAGGCTGCCACGCCGGCCAACGCCCGTTGGTTTTCCTTCCACAGGTCGTGCGCTTCCTCGAACCCGAAGAGCGCTCGCGAATAGCCCTGGTAGTCGTTCGACTCCTTGGCGCGCTGCAGCTCGGCTTGCGCGCGTTCGACGAGCGCGATGCTCTCGAAGTGCGAAAGGCATTCGCGAATCGCCTGCTGGAACGCGCGGACGTCGGCGTAGCGATCTTCCGGGCGCGTGGCCATCGCGGTGAGCGCGATGTCCATCAGATCGCCGTGCTTGTCCGTGGCGACGATGTTATTGCGGGCCGCTTCGCGCAGGCAGGCGGTGGCGGTCTTCGCCTGGTGCGGCACCTTTCCTGTCACGCATTCGAAGAGAATCGCGCCCAGCAAGTACACATCGCTGCGTACCGTAATCGCGTCGAGCGGCCCCGTCGCCATTTCCGGCGCCATGTACGCGGGCGTTCCGCCGAGCGTGGCGATGCGGTTGATGAGCGACGCCTTGCTATCGGTGTTCAGCGACAGCGCGAGTCCCCAGTCGAGCACCAGCACCTCGCCGAAGTCGCCGAGCATGATGTTCTCGGGCTTCAGGTCACGGTGGACGACTCCCTTGGCATGCGCGAACGCCACGGCGTCGCACACGCGGAGCAGGATTTCGAGATTCTGTTGTAGCGTCTTGCGGCGGAGCACCTTCGACCAAGGCGTTCCTTGCACGCGCTTCATCGAGTAGAAGAGCGTGCCGTCGTTGTTGCAGCCCAGGTCGTAGATCGGAATGATGCCGGGGTGTTCCAACTCGCCGGTCACAACCGCTTCGGAGAGAAATTTCCGCTGCTGTACCGGATCGCCGATGGTGCCCGACTTGAGCATCTTCACGGCGACCTGGCGATCGATCGAGGCCTGCCGCGCGGCGTAGACGACGCCGACGCCGCCTTCGCCGATCAGGTCGAGCAGGTCGTAGTCGGTCGAGTGCTCGGCGCGACTTTCCGGCGTGCGGCCGAGGGCCCGTTGTTGAATCACGATCGACGATTCACATTCGCCGCCGTCGAAGACAATCGACTTGATCGTCATCTGCGGCGAATCGTTCGTCGGCGATTTTCCCCAGGCGGCGCTCAACTTCTGCTCAACGTCGTCCGCGCCTTCGACGGAATCGAGCGTGGCGAGATTCACATTGGTCGACGCGGCCGGCGGCAGCACCATGTTGGAGTCGATCGTGCTGCTCTCAGCGGCGCTCGGTTCCTTCACCGGTTCGCGACGGTCGAGAGATCCACGGTTTGCATGCCGCGTTCGGCGATGGCGGCGGTCGCGTTGGCCGGCACGAGCGTCTCCAACACGCCGGCAGTCGCGCTGGCGGGAACGATCGTCTCGAGTACGCCGGCCGTGCGGTTCGGCTCATCGATGACGGCGGCCGGCTCGACGGCATCGACCGAGTCCAGCGTGGCGGAAAGGTCGATCGTCCCCATCGGGCCAAGGCCGGCGACCGTGTCGTGCGCCGTGCCCAGCGCCGACTGACAGACAGGACAATGTCCGGCGCGCACGGCGTCCGGCGTCAATGCGGCGCGGCAATGGGGACAGTGACTCATGGCGGACATCTCAATTCAAATCCAAGGGCCGGCGAAGGCGGAATCGCCCACGGTACGATCCACCGCGCGGCGAGCTATCCACCGCACGATCGCCCTGGCGGCGCGAACGCCGCAGCGCGCTCATCAATAACATCGTCGACGCGGGAATCGACGCCGATTGTCGATCGACGGCGCCGGTCGCGGCGCCGCGGGGATCGGTTTCCGACTCACCGGATTGGTCCTGGTCGACGGGCGTCTCCTGCGGAGGGATCGCTCCTTCGTCGGCCGGCGGCGCTTGTAGTTGCGACTCGGCTTCATCCTCCTGCAAAGGCTCCGTGACGACGCGGCCGTTGTAAACCTGCACATCGAGGATCAATCGTTCTTGCTTCGCGCCGAACTCCTGCAGATAGACGCGGTAATGTCCATTCGGGAAGCGATGGCGGCGAAAGAGCGCGGTCAAGTCGCCGAGAGCGTCGGGCGGGAGGTCGTATTCGCGTTCGCCTTCGCGCCCGAGCGCATCCGAGTAAATGCGGAAATAGAGCCGAAAATGCTGGTCGATACGCTGGATCTGTTCCTCGCCCGCCGCGAGGCGGACGACGTTGGAATCGGATCGGTTAGCGGCCAGCGCCTCGATCGCCACGGGCAACACGATCGTTTCGCTTCCGAAGGCCAGGCCGGCGCTCAACGTCGGCGCGGCGTAGAACACGACGACCGTCCTCTCGCCTTGGTCCCCGGGCTGTCCCACGACGCCCGGCGTGATCGGCACCACGTAGAAAACCTGCCGTCCCAACGTGAGCGTCACGTCGTTTCCACCGGCGCCCCCTTTGTAGCTGAGCGTCGCCTGCAACCCGCCCAATTGAATCTCTGCGCCCTCTCCGAGAGCCGCGCCGTTGGCGCCTACGAACAGCCCTTGGATCGGATCGGTCCCGTCGTTGTTGATCAGCACCAGTACCGTGCCGTTAGTGGCATTGAAGGGAACGCCAATCGCGCGCCTTGCAAAATCACCGCGCCGTTCACGCGCACCTGGTCGTGCGACAGGCCGGCGATGACGCCGTTCACGTCGAGGCCAAAGTACGAGCCCGGCGCTAACGTGAGCGCGCCGGTTTCCAGGACGCCGGCGATCACGCCGGGCAATGCCGCGCCGGTGGTATCAATCGTCACCGCGCCGTCGATGCGCCCGCTTCCCAGGAGCGCGCCCAGTTGCGGGACCAGCATGCCGTTCGAGACGATCAACGTCGCGCCGTCGCCGAGCGAGGTCGACACGCCGAACTCTGCGAGATCTGCGTCGCGCACCACCACCGTGTGCCCCGCGCCGATGAGAAAGCGTCCCGCGAAGTCGAGTCCCGACGATGAGCCGTCGCCGAGTTGCAGGTTCCCGGCGCTCACGATCAGCGCCGTCTCCGCCGTGGAGAACACCGGCGCGAACACGTTTCCGTTTCCCGTCAACGTTGCGCCAGCGAAGATCGTCACGCGGCCGGCAGCTCCTTCGGCGCC
>CAZUBB010000226.1:0-2364 GCA_964618485.1 uncultured Pirellulales bacterium
TGGACCGTTAGGCATTCGCCTGCCCGATGGTGGCCCGCAACAGCAAGAGTTCCACATCGAGGTCGTGCCGCCGCCGGGCGCGCCGCAAGTTGCGCCGCTGCCGCCGGGAGTCCCGGGAACGCCAGGAGTCCCAGGAGCGCCCCCGGTGCGGGAACGCATTCGCAGCTGGACGCAGCGCGTCGAAGGCCCAGGGAGCGATCGGTTAGAGCAGCGCATTGATCAGCTCAACGAGCGTCTGGACCGTTTGCAGGAACTGCTCGATCGGCTGCAGAAGCAAGAGCCGATGACGGAAACCGCGCCGCCGACGCCGTAGCGAATGGTCGGCTGAAGGAAACGTGAGGTTTTGCGGCCGGGGCGCGCGAAGCGCCTCGGCCGTCGTTTTTGGGGGGGGGAGGAGAAAAGGAGAAAAGAAGGGAATATGCAGAATGAAAGGAATAGTAGGGCCGCTCCGAGCGCCCGATGCGTTTGCGAAGCTTCTTTTCTCCTCTTCTCCTTTTCTCCTTTTCTCCGCCCCAAAGCGACCGACACTTGCGCGTTCAACTGCAAGCGGCGTTTTCGCGGGGCCGCGTCGGTCGCGCGCGGACGCCGATCAAGACCCAGGTTGAGGAGATCGCAAGATGACGAAGTTGCGCATGGGCATCGCGTCGGCCGCCTTGGTGGCGATGGTTTCATTGCTGTGCTACGGCGCGCTCCAGGCGACCGAGCCGCGGCAAACGCCGCCGCAGGATTCGCCGTATCAGACCAGCGCGGAAGCGAATGAGCCGTTCACCATTCGCCTTGACGGCAAGGGCCGCCAGGCGACGGAGCAATTCGAGTTGGAATCGGGCCTGGCCATCGTGCAGGTCAAAAACAAAGGTGCGTCGAATTTCATCGTCGGGCTGCTCGACAAGAACGGCGACCAGGTGACGAACCTCTTTAATGAAGTCGACAAGTTCCAGGGGCGCCGCGCGTTCAACATCGAGAAGCCAGGCGCCTATTTGCTGGACGTGCAAGCGACCGGCGCTTGGAGCTTTTCGATCCAACAGCCGCGCGTCGACGGCGCCGAGAGCGCCCCGCAGACGTTCGAAGGCCGCGGCATGGACGTCACGCCGTTCGTCACGCTCCCCAAGGGGCTGACCGTGATTGAATTCCAGCGGGACGGTGAAGGGCGCGGTATCTTCACGCTGTTGGACAGCGCGGGCCGCGCGGTCGAACAGATCGCCAACGAGCTCGACGCCTTCCAGGGATCGAAGCCGGTCAAGATTCAAGAGGAAGGCGTGTATTTCCTCAACGTCTACGGTGACGGCAACTGGACCGTGAAGATCAAGTAGTCGTACGCAATTCATACGACGGCGAATCAAGAGCGGCGGTGCGTCGCGGCGAGTCTCTCGCCTGCGACGGCCGCCGTTTTCATTTCATAACGGTCGGTAGAATTCACCATAGAGGCACAGAGAGCACGGAGGAGGATGCGAGGAGAAGAGGAATTGAGATTTGGCGAGATGGTCGAACATTCCCTGAGGTGTGACTTCTTTCAGAACCTCCTCCTGCCTCCGTGCCCTCTGTGCCTCTGTGGTGAATCTCCCTCCTCCGGCCCGAATTTGAAGTTCCCCGCGGAAAAAGCTACGCTCTCGTAAGCTTTCCCCTCGACGCGCGTTTGTCTGGAGTCATCCCCCCATGTCACAAGAAGCCGATTTCACCTCCCCTGGGCCGCAGCCTGGGGTGTTTGAGTCGTTTGGTAAAAAGATCGACGAGCGCCCTGAAGTTCGGGCGGCTGAGGACGCGGTGCGCCGCGCGCGCGAGCAGTTGGAGCAAGCGCAACAGTATTGCCAACAGCTTCGCAGCGACGCCTCCGCGGAGTGGAACGACCTCCGCAACGCAAACTTCAGCGACGTGCTCGAAAAGTCGTTGACGTTCGTGCGCAAGAATCCCGGCGTCGGCGTGTCGATCGCGGCGGTGCTCGGATTTTTCCTCGGCCGCATTTTTCGCCGCTAACGCTTTCGACGACCACTCCCCGTGGACCGAAAGCCTCAGCGCCCGGAGTAAGCCGCGGCTTCACACTTCTGCTGCAACTGCGTTGGCGTCGCACGAACATCCATGAACACAACATCACCTCGAGAACTCGCCGCTGCCCGTCGCGAACTTCGAGCTGAGATCGCTCGGCATCGCCGGCATATCAATTCCGGGCTCGTCAACCTCGAACGCGAGGGGCGCAAAGCCGTCTCCTGGAGGACCCACGTCGCCCGGCATCCCATCGCAGCGCTGGGCGGCGCGTTCGGCGTCGGACTTGCGATCTCAGCCGGGCTCCCGCGTCGCGGCTGGTGGCGTGGCTCGTGGTTGCGCTGGTGTGGCGCGGCGGCGGGATGAACCCCGAGAACGGCAAGCGCT
>CAZUBB010000226.1:2374-7002 GCA_964618485.1 uncultured Pirellulales bacterium
GTCGCGGCTGGTGGCGCTGGATCGCCGCGTGGGCAATTCGCAATGCGTTTGCCGGGGCGCCAACCATGATCCTCCAGGAAATCGTCGCCGCCTTCCTCAACGCCGCGCAAGCGTCCCGTAAGAACTGAATCCCAAGTAACCATGCCAACCGATTCGCAGCGCAAACCACTGCTCGCAGATCTGTCGCACGAAGCGGCCGGCTTGCTCGCGGAATTACGCGGGCTTGGTCAAGCGCGGTGGCGGCTGTTGCGGCTGGAGTTACTGGCGTCCCTGCAGCAAGTGCGCCGCCTGGCGATTATTTGCGCCGTGGCCTTCGCCGCCATTGCTACATCGCTCCCGGTTTGCGTCGTCGCAGTTGGCGACGCCCTGGCTGGCGTATTCGGCATTCCGCGCTGGGGCTGGCTCCTCATTCTGGCGGCGGCGCTCGTGCTCTGCGCATCGTTGGCCGCGTGGCTTGCTTACTGCCGCTTCCGCCGCGATTTCACCGGCATCGCGGAGTCGCTCGAAGAACTCCGCGAGGACGAGATCTGGCTCCGCGAGATCTGGAACACCGCGCCGCAGCGGCATGGTCGCAGTTGATCGCCGGAACTTGCGGTGCGCCTCCTCGTCGTCATAATGCACCCACCGTGCGTCCCCGCCTTGAGGTGCCGAAATGCGAGCCCAATTCCTGGGTGTGCTGCCCGCGATCCTGCTTGCCGCTACCGCCTTCGCCGCCGAGCCCCTGCCCGGCACCGCGCTGCTCGAAATGGAGGGGGACATCGCCTCGCAACTGGTCGACGGCGTCGACCGCTTTCTGCTCCGCAAGCTCGATGAATCAACTGCGGAGCGTGACCGTCGCTGGAGCGAGCGGCCCGACGCGATCGAAGCGCGCCGCGATCGGCTGTCCCGCATGCTCGGCGTTCGCGACGCGCGCGTGCCGTTCGAGGCGCCGGAGTTGATCACCACGACCAAGCAGTCGTCGCTCGTCGGGCGCGGCGAAGGTTACGAGATTCACGCGATCCGTTGGCCGGCGTTCGGCGACGTGCATGGCGAAGGCTTGCTGATCCATCCCACGGGCCGGGCGCCGCTGGCCAACATCGTCGCCATCCCCGATTGCGAGCAGACGCCCGAAGAGTTAGTCGGCTTGGTGAAAGGCGTCAAGCCGGAGCTACAGTTTGCGCGCCGTCTCGCCGAGTTCGGCTGCCGTGTGGTCGTGCCGACGCTGATCAATCGCTACACGGGCGACGAAAAAGTCGCCGGCATGGGCGATCGCGGGAAAAGCCTCACGAATCGCGAGTTTCTCTACCGCTCAGCGTTTGAACTCGGCCGCACGCTGCCGGGCTACGAAGTGCAAAAAGTGCTGGCCTGCGTGGATTGGTTCGCGAAAGACGCCCATGGAAATGAACTGGCGCCGATCGGCGTCGTCGGCTATGGCGAAGGCGGCATGATCGCCCTCTACGCCGGCGCCCTCGATCCGCGGATCAAGGCCGTCTACGTGAGCGGCTACTTCGATGATCGCCGCACGATCTGGCGGCAGCCGATTGATCGCAATGTGTTTGGGCTGCTGAATGAGTTTGGCGACGCTGAGCTGGCTCGGATGATTGCGCCGGGCGATTTTACGATGGACGCGGGGCCATATCCGACGGCCCAATTCCTAACGCTAGGCGGAGCGCCGGCCACGCTCGAACGTGTTAACCCCGAAGCGGAATTCGAGCGCTTCTCCGGTGTGAAATTCGAAGTGGCCCAGCAAAAGGCCGCGAAGCTACGAAGCGTCTTCGCGGCAACGAATGCCGACATCAAATCGCGCACCACATGGCTTGCCGACCTACTCGCGCCATTGGAGGCCTCGGACGAGGTGCGATATCCGACTGCGACGGCTCCCTTCACCGATCCCGCGGTACGCCATGCCCGGCAGGTGCACGAGATCGATCGCCACAACCAATGGCTGCTGCGCGAGAGCGAGTACGTGCGCAAGCGATTCTTGAGCAAGCTCGATACCTCGTCATTGGAGAATTACGAGGCCTCTGCGGAGCCGTATCGCGTCCTGTTCGCCGAGCAAGTCATCGGCCGGTTTCGCGACCCGCTCTTGCCGGCCAATCCACGTACGCGCAAGGCGTACGATAAAGAGAAATGGACCGAATACGAAGTCGTACTCGATGTCTTCCCCGACGTGATCGCCTACGGCGTGCTGCTCATTCCCAAGGACTTGAAAGAGGGCGAGCAGCGGCCGGTCGTTGTCTGCCAGCATGGACTCGAAGGGCGCCCGCAGCATGTTATTGAAGGGGACCAAGGCGCCTATCACGATTTCGCCGCGAAGCTCTGCGAACGCGGGTTCATCGTCTTCGCTCCGCAGAACTTGTACATCTTCGAGGACCGCTTCCGCACGCTACAGCGCAAGGCGAATCCGCTCGGCAAGACGTTGTTCTCGATCATGGTCCCGCAACATCAGCAGATCACCGATTGGCTCAAGACGCTGCCGTTTGTGGACGACGAGCGCATCGGCTTTTACGGCCTCAGCTATGGCGGCAAGAGCGCGATGCGCATCCCGGCGCTGGTGAAGAATTATTGCCTCTCGATCTGCTCCGCCGATTTCAACGAGTGGGTCTGGAAGAACGCCTCGACGCGGAGTGAATACAGCTACGCCTGGATGGGGGAGTACGAGATTTTCGAGTGGGATCTCGGCAGCACGTTCAACTACGCGGAGATGGCGGCATTGATCGCACCGCGTCCGTTCATGGTCGAGCGGGGCCACTTTGACGGCGTCGCGCCGGATGAGGCCGTCGCCTACGAGTACGCAAAAGTGCGGAACCTTTACGCCGCCCGGCTCGGCATCGGCGATCGCACGGAGATCGAATTCTTCGTCGGCCCGCACACGATCAACGGCCGCGGAACCTTCGCCTTCCTGCACCGCCACCTCAAGTGGCCGGAACCCAGTGAGACTGCCAAATAACGGGGCACCGTTGCTCTCAGCAACAGAAACAACTCCGTGGCTCGCGGGCGGCTATAATAAGTTCCATGCTTTGTCCCCTGGACGAAACCTCGCGATGAACACCGACGGCGGACAATTCACCGTTCGCGGACTGTTTGCCCTGGTCGCCGCCTGCGCGCTGTTGGCCGCGCTGTTGCGCTTTGCGACCGTTTCTGTCACCTCACTCGTCGCCGGCTTCGCCCTGGGGTTGATCGGGGCGCTTGGTTTTGTCGGCTTCTGCGCTGCGATTGATTCGATTGAGCGGCGCTCGCAGAATCGCATGGCGAAGGTGCGCCACCAGACTGCGAATGCCTTGCCGCCGACGCCGGCCGGACCGGTTTTCCCAAGTTTCGGCCGCACGCTCTGCTGCCAGGCGGCGACTTGCAGACGCTGGCAGGCGTCTATTGGCCGTCGGTTAAGTACCCGTATTCCGCGGCGCGGCACGAGGTGTTGCTCGACGACGGCGATCGGCTCGTGCTGCACGACGATCGTCCCGCATCATGGTCCGCTGGTGATCGCGTCGCGCTCCTGATGCACGGCCTGGCCGGCTCCCATCTGAGCGGCTACATGGTCCGCTGCGCGGCAAAGCTCGCGGCATGCGGCGTCCGAGCCTTTCGACTCGACCTGCGCGGCTGCGGCGCCGGCTTCGGACTCGCGCGATGGCCTTATCACAGTGGGCGGAGCGAAGACGCGGCGGCGGTGATTCAATTCCTTGCACAACTTTGCCCTGGTTCCGCGGTGTCGCTGGTGGGCTTTTCACTGTCCGGCAACATCGCCCTGAAGCTTTGCGGAGAGCTGGGGGACGCGTCCTGCGGTGGATTGAGCGATTGCCTGGCGGTCTGCCCGCCGATCGATCTCGCGGCCTGCTCGCGGCGGCTCGCGGCGACGCGAAATCGACTCTACGACCGACATTTTGTGCGGTTGTTGCTCGCGCAACTGCAGGAGAAGCATGCACAACGAAGCGACGCTCCGGGCGGTGATTACACGCATCGTCCACGGACTTTATATGCGTTTGACGACACCTACACCGCCCCGGTGTGCGGCTTCGGCGACGCCGCGAATTATTACGCGCAAGCGAGTGCCGCGCGGGTGCTTACGAAGATTCGCATTCCGACGCGCGTCATTGCCGCGGCGGATGACCCGTTAATCCCCTCCATGGTGTTTCACGAAACGAAGACGTCGTCCATCGTCGATATGCATATTTCCGCCGGAGGAGGGCATCTTGGCTTCATCGGGCGGAATTCGAGTGACGCCGACAACCGCTGGATCGACTGGCGCGTCGTTGAATGGGTGACGCGCGCGAGCTCATGATCATTGCGGCGCAAGTTGCTCGAGATGGCGCGCTCGCGCCTATGAACGACCTCAAAGCGAGTGTACGATAAAGGCGTTCGTACTCGTCCGGTCGTCTCCTCCTCACTCCTTTCGCCGACTCATTCGCAGCGCGGCGCCGGGATCCGTTTCAGGAATCTTTTTGTGCGTCATTACTTTTGTGCGGCGCTCTGCGCTGCGCTTTGCGTCGGCTGCGCGGACTCCACGCCGCCGCCCTTAGCCTCGAAACCTCCCGCGGCGCCGACGAGCGCCAGGCCGGCGCCAGCGGCGGTCAAGCATGCCGCGGTGACGCCGGTTTCCGTGACCGAGGACTTGCCGACAGCGCCGTGCCTGGCGGAGGAGCGGTGGATCG
>CAZUBB010000227.1:0-676 GCA_964618485.1 uncultured Pirellulales bacterium
AGGCGTCATTGATCGGCGAAACGCTGGCCACGTCGCAAAAATGCGCTAGCGGGGTTGCCGCGGCGCCAAAACCGTCGGCTGATCCTGCAACTCCCGAATCACGGCCGCAGCCGCCATCGCCACCGCCGCCACCGCACTCACCACAACAAGAAATCGCATGGCAATCACCCCTATCAAGTTTTCAACCCAACCCACACTACAGTATCCCCCAACCCCATGCCGGACAAGTTCCCGTCTCCATCTCCTTACTCCGTGCTCCCACCCCCCATCTCCTCCCTCCGGCCTCCAGCCTGCGGCCTGCACTTTATCTCGCTTCCCCCATCCTCTATGCTCTTGGCCAATTCTCCGCTCGCTGCAGAAGGATGCTGCCGCCGTGTTGATCGACGCCGCGCATAAACGATGGGGCCTGGCGACCCGCGGCCTATCTCGCCTACGTCGGGACCGCCCCGCGCGAACCCTCGGGCGGCAGTTGGCAAGGGCTGCTCTTCGGCATCGCCGGCTCCGCGCTGATGCTCTTCGCGGGCCTGATCGGTCTCCGCAAGAGAGTCCCCCGCTGGCGCATCGGCAGCGCGCAAACCTGGCTCCGCGGCCATATCTGGCTCGGACTGCTCAGCGTCCCGCTGATCTGCTTCCACGCCGGCTTTCGCCTCGGCGGCACGCTCGAACAAATCCTCTC
>CAZUBB010000227.1:686-6925 GCA_964618485.1 uncultured Pirellulales bacterium
ATTCAGATGAGTTCGGGCGATCCGATGCTGGCGGGTTTCATCGGCCTCGCGCTGCAACAAATCGTCCCGCGCCTGATCTCCGTCCGCGTGCCGCGGGAAACGTACGACGAACACATCCCGCTCGTCTGCGAGCTCCTCCAATTCGAGGCCGACGCCCGCCTCGCCGACGTCTGCGGACCCTGGCCGTTCGAGCGCCCCGCGCTCATCGACGACGTTCGCCGCAAGCCGTTCAAGTACGTCATCTATCGCAGCGAAATCCCCGTCGACCCCCTGCCGCAGCCTGCGCCCGTCGCTCCTGAACCCGCGGCCGAAGGCCCCGGTGGCGCAGTAGTCGCCACAAAGCCTGCCGCAAAAGCGCCTCCCAAACCGCGCGGCCCGCGCGTACCGGACGCGGTCCCCGGCAGCGCGCCTCTCCGCACCGTCTACGAGCGCGATCTCCGCCCATTCCTGAGCCCCGTCTGGAACGCCAGCCACGCCCTCGCCGACGCCCAAGTCGCAGAAGGCCTCTTCGCACAACTCCGCGCCGAGCTTCCAGATGAACTCCACGACCAACTCCCCCCGCTCCTCGAAGCCTGCGAAGAACGCCGCGAACTCGCCGAACAAAAAAAACTCCACCGCCTCCTCTACACCTGGCAATTCATTCACGTGCCGCTGTCGTGGGCGCTATTGGTACTAGCCATCGCGCACGTAGTCACGGCGCTTTATTGGTAAAAGGAAAGGAGCCAGGCGTCAGGAGCCAGGAGTTGGAATCACGGAGCACGGAGTACGAAGCACGGAGTCGGAATTCACTCGCGAATATCAAACACCCAACACTGAAAACTGAAAACTCCCCCCCCTTCTTTTCTCCTTTTCTTCTCTTCTCCTTTTCTCCTCCCCCATGCTCCCCCCCCGCACCAGTAAATCGCTTTCCTCCCGCATCGCGCCGGGCTTGCCGCTGCGCGAGGGTTGGATGCGGCGCTGGCGGCGTTGGGCTTCCTGGGGATTGGCCGGTCTCGCCGCGTGCTGGCTCTTGTGGGAAACCGGGTCCGGCAACGACCGCGTCTATCACGCCGGCACGGTCTCCAAGTCACATCAGTTCATCGCCAACGATTGCGCGCGCTGCCACCAGACTTCGTGGCAGTCGCTGCGACGCCTCGTCACCTTCAACAACAGCGCCACCAGCACCCCCGACGAGGCCTGCATCGCCTGCCATCAAGGCGCCCCGCACAACGATCACCCCGCGGCCCAGATGATGCACTGCGCGCATTGCCATCGCGAACACCACGGCCAGGAAGCCCTGGCCGCCGTCGATGATCGTTTCTGCACTACATGCCACGCGAACCTCGGCGCTGGCAGCGCGAAGCCGGTCGATTTCGCCGCGCATATCGATTCGTTCACGGAGCACCCGGAGTTTGCGCTCTTCCGCGACGACGTCCCGGCCGCGGACGACGGCGTCTCGCGCCACGGCGTTCATCGCATTGCGATGCGCGATACGTCCACGGCCACAGCTCCGTGGAAAGACCGCACCAACCTTCGCTTCAACCATCACAAGCACCTCCAGCCCGCCGACCCGCGCGGACTTCCCACGCCAGCGCTGCACGCCGGCGGCGTCGAAATCCAACCGGCCGGATTCGAACAGCTCGATTGCGAAAGCTGCCACGCGCCCGACACGGCAGGGCAGTACTTCCGCCCGATCGACTTCGAACAAAACTGCCGCCGCTGCCATCCTCTGGAGTACGATGCCACGCTGCAGATCGGCGACGCGCTCCCCCATCGCGATCCGCAACTGGTGCGCGACGTCCTCCGCAGCCGGCTCGCGGAACGCTTTCAAGAACTCCAACGCACTGCGCCGCAAGTTACTTCTTCCAGCGACAGCGCTCGCACCATCCCCGGCGTCGCCGCGCCGCGCCCGTTGCGCGAAGGAGAGCTTGCCTGGGTCAACGAGCGCCTCGCAATCGCGGAGCACGTCGTTTTCGGCCGCGAAGCGAAAGGCGGCTGCCGGTTCTGTCATACGCTGGAAGAAACCTCCACCGGGCTCTCCGTCGCGCCGACGGACATCCCCGAGCGCTGGCAACCGCACGCCCGCTTTAATCACGAGCGCCACCGGTTGCTCGAATGCACGGCCTGTCACGATCGCACACGCGCCAGCATCACGAGCGCCGACATCTTAATTCCGCACATCGCCGCGTGCCGGGCGTGCCACGGCGCGGAAAGCAACCAGTCCGGCGCGGCCAGCGATCGCTGCGTCGAATGCCACGACTACCACGACCACGCCTTGGACACGCTGCAAGGCAAGCTGGGATTGGACCTCGAAGTCATTGAACCGCGGAGGCGCGGAGGCGCAGAGACTGGGAGTGAAGATGGAGGGGGCGCGCCATGAGCAACGCGAAGCGAAATCGCTGGCGAGGGCTCCTCGCGCTGCAAGGCGCAGCGCTCTCGCTTTGGTTCTGTTGGCAAGCCATTTCGACGAGCGCGCAAGATCCTGACGAGTTCGACATCGAATCGATCGAACCAGACCCGCCACCAACGTTGAAGCAACCGGAAGCCATTCCCGCTGGCAATATCCCCTGGGTCGGTGTCTCCGGCTGCGCGGCCGCCGCCTGTCATGGCGGGCCGATCGATCAGCCGCGCGGCGAATACACCACCTGGATCAGCCGCGATCCTCATTCACGCGCGTACTCGTCACTCTTCAGTGAGCAATCGCTCGAAATGGCCCGCCTACTCGCCGGCGGCGACGCCGCGAAGGCGCCGCCCCCGCACAAGAACCAGCTCTGCCTCGCCTGCCACGCGCCGACCGGACCCGCCAGTGATCGCTCCCCACGCTTATCGAGCGACGGCGTCGGTTGCGAAGCCTGCCACGGCGCGGCCGACCGTTGGGCCACGACGCACGCGACCGTCGCCTGGGATCAGCTCTCGCCCACAGAGCGGACCGCCAAACGTAAAGAACTCGGCATGACCGACATGCACAACCCGCTCGTGCGCGTGCAGCAATGCACCGTGTGTCACGTCGGCAGCGCCGCGGCCGAGGTGAATCACGACCTCATTGCAGCCGGACACCCGCGCCTGGCGTTTGAAATGGGCGCCTTCCACGCCGAACTCCCCAAACACTGGCCCGACCAGGAAGAACGCCGCCTCGACCCCACGTTCGAAGCCAAACTCTGGGCGATCGGCTCGATGACCAGCGCCGCGGCGTACTACGAACTGCTAGCGGCACATTCGGAACAGTCATTTCCAGACTTCGCCGACTTCGATTGTTTCGCCTGTCACCACGAGCTCCGCGCGCCCAGTTGGCGCCAAGACGCCAGCCAGCCGCCCCAGTCGGAACAAGAACGCCCCGGCAGAATGCAGCCGCTCCGCTGGTACTATCCGCCTGTAATTTCCGACGCAGGGTTGACAGCGCTCCGCTGGACCTGGCCCGGGGACGAACATTGGCCGCTCCCCGATGCAAACCGCTCGTCGCCACCATCGACAGCCGCGCAATACGCCGACCGCCTGCGCAGCAAAGCCGAACTATTGAATTACATCGTGACGTGGCAGGCTGACCGCGTCGACGAGGTAACGCGCGTCGTCGCCGACGAACTCCCCGCGAACCTCAACTGGGACGTCGCCACGCAGTGGTATCTCGCCCTCGTCGCGCTGGAACGCTCGCGGCTCGATTTCCGCGGTAGCGAACCGCCGACCGCGGAGGACAAACAAGTCCAGGCGGAGTTGCTCGCGCTGAAGCAATTGCTCAATTTCCCGCCGAAGTCCGACGGCGTTCAACTCAACAGCCCGCGCGATTTCGATCCCGCGGCGTTTCGCCTCGCGGCGAATCGCTTGCAGGCCCTCCTCGCCGCGCGTCCCCGGCCGCCGCTCGAAGGAGGGGCGCCATGAAACGCCACGCTGCATTGTTCGTATCGTTGCTTGGCGCGGCGCTTTTCGCCGCGGCTCTGTGGCCGACGGCCGAGGCCGCCGATCCCGCGTTACGCCTGGCGCTCGCCCAGCCAGGCGAGCGCGACGAACCAGAATTCTCCGGCGTGTTCGCCTGTCTCGGTTGTCACAGCGCCGGCGGACAGACGCCCTATCAAGACAGCCTTGATCGCTTCCGCATGGACGAGGTGATCATCTGGCATCGCGACGACAAGCACAGCCTCGCCTACTGCACGCTCCAAGGCCCTCTCGCCCAGCGCATGGGCAAGCTCCTCGGTTACGAAGACGTCACCAAGGCGAAAGCATGCCTCGCCTGCCACGCGCCGCACGCCGACCAACGCAGCGCCGATCCACAAACCGCCCCCAACTTCAAGCTCGCCGAAGGGGTCACCTGCGAAGATTGCCACGGCGCGTCGCGCGGCTGGCATCGCCTTCACGTGCTGAAGGACCCATGGCGCGGACTCACGCCCGCGGAAAAGAAAACCCACGGCATGAACGACCTCCGCGATCCGCAGACGCGCGCCGAGGTCTGTCTCAACTGCCACGTCGGCAACGCCGAGCAAGGGCAATTCATCACGCACGAAATGTACGCCGCCGGCCACCCGCCGCTCGCCAGCGTCGACGTCGTCGGCTATGCCGAGCAAATGCCCCCGCACTGGCGCGAGAGCGCCGCGCGCGTCGACGGCGATCCCTTTCTCGCGACGCGCCAGGCGCTCGCCGGAAACCTGCTCACGGGCGAATTAGCCATGCGCCAAGTCGCAAAGGCGGAAGATCCGCAGGGTCTCGACTACCCGCCCGACTTCGCGGTGTTTGATTGCGACGCCTGCCATCACGAACTGAGCTCGCCAAGTTGGCGACTCGCGCGCCGTTCGCGCGGCATCCCCGGCCGTCCCGAGTACCGCGAGTGGTCGCTCCGCGCCGCCGCTTGGGCGTCAGGTCTCATCGGCGACGACGCCACGCGCGAGCAGGTCCGCGAACTCACCGGCCAGGTGCAGGCGTCGTTGCAAGCCCGCCCCTTCGGCGAAGGAAACGACCAAGAACTCCGCCGCGCAGCCCCGCTCGCCCTGGCGGCCCTCTGGCAAGATCAAGCTAATCAACTCTCCGGCCGCAAACTCGAGCAAGTCGAAGTCGACCGCCTGGTGGTCACGCTTTTAGAGGCAGTGCTCGATCCTGAGAACCCGCCCGACTTTGACACGGCCCGCAGCCTCGCGTGGCTCCTGCGCACGGCCCTCACCGACCTCGGAGCGTTCGATCCCGCGGAACCGTCGCCGGCGCAAATCGCCTGGCAACTCCTCGACGAACAACTCGGCCTCACGGTCCCACCGCGCGCCGACTCAGATGAAATCGGCGGCCAGATCACCCTCACGTGCCCCGCCAACCCAGTCCAACCGATCGCCGACGCCCTCCCCCAAACCCTCCGCCCGCGCGCGAACTACAGCCCCACCGCCTTCCAATCCGCCCTCCGCCAGTTCATGGCAACCATGCGGGAAAGCAAAACCGCGCAAGCCGCGGCAACGGGGAGGAGATGAAGTACGGAGAACGGAGCTCGGAGAACGAAGCAAGAATCGAAACTCCTCACTTCGTGCTCCGTACTCCGTGCTCCGTAGTCCCTCCCGCCGCCTCCAGCTGCACCGCCACCGTCATATCCCCCAGCACATTCACGCCGGAGCGGACGCGCGCGACGATCCAGTCGACCGTCAGGATCAACGGGTAGGCCTGACCGATGACGTCGTCCGTCAATCCGGCTGACGCCAACACGAGCGGCAGGATCGCCAGCCCGCCTTGCGGAATCCCGGCCGAGCCCAGACTCGCGAGCACGCAGATCACGACCAAATTGATCTGCGCGCCAAACGATTGATCGAGTCCGATCGCCTGCGCGAGAAAGATGGCGACCATCGCTTCGTAGAGCGTGATGCCGTCGTTATTGAAATTGGTGCCGACGCACGCCGCCAGTCGCGCCGATTGATCGGAAATCCCCAGCCGCTCCGTCAGCGCCCGCAACGTGACGGGAATCGTCACCAGGCTGCTGTTGGTGGATAGCCCCGTGAGAAACGGCTCCATCCCCGCGCCCAGAAACTGCCGCGGCGACTTCCCGCCGTAGAGCCAGCAGATCAGCACGTAATAACCGAAGGCGTGCAGCGCTAACCCGATGAGCATCGCGCCAAGGAAGACCGTCACCAACTCAAACGTCTTCGCGCCGGTCCCCGCGACGGATTCGGCCACGCCCCCCAACACGGCGAGCGGCACCAGCAGCACGACCCATTCCAGCACCTTCACCAGCACCTGATAGAGCGTCTCCACGCCGTTCTCGATCGCCTTATACGCCTCCATCCCCACGAATTGCTGCGCGC
>CAZUBB010000228.1:0-6918 GCA_964618485.1 uncultured Pirellulales bacterium
CGCGGCTGAATCCGAGCGAGGGCTTTAACGAGTCGATCATCGGCACCGGATTCTGGTTTCTCGGTGAAGAGATTCATTCCCCCGTCGACACGCGGCAGGACCAGGCCGATCGATTCGATAACCGGATCGACGTGCTCAGTAAGACGTTTCTCGGGTTAACGGTCTCTTGTGCTCGCTGTCACGACCATAAGTTCGATGCGATTTCGTCGCGCGACTATTACGCGCTCTTTGGGTTTCTGGAGAGCAGCACGGAGCGGTTGGCGCGATTTGACACGATCGAGCGCGATCGCGCGGTCGCCGCCGAGTTAGACGCCCTGGACCGCGCCGCGCAATTGCCGCTGCGCCGCGCCGTCGCAGCCGCGCTGCGGCCCGGCGCCGAGCAGATGGCGAGTTACTTACAGGCAGCCGCCGGCGCGACGAACGGAGACGGCCTCGATCCCGGGATGGTCGCGGCATGGACAAGCCATCTCAATGCGGCCTTGGACGTCCCGAGCGACGCGCTGCATCTCGTGGCGAAGCGATTGCTGCGTCCAGAAACGGTCACCGCGGCGGCTTGCGGCGAAGCGCCGCCGGAAGCGCCGCCCGTGGAGGTCGTCGTCGATTATTCACAGGCCGCGCCGGAGCAGTGGATTCAAGACGACGTCGGCTTTGGCCTGCGGCCGCGCGCGGCCGGCGAGGCGGTCGTGCGCAACGGGCGCGAGATCCGATTCAATGAGCGGGCCGCGGCGGAGTTCGACGCCGCGTGGGATGCGCGTACGCTTGCGCCGTCGCAGCAGTTGGAAAATGGGCCGATGGGGCGCGTCGTCCGGCCCGGCCGGACGCTTTGCACGCCCAAATTTGAATTACACGGCAAAGTGTATTTCCTGGTCCGCGGCGCCGGGCAGGTCTACGCGGCGGTCGATCAGAACTCGCTGGTTCTCGGGCCGCTCCACCTGGTGCTCATTCATGCGTTCGATACCGGCGGGGAATGGCGGTGGATCGAGCGTGATTTGACCTACTACCGCGGGCACGCGACGCATCTGGAATTCACTCCGGCAGCCGGCGGGCAATTCGCGTTGGCGATGGTCGTGCAAGGCGAACAGCCGCCGCCATTGCCGGAGGCGCGATCGCCACTCGCCGAACCAGCGCCGGGGGCGACAGCGCAGACCGTGGCGGTGCATTGCCAGCAGCAGTTGTTGGATTTGTTCGCACGCCTCGAAGCGGAATCTTTTGCGCCGCCTGATGCAGCCGCCGACGCGCGGTTGGCGAATTGGGCGCTTTCGCATCCGGAGCTCTTTGCGGCCGATCGTGCGCAGATCACGGGCCCCCTGGAAACCGCAGCGGCGGCGCACGCGTCGCAACGCGCCGCGTTGATCGGCAAGGCTCCGACGGAGTCGCGGCTCTGCGTGGCGATGCAGGATGTGTCGGGCTTCGACGAGCGAGTGTTTCTCCGCGGTTCGCCAAAGAACTTAGGGGAGGTCGCGCGGCGTCGTGGGCCGGAAGCGATTTTCGGTGGCGAGCCGATCGACGCCGGCGCGGGGAGTGGGAGGCTTACCTTCGCCGAGCAGATGGTCGATCCGGCGCGGAACCCTCTGTTGGCGCGGGTGATGGTCAACCGCGTTTGGCACCATTTGTTTGGGCGCGGGATCGTGGCGTCGGTCGATAACTTCGGCGTGATGGGGGAATCGCCCACGCATCCGGAGTTGCTCGATTTTCTCGCGGGGCAATTCATCGCGGACGGCTGGTCGGTGAAACGGCTGGTCCGCGAGTTGACGCTTTCCAGCGCGTATCGCATGGCGTCGCACGGATCGGCGGAAGCCGAGGCCGCCGATCCACAGGATTTGTTGCTGCATCGCATGCGCGTGCGGCGGCTGCAGGGCGAGGCGATCCGCGACGCGATGCTTTCGGTTTCCGGCAGTCTGGACCGTACGCTCTTCGGGCCTTCGACTGCGATCCATCTCAACGAGTTCATGGACGGACGCGGAAGGCCAGCGGCGAGTGGACCGCTCGACGGGGCGAATCGCCGGAGTTTGTACATCGAAACGCGGCGCAATTTCCCTTCGCCGATGATGATGGCCTTCGACGCGCCGATTCCGTTTTCGACCGTCGGACGAAGGAATGTTTCCAACGTGCCCGCGCAGTCGCTGGTGTTGCTCAACGATCCGCTGGTTCACGAACTGGCGGAGCGCTGGGGACGGCGTGTATGCGCGGAGTCCACAGATCCCGCGGTTCGGATTGATCGCATGTACTTGGAATGTTTCGGCCGCGAGCCAACCGACGCCGAGCGAGCGCGTTGCCAGGAGTACCTCGCCGCGCAAGACCGCGCGACCGCCTGGAAGGAACTGGCGCACGCGCTGTGGAACGTGAAAGAGTTTGTGTTTGTGTATTAGGGGGGGAGGAGAAAAGAAGAAGAGGAGAAAAGGAGAAAAGAAGTTTTTGGGCCGGCGCTTCGGATGCGTCCTTGGCCGCCACTTACATTCTCACCTTCTCCCTAATTACATTCTCACCTTCCCACTTCTTGCCTTCTCACCTCCTTACATACTTACCTTCTTCTCCCATGCCCTGCTGCCATTACAACACGGTTCCCCTTTCTCGCCGTGCGATGTTACGGCGGTGTGCGAACGGCTTTGGGGCCGTGGCGTTGGCGGCGACGTGGGCCGAGGAGGGGCGGGCGGCCGGCGGGATGCCTGCCGGGGCGAACTTGCCGGCGTTGCATCACGCGGCGCGGGCCAAGAATGTCATTTTCCTGTATATGGACGGCGGGCCTTCGCAGGTCGATACGTTCGACTACAAGCCGCTCTTGAAGAAGCATCACGGCGCGAATCCCAGTTCGCTCTTCAAGGTGGAGCCGACGCAGTTTAACGACGTCGGCGCTATCACCGCATCGCCTTGGAATTTTCGGCAATACGGCGAATGCGGCGCGTGGGTGAGCGATCTTTTTCCCCACGTGGCGCAATGCATCGACGACCTGGCGATCGTGCGGTCGATGGTCGCGCCGTTCCCCGAACATACGAGCGCCAATTACTTCCTGCACACCGGCACCGGCTTCCAAGGGCGTCCGAGCATGGGCGCCTGGGCCAGTTACGGGCTGGGGAGCGATAACGCCGACCTGCCGGGCTTCATTCTCGTCAATGGCGGGCTGATTCCACCGGGCGGGATCGATAACTTCAACAGCGGCTTCCTGCCGGCGGCGTATCAGGCTTCGATTTTCCGCAGCGGCAATCCGCCCGTGGCGAACATCGTGCCGCGCGAGTCGACCAAGGCGCTGCAACGGGCGAAGCTCGATCTGATCGCGCAACTGGATAGCGAGGCGGAATCGCGCCTGGGGGCCGACGCCGCGGTCGAGGCGGCCATCGCCAACTATGAGACCGCGTTCCGCATGCAGACCTCGCTTCCTGAGCTGATGGACGTAAGCGGCGAGAGCGAAGTGACCCGGCGGCTGTATGGGCTCGACGCGCCGTTCGAGCAGACGCGCACCTTCGCCGCCGAGTGTTTACTGGCGCGGCGACTCGTGGAACGCGGGGCGCGCTTCGTGGAATTGACGTGCCCTAAGGTGCCGGGGGGCGATCGCTGGGATCAGCACGCCGGGCTGAAAGACGGTCACGAAAAAAACGCGCTGGCGGTCGACCAGCCGATCGCCGGGTTGCTGCGCGATCTCAAGGCCCGCGGGCTGTTCGAGTCGACGCTCGTCGTTTGGGCCGGCGAGTTCGGCCGCACGCCGTTCGCGCAGGGAGACGGCCGCGACCACGATCCGTTTGGTTTCACCATTTGGCTGGCCGGCGCGGGGATTCGCGGCGGGACGGTGTATGGCGAGACCGACGAGTTCGGGTACAAGGCGATTCGCGACCGCGTGGAAATCCACGACCTGCACGCCACGATGCTGCACCTTTTGGGGGTCGACCACACGCGACTGACGTTCCGCTTCGGCGGCCGCGACATGCGCTTGACTGATGTGCACGGGCGCGTGGTGGAGGGGATTTTGGCGTAAGCAGGTGACCGCCTGAGGCCCTTAATCGGCCCGGCGCATCGAACGGCGGTTCTTGTTAGACTTTTGGCGACCGCCAATACCGCTTTGAGAATACGCAACGCATGCAATCCGAAAGCCTCCTTCCTGCCCGGTTCTTGTTTCGGTTCTCCGTGCCGTGCCGTTATAAGAGTGCCCTCTGGAGCGAGGCCGCCGGGGCGGAGTTGAACGCCACTTACGCGCTGCCTTCGCTTGAGGCTCTGGAGGGGGCGGTGCCGCCGATTGAGTTTCGCGCGGCCTGGAGCGAAGAGGGGATGGCCTTTGCGCTCGAAGTGCGCGGCAAGCACCAGGCGCCGTGGTGCCACGAGGGGCGGCTCGAGGAGAGCGACGGGCTGCGGCTCTGGATCGATACCCGCGATACGCACAACATCCACCGAGCCAGCCGCTTCTGCCATCAGTTCGCCGCGCTGCCGATGGGGCGCGGGCGGAGCTCGCAGGAGCCGATGGTGACGCCGGTGCTGATCAACCGCGCGAAGGAGCATCCCCGCGCGATCCCGTCCGATGCGGTAGCCGTTCGCGCGAAAGTGACTCCGACTGGTTACACGCTGGAAACGTTTCTGGGAGCGCGCGCGCTGACGGGCTTTGATCCCGCGGAGCATCCGAAACTGGGATTTCAGTTCGCTGTTGTGGACCGCGAACTGGGACGCTTCACGTTCGCGATCGGCGGGCCGATGCCATACCAGGAAGATCCCAGTTTGTGGGGAACCTTGGAACTCGTACGCTGAACACCGACGCGCACCAATGCAGCGATCGACTCCAACGTTAGCGAGCACTCAGTGAACGCAGTGGACGATCGCTAAGGCGGCCGCGCAGAACAGCATCAGAATGGCGCTGATGATGGTCACTTTGAGTTCGCGAAGCCGCTCGTCCGGCAAGTCGTGCGGCCCGCGGTCCCAATAATGCTGGCAGGTGTGCGGACCACGCATATAAAGCCGTTCGTGGTAAACGCAGCGCTGCGTCTCGCGGGCGGCGTGCTCGGAAAGATCGTCCATGAAAGTCATGGTAGATCACGTCGGCCGCGGCTCAAGCCCGCTAGCAAATACTCATCGAAGTTTGGCGGCGCGCTCACTCACGCGGCTTACCTGCATCGCGTCGGGAACCTAATTCACCCAGTTCAACTGACGCCGGAGACCGAAACGGCTGCGACTTTTACCCAGTGTCTGGGCCGCAGCGACGGTTGTTTCACACGTGGGTGCTAGTAAATACGAAAAGCCCGGAAAACCTTGCGTTTTCCGGGCTCTTGTTTTTCGGTGCTCACTTGAGGTCTCCAGGATCGCCAGAAAATCGCGGAGCGGCGCTCCGCGGCCTCTTCCCGGCATTCCCTTACGAGACGATCGGCGCGGCGCACACCATGTGGAGGCCGTCGTCGACAAGCCCTCCCTGGGCCGCCGGTTGCTGGCGCGTTTCGCGGAAAGAGTTGACGATTGGTTCGATTTCCGATCGCACGATGTGCACATGGCTGGGGGCGGAGATGCCGAGCGTGACCCGGTTGCCGCTGATGCGGCTGACGGTCACTTCGATGGAATCTCCGATCATGATCTTCTCGCCGATCTTCCGACTCAGAATCAACATGGGTCTTACCTTCCCTGTAAACAGTGTCTGTCGCCAATGCCGGGAGTCTTCACAACTTGGGAAGAGCGGGTAATCCCCGGCGTTTCGGCAGGTTTCAGAACACCCCCTGGAAGCGGTCTCGATCGGGTCGCGATCTTCGACCTCTCGTCCTGACAGCCTCTTCGATGCCGCACAAATACTACAAGTTCCGTACCAAAGAGCGCCGCCGCTGGGTAATCGTCTTTCAAGTGCCGAACGGCCAACGATTTGCAAAAATCTATTAAAGTTGGATCACCGGAATCGTGCACCTGCGAGGGATGCCAATTGTTCCAAAGTGGGACACATTGTCCCAGGACGAGACAGTCATTTTGGCACAATGCGCGCCAGGGGGCGAAACTTCGCACCAGGCCCGTGATCGCAGGCCGATCAATTCCTCGCGGTTTTTGATAGCATGGCGATGCCAGCAGTGGGCCGCTAACACAGCGCGATGGCTGCTAGCGCGAGTCGCAATTGCAAGAGAGGACGCAGGCCGAATGTTGTTTCCGCGTGTTGAGCGATTGCGATTGGTCGTGCTGATTTCCGGTGGCGGGACCACGCTGCGCAATTTGCTGGAACGCATCGAAGCGGGCGAGCTTGCGGCGGACGTGCAGCTTGTCGTCTCGAGTTCGCCGCAAGCGACCGGATTGCGGTTCGCCGCGGAGCGATCCATTCCAACCGCGGTGATTGAACGCTCGGCGCATTTCAGCCCCGAGGACTTCAGCCGCGCGGTGTTTAGCGCGTGCCGCTCCGCAGGGCCGCACTTCGTCGTGATGGGCGGTTATCTGAAGCACGTGCTGATTCCCGAGGATTTTGAGCACCGCGTGCTGAATATCCATCCAGGGTTGATTCCGGCGTTTTGCGGCCGGGGCATGTACGGACATCACGTCCACGAGGCGGTGCTGGCGTACGGCGCGAAGGTCTCCGGGTGCACGGTCCACTTCGTCGACAACCAGTACGACCACGGGCCGATCATCCTGCAGCGCACGGTGCCGGTGGAAGATGATGATACGCCGGACACGCTGGCCGCGCGTGTCTTCGCGGCGGAATGCGAAGCGTATCCAGCCGCGCTGCGGTTGCTGGCGTCTGGGAGAATGAGGATCGACGGTCGCCGGGTTACTTCGTAGCGGCCAGGTAGGCGAGCAGATCGCTAAGTTCTTCGCTGCTGAGCACTGTGGCGAGGCCTTGCGGCATGATGGAGACCGCGGAGGGCTGCATTTCCTCGATGTCGTCGCAGTCGTCGCAGGGCCAGCCGAACATCACCATCCAGTTCGACCTCAACCGCAACATCGACGCCGCCGCGCTCGACGTGCAGACCGCGCTGACCA
>CAZUBB010000229.1:0-6802 GCA_964618485.1 uncultured Pirellulales bacterium
GGAGGGACGACGTAAGTGCCTGTCGCCTGAAGAGATGCGTTGATGCCCACGATTAACCAGTTGATCCGCCGGAACCGTCGTCCGCCGCGCAAATTCAGCAAGTCGCCGGTGTTGGACAAGTGCCCGCAGAAGCGCGGCGTTTGCCTGCAAGTGAAGACGATGACGCCGAAAAAGCCGAACTCCGCGCTGCGGAAGATCGCTCGCGTGCGGTTGTCGAACGGCAAGGAAGTGACCGTCTACATCCCGGGCGAAGGTCACTCGCTGCAGGAACACAGCATCGTGCTGGTCCGCGGCGGCCGCGTTCGCGACCTGCCGGGCGTGCGCTACCACATCATCCGCGGCGCCCTCGACTGCCTCGGCGTCAACGGCCGCAAGCAGTCCCGTAGCTTGTACGGGGCGAAGAAATCGTAGCAACGATGAACGCAAAACGACGAACGAGGAAGTGAAGACCTTCGGCGTTCCGAGTTTTCCGGCCGTTCCTACTTCATCATTCATACTTCAGACTTTCCCTTATGCCTCGCATTACCGCCAGTCGCAAGCAGCTTGTACCCGATCCTGTTTACGGGTCGCTGCTGGTGAGCAAGTTCGTCAATTCGCTGATGTGGTCCGGCAAGAAGAGCACGGCCCAGGCCGTGGTCTACGGGGCCATGGACGTGATCCGGGAGAAGATGCCGGACGTCGATCCGCTGGAGGTTTTCACCCGCGGCGTCGAAAACGTGCGTCCCGAGGTGGAAGTCCGCTCCCGTCGCGTCGGTGGCGCCGCGTACCAGGTTCCGATGCAAGTGAACCGCACGCGGCAGCAGTCGCTAGCGATCCGCTGGATTCTGCAGGCGATCCGCGAGAAGAAGGGGCGTGCGACGCACCTTAAGCTGGCGGATGAGCTGATGTCGGCCTACAAGCGGGAAGGCACCGCCTTCACGAAGCGCGAGAACGTCCACCGCATGGCCGACGCCAACAAGGCGTTCGCGCATTTCGCCTGGGGTTAATCGTACAACCAGCAAGGCCGCGCGGAATCCGCAATTCCGGGCGGCCTTTTGCATGCGCTCGTGGTGTTTTTTTCATTTTCAACGCAGAGACGCAGAGACGCGGAGGGGAGAAGGGGGCGAATATGTGGGAGGCGACTCCTGTCGCCGAACGTGGTTGAGAATAGTGTGTCCCGAAGTCTATTGAATTGATGTCGTCAATTCGATCGGCGTCGGGAGACGCCTCCCACAAGCTGCTAAACCGCGCAATTTCGCCCCATCCCCTGTTCATCATTCATCGTTCATCCTTCATACTTTCCCTCTCCGCGCCTCAGCGTCTCCGCGGTTCACATTGAAGAGTGCCCCATGCCTCGCGATTTACATTCGATTCGTAATATCGGCGTGATCGCCCATATCGATGCCGGGAAGACTACGGTCACCGAGCGGATGCTGTTTTTTTCCGGCACGCTGCATCGGATGGGGGACGTCGATAAAGGGACCACGGAGACCGATTTCGACGAGGAGGAGCAGCAGCGCGGGATTACGATCTATTCCGCCTGCGTGACCTTTCCTTGGCGCGACGTGACGATCAACCTGATCGACACGCCAGGGCACGTCGACTTTACCGCGGAGGTGGAACGCAGCCTGCGCGTGCTCGACGGCGGCGTGGTGGTGTTCAGCGCGCGCGAAGGAGTCGAAGCGCAGAGCGAGACCGTGTGGCGGCAGGCCGATAAGTACCACGTGCCGCGAATCGCGTTTATCAACAAGATGGATCGCGAAGGGGCCGACTTCGACGGCACGCTGAGCGAAATCCGCAGGCGGCTGGGATCGAACCCGATCGCGATCCAGGTTCCGCTTGGCGCCGGGGCGCCGCACACGCCGAATGCGTTTCGCGGCGTGATCGATCTTGTCGCCATGAAGCTGCTGACGTTCACCGGCGGCCGCGACAAGACGCTGGCCGCGGTCCACGTCAACGAGATTCCCGAGGAAGCCCAGGAATTGGCGGAGCTGTGGCGCGGCCAGATGCTGGAGCAACTGTACGACTACAGCAACCAGCTCATGGAGTTGGCGCTGGCCGAGCAGCCGATTCCTGAAGAGCTGATTAAGAGCGTCTTACGCAATGCCACGGTGCATAACCTGGCAGTGCCGGTGCTGTGCGGTTCGGCGCTCGATTGCGTCGGCGTGCAACCGCTTCTGGACGCCGTGGCGGACTTCTTGCCCAGCCCCGCCGATGTGCCGCCGGTGGAAGGGACGAATCCCAAGAAAAAAGACGCCAAAGAAATCCGCAAGCCGGATCCGGCGGAGCCGTTCTGCGGGCTCGTGTTCAAAATTCTGGCCGAGAAGCATGGCGACCTGGCGATTGTGCGCATTTACTCCGGGACGCTGAAGTCGAGTACGCGCGTTTACAACGCCGGCAAGGACAAGAAGGAAAACGCCGCGCAGCTCTGGCACATTCAGGCCAGCAGTAAGAAACAAGTGGAGCAGGTCGAAGCGGGCGACATCGTCGGCATCATCGGGCTGCGCAACTCTATCACCGGCGACACGCTGTGCGACTCGCAACATCCGATTGTGCTGGAGTCGATCGTCTTCCCGGAGACGGTGATCTCGATGGCGATCGAGCCGGAGACGAGCGCCGAGCGGAAAAAGCTCGCCGAGACGCTCGAGATGCTCAAGCGACAAGACCCGACGTTCCGCGCGAAGGAGAGCGAAGAGACCGGGCAGACGTTGATCTCGGGCATGGGTGAGTTGCACCTGGAAGTGATCAAGAACAAGCTGCTGCGCGATTTCAACCTGAACGTCAAAGTTCACAAGCCGCGCGTCAGCTATCGCGAGACGATCGAACGCAAGGTCGAGTCCGAGGGGGAATGCCGTCGGCAGATCGCCGGGCAGCAGACGTTCGCCGTGGTGCGGATTCGGATGGAGCCGTTCGACGGGCCGACGCCGGTGACGATCATCGACATGAGCGGCGGCAAGTTGCCGGCGAACTTTGCACAAGCGGCGATCGAAACGTTGCAGCAACAGAACTCGGGCTCGCTGGGATTTCCGCTGTTGAAGGTGAAGATTTCGCTGCTCGGCGGCGAAACGCACGAGACGGAGTCGACGGAAATCGCGTTTCGTATCGCGGCGGCGGATGCGTTTGAAAAAGGCCTCCGCGCCGCGGGCGTCGTCCTGCTTGAACCGATCATGAAGCTCGAAATCACCACGCCGGATGAGTACTTCGGCGACTTCATCAGCGACTTGCAACAGCGCCGCGGGAACATCACCCACACTCACAACCGCGGGGGGACGACGATCATCGACGCCGAAGCGCCGCTGGCGAACCTCTTTGGCTATTCCGGCGCGCTGCGCGGCCTCAGCCAGGGCCGGGCATCGAGTTCGATGGAGCCGGCGGCGTATGGACCCGCGCCGGCGGAGGTGTTGCAAGGGTTTATGTAGGATGGCACGACGCGGTGCGAACCCGTTCCTATCTGCTGGTGTCGCAGTTCGAGTTCTCTACTCGATGGAGTTCGAACAATGGGAAAGACGCTCGATGCGATTGATGACCGGTTGCGGGGATTGATCGAAGCGCAGCAAATGTTTTTCGTGGCGACCGCGCCGCGGGAAGGGCATCTCAATCTCTCGCCGAAGGGGCTCGACACGCTGCGGATTCTGGACGAACGGACCGTGGCGTATCTCGATTTTGTCGGCAGCGGCGTCGAGACGATCGCGCATCTGAAAGAGAACGGACGGATCGTGATCATGTTCTGCGCGTTCAGCGGCGCACCGAACATCATCCGCCTGCATGGCCGCGGCGACGTGGTGGAGCCTTCCTCGCCGGAATACGCCGCGCTCCGGGCGCAGTTTCCTGACTTTCCCGGCGCGCGGGCGATTATCCGCGTCCGCTGCGAGCGGGTTTCCGACTCCTGCGGCTACGGGGTGCCGCTCTATGAATTCCAGGGGCACCGCACGCTGCTCGTCGATTGGGCCGAGAAGAAAGGCCCCGAGGCCCTAGCGGAATATCAGCGTCAAAAGAACGCCGTCAGCATCGACGGCATCCCGGGGCTATGATCCGCGTCGTCGATGGCGTCGAGCGGCTCGATGACATACGCACGCTGTTCGTCGAGTACGCGCAGTCGCTCGATTTCGATATTTGCTTCGACGGCTTCGCGGAGGAGCTCGCGGCCTTGCCGGGCTGCTATGCACCGCCGGATGGTCGGCTGTTGCTAGCGGTTGACGGCGACGCGGTGGCGGGTTGCGTGGCGCTTCGCCGGCACGATGCCGAGAACTGCGAAGTCAAACGGCTCTGGGTTCGGCCGGCGTTTCGCGGGCGCGGCGTGGGGCGGCAGTTGGTGGAGGCCGTTATCGCAGCCGGGCGCTCCGCGGCCTATCAAGGGATGCTGCTCCATACGCTGGCCTCGATGGCGGCGGCGGCGCAGCTTTATCGCTCGCTGGGCTTTGAAGAAACGTCCCCGTATGACGCCACCGGTCTCCCCGGTGTGCTATTCCTGCGGCGTGGGATGTAGCGTCAACATTCGCGACGGTAGCCGGACGGTCGATCGTCCACGCTGTGAAGCGGTCTTCGAGTGACTGCGGCGCCGCCGCTTCAAACGACGGCGAAGTAATTCTCGACGGCAAAGTCGAAGTATTCTTTCGTCATTTCCGGCGGCACGTTGCGATACCGGCAGAAGTTCCGCACTTGCAGGAGCAGATCGCGCGGGTGGCAGCAGCGCAGGTTTCGGCCGGCCTGGCGATAGTGCGTTTCGAGCAAGTAATCAACGATCGAGTCGTCGTAAACGATCTGCATTTTGCCGGCCATCAGCTTGAAGAGCTCGCGGTATTCGTCTTCGTTCGGGTCGACGACCTCGATCTTATACGGAATACGCCGCAGGAACGCCTCGTCGACGAGGTCCTTGGGTTCCAGGTTCGTCGAGAAGACGATCAACTGATCGAACGGCACCTGGATCTTCTTGCCGTTCGACAGGTTCAGGAAGTCGTACCGCTTTTCGAGCGGCACGATCCAACGGTTCAGCAGTTCGTCGGTGCTCATGCGTTGGCGGCCGAAGTCGTCGATCACCAACGTGCCGCAGTTGCTCTTGAGCTGCAGCGGCGCTTCGCTGATGCCCGTGATGCGATTGAACGCCACTTCCAGCGAGCTCATGGTCAACTCGCCGCCGACGACGATTGTCGGCCGGCGGATGCGAATCCAACGCTTGTCGATCCTCCGCTGATCGAGCAAACCAGTATTCGGCAACTCTGGCGCGGCCTCGTGATTGCTGGGGTCGAACATCCTCAGAATTTCGCCGTCGACGCCGATCGCCCGCGGAATCCAGATGTATTCGCCGAAAGCCTTGGTGACGCGTTCGGCGATGCTCGTCTTGCCGTTGCCCGGAGCGCCGTAAAGGAACAAACCTCGCCCCGAATTAATGGCCGGCCCGAGCCGGTTGAGCATCCGCTTGTTCATCAACAGGTCATGGAACGCCAGGTTCAGGTCTTCGCTGGTCGGATGTTGCGACGTCAGCGATTGCGCCGCGACGCTCTGGATGTAATCGCGCAACGAGACCGGCGCGCTGCCGAAGTAGGTGCAGTGCTCGGAGTAGCGTTTGGCCCGCTCGCGTCCTTTGTCGGAGAGCTGGTAGAAATAGTCGTTCATCGGCGCGGTGTCGCGCAGGAAGACCAATTGATCGGTCTTCAACTGCGTGAGCAACTTCTCCACGATCTTGAACGGCAGCCGGACCTGGTCGGCGCAATCGCGGCCGCTGCCGGTTCCCTTGGCCAATAGGTACTTGAGGACCAGGGATTCCACTTCGCCTTCGGAGAGTTGGGCCTCCTCCAGCGAATCGGGCTCGAGCGGCAGGAAGCTTCCTTCCTCGTCGATGGTCATGTTGTTGCCCTCCGCCAGGTCGGCGATGCGGCTGAGCAACTTTTCGAGTTTGGCGTCCCGTTCCGCCTTCTCTTCGGCTTCCCATTCATCGCAGGTCGGCGCCGCGGCCGCGTCGTCGTAGCTCGGCCGCGAGGTGTCGATCGCCGACCAGGCGTCCGCGTCGCCGCCGCCCGCCAGCCGCGCCAAGAGATTTTCCGCAGAGGATTGAGCCATGGGGTCGCTCGCTAAGAAAAGGGGAAACACCGCCCGCCGACCGCGGGCGCGACAGTCGTCCAGGCAACCCTATTGCGCCAAACGGCCGGGTCAAGTTTGGCCGTAACGCCGTCGGATTCCCCCACATGGGCACAGAGGACACGGAGGGGAGATGGAGGATGCTGAAATCACGTCTGGAATTTGGCCGGCTCAATGGGCATGACTATTATTTCACGACCCTCCTGCTTTTTCTCCGTTCCCTCTGTGCCTCTGTGGTGAAACCCGTCTTTCGCCCCCCATCGCGCGTTTACCGGCGCGTTGCCCCAGACAACCACCGGTGCAGTCGGTAGAATTGGGACGCGCCTACTTTGGATTGATCCGGTTGTGCGCCGGCTTGGTTGTTTTTGGCCGGCGAAGATGATTCCTTGCGATCCCCCCACGGTGCTCTGTCATGCCCCAGGCTTCGCTGCTGCACGATCCGTTTTCCGCCCGACGCAAATTCGAAACCGGGCAAGGCCCCGCCGAGCTGTATGACCTGGCGCGGTTAGAGCAGTTGGGCCTGGCGAAGATCTCCTCGCTGCCGTACTCGATTCGCCTGCTCCTGGAGGCCGCTCTCCGGACCTGCGACGGCTACGAAGTGACCGAGCAAGACGTGAAGAACCTGGCTGCCTGGCGGGCAGACGCCGTGCCGGAGCTGGAGATTCCGTTCAAGCCGGCGCGGGTCGTGCTGCAAGACTTCACCGGCGTGCCGTGCGTCGTCGACCTCGCCGCCATGCGCGCCGCGATG
>CAZUBB010000230.1:0-6801 GCA_964618485.1 uncultured Pirellulales bacterium
TACTCGCCGCCAAGATAACCCCCGCGAGCGCCCCATTGATCGGGCAGGATGGAGATATGCCGAGGGATATCGGTCGCCGTCTTCGCGATCGTGGACTTCGCCGGCAACTCGTGACAGCACACCGCGCCGATCGCCGGATGCACCACGGTCGGATCGGGCCGATAACCGGTCTTCGCCAGGTACACGCCGCGCTCGTGATCGCCTTCCTTGCTGTTCATCGTGCGAATCAGCGAGATCGAGCCCATCTCCTCGGCCACGCGCGGCAGACCTTCGGCAAGTTGCACGCCCTTAATCGCCGTGGCGATACCTTTCGTGCCGCCGGCGATCTTCTTCCCTGCGTGCGGATCGAAGGTCTCCAACTGACTCGGGCCGCCGCCCAGCCAGAGCATAATGATCGATTGCGCCGGCTCGCGCTCGCTCTGCCCTTCGGCCTCCGACGCCAGGATCTGCGCCACCGGCGTCAGCCAGCTCGCCGCGCCGAGGCCCGCCGCCAGGCCGAGCATCCCGCGGCGATTCAACCGCGGCGCGAATCGCCCGCACGCGCCCGAAGTCAGGTCGCTTAATGGTTCCATGAGAACTCCGTGCTGTTGAGCAGCGTCCAGTAGAGGTCTTCGACGCATCGCGCTCGCTCGTCGCCGTGCGTATCACACAAACGCTTCACGAAGTAATCGCATTCGTCCGTCGTCGGACGGCGCGTCAACGTCGCCAGATAAGCGCCTTCGACCGCCGTCTTGTCATCCGGCGCAAGCCACGCCAGTTGCGTCGACGCGTTATTCAGCAAATCCTGCGAAATTCGCTTCTGCACCACGTCGCCGTTCATCATCAGCAACCGCTGCGGGATCGTCCCCGATTGCTCGTCGAACTCATCTTCCCCGGCGTCGCCGTAGCGCGTGATGAAGTCGTTCGTCTCTCCCAGTCGCACTAATTGCACCAGGATGTGCGAGTTATCGTCGACCGTCGCCAGCTTCGCCGCTTGCCACACCGAGCCCACCACCTGCTCCGGCCGCAGCCGCGTCAGCGGAAACGCCGCGAACAAACGCTGCTGCTCCTCGCTCGCGTCGCCGTCCTCGACGGCGCTATCGCGAGTAAACGGCGCCGACAACACGATCGCCCCGATCAAGCGCCGCAAGTCATAGCCGTGCGCCGCGAAGTCGCGCGCCAGGAGATCGAGCGCCGCAGGGCGTTCCTTTTTGAGCGGAATATCATCCACCGGGTCCACGAGCGGACGTCCATACAGAATCGCCCAGACGCGATTCACCGTCGCCCGTGCAAAGGCCTCGTTCCGCGGATCGGTCACCCAGGCCGCCAACTGCTGCCGTCGATGCGCACCGCCGCTCGGCAGCAACTCCGGCAGAAATGGAACCGCGGGCGCAACGACTTGCTTCTCGCCCGTTTTGTAATTCTCGACTTCCAACTCGCCACTTCCTTCGCGGATTCCCTCGAACGGCTTCGAGTCCCCGCGAAAGAGCGCGTTCTCCGTTTGCGCGAAGTACGCCGCCAGACCTTGAAAATCGCTTTGCTTCCAATCGGCGAACGGATGATCGTGGCACTCCGCGCAATCCAGGCGGATCCCCAGAAACGCCCGCGTCACCCGGCCGGCCAACGCATTGACATTCGGCTTGTTGTTATCATTGTCCGGGTTGATCGCGACGGTGATGAAATTCACCGCCGGCTTGTCGGTCCAGACGCCGTCCGTGCCGATCAACTCCCGCACGATCTGATCGTACGGGCGGTTCGCATACAGCTCGTCCGCCAGCCACGAACGAAACCGTCGCCGCCGGAATTGTAGAAACGGCCCATCCACCACGCCGACGAACGACCGCGTGAAGCGCTCCGCGAGATAATCGGCCGAGCGCCGATCCGCCAGCAGGTGCGCGGTCCACCACGCCAACCGATCCTCCGCCGGATGCGCCTCGAACTGCCGCACTTCTTCCAGCGAGGGAATCGTCCCAGTGAGCGCCAGGGAAATCCGGCGTGCAATCGCCAGGTCATCGGCTCGCGGCGCTGGTTCGACTTCTGCCTCTTGCCAGGCCTGCAGGAACGCCGCGTTGGCGTCGACGACGACGTCTTGTACGCTCGCCGACGTCAGCGCCACCGTCGTCAGCCGCTCTGGCTGATTCGGCCGAAACCCTGGCCGAACCATATATGCCACCCCCGCGGCGACTCCGAGGATCGCCACGGCGAACAGCAAGTTGCGGGCCCAGATCGCCATTGTCCCCTCCAGCCACACTTGGCCGCCGGTCGAATCGTCCGGAAGAGTGTACCAATCCGCGCCCCCGGTCGGTTTCAAGCCGATCGACGTGCCATACTTACGGTGGTCGCGCCGCGCTTCACAAAACCGCGTCTTCGCCCCGTTGAACCGCCGCGCTCCTCCCCCCTAAAATACCTTCCGCGTCGCCATTCCCCCGCTGTCTGCTCTCCAAATTCGCATGGCCGAGGACTACTACGATACGTTGGGGGTCAAACGAGACGCCTCCCAGGCCGACATCCAGAAGGCCTATCGCGACATGGCCCGGAAATACCATCCGGACCTGCACCCCGACGATAAATCGGCCAAGAAGAAGTTCCAGCAGGTCCAGAAGGCCTTCGAAGTCCTCAACGACCCCTCGAAGCGGGAAATGTACGACCGCTACGGCAGCGCCTTCGAACAAATGGGCGCTGGCGGCCCCCAGCCCAACCCCTGGGCCGGCGGCCAACCGGGCGGCGGGGGCGGCCCTTCGTTCGACGAAATCGACCTCTCGCAGCTCTTCGGCGATATTTTCAATCAGTTCCGCCGCGCCGGCAAACGCGGCAAACGCGCCGCCGAACCAACCCGCGGGGGCGATCTCGAAACGGAAATGCAGATTCCGTTCAACACTGCCGTCACGGGGGGCGAGGTGGCACTCAGCGTCGAGCGCCACGACGGCCGCGTGGAAACGATTACCGTTAAGATTCCCGCCGGCATCGATGACGGCAAAAAGGTCCGCGTTCGCGGCCAAGGCGAGCCCGGCGCCGGCGGCGGCCCGGCCGGCGACATCATCATCAAGGTCCGCGTCGCGCCGCATCCCTATTTCACGCGCCGCGAGCGCAATTTGCAGGTCCGCCTGCCGATCACCCTCGCCGAAGCGGCCCTCGGCGCCACGGTCGACGTCCCGACTCCCTGGGGCAAGGTCGCTCTCCGTCTCCCCCCCGGCACCTCGAGCGGCAAGAAATTCCGCGTCCGCGGCCACGGCCTCCGCGGCAAGGGATTCGACAATGGCGATCTTTACGCGGAGACGCAGATCGTGCTGCCGGCTAAGCTGGATGAAGAGAGCCTGGAGCTCATCCGCCAGCTCGACGCCCATCAGCCGACGCCCAATCCCCGCACCGAACTGCGATGGTAACGCGCGAACCCCCTGGAGCCGGAAGCGTCAGCGCCCGGAGTGATACGCTCGTTTCACACACCGACCGCACGTCGCTTTACGCTCTGCTTTTGACTCCGTTCGCCGCGTCGCCCACGTTCTTCGCCCAACTCATCGACCGCCTACCGGCCGTCACCAAGGCACGACTGCTGATGGCCCTGCTGGGGATCATCGTCCTTGGCTTAGGAATGATTCTGTTCGTGATCCTGGGCGGCCGCTACGTCCGCCGGCTGAGCCGCAGCAACGTCGCGCCCACCAAGCCTGAAAGCGAAGACTGGTACCGCAAGCCCCTCAACCCTCCGCCAGCCACGCGTGACGACGACTCCGGACCCTGACGCCGCCCGAGACCTTTCCTTCCCCAAGGAACTACGCCTCCGCGCCACGGCCGACTACCAACGCGTCTACAAGCTGCGCCGGAGCGTCTCCGACGATCACCTCATCCTCTACGCGGCGCCGAACCAACTCCCGCACGCCCGCTTCGGCACGTCGGTCTCCAAGAAAGTCGGCAACGCGGTGTGCCGCAACCGCTGGAAGCGAGCGTTGCGCGAAGCGTTTCGCCTGAGCCGCGCGGAATGGCCGACGGGGCTGGATTACGTGGCGATTCCGCGCGCGGCGGAGCCGCCGGAGCTTGAGGAGCTGCGGCGCTCCTTGGTCAAGCTTGCGCGTCGCGCGGAGAAACGGGCGAAAGATTAGGACCGCCGCAAGCTCAATTACGCTCCCCAAGCGTACTTCAGAGTCTCATCGCCTCAGGACGCCTCGTAGGCGCGAAGCGTGTAACGGCGCCGAGGGCGACCGCAATTGTGGAACCGATCAGGAGTCCGCTTGGCTCGGGCACCGCGGTCAGCGAGATTTCACCCGTCGTGTAAAGTTCGCTGGTGTCCCAGTCGTACGGGCTCGCAATCACGAATGTTCCGGTGGGAGCGACGCCAGTCCAATCGAAGATGCGAATGGTGCGGCCGATCTGCGTAGCTACGTCGACATCTTCGGCAAAGGTCAACTCAAGCATGCCGCCAAGTTGGACGGAGATGCCGGGCTCGAAGGAGATGAGCGAGTCCCAGGGGTCGGATTCAAAGAGGAGCCGCAGTGCGCCTTCGTCGCTCATCGACATTTGGTCTTCAATCGTGATTCCAATCGGCGGTCGCGGTGAGAGCCACCACGTTGGTGCAGGGTCCGGTACGCCGTCGTCGTCCCGGACCACGAGTCGGGCGTCGCCGGCCAATTCAAGCGCCGCGATGGTCCCGTCTGGTTGAATAGTGTTGTGCACAATGGCATCGGTCAGGTCGATGCCTTGGGCACCGCGAGTGTCGGCCTCGCTCAGGTCGGCGTTTATGAGCGTCGAGCCACCCAGGGATGTGCTGGTCAAGTTCTGGCCGTGGAAGTTCCAGCCGCTGAGGTCGTTGTACTCAAGCCCGACTCCCGAGAGATCCCTCGCCTGGTAGCTGGACGTGGACGCGAGCTGGGCCTGCGTGAAGCCGTAGGACGTGGTGTTATAGAAGCCTGCCCCCGATACCACCGCCCCGCTCAGTTTGACGTTCGCGAGCCTCGAGTAACCCAGGTATGCATTGGTCAGATTGGCCCCGCTCATGTCGGCGTTCAAAAGCGTCGAGCCACCCAGGGCTGCGTTGGTCAGATTGGCGTCGCTCAGGTCGGAATTCGTGAGCGTTGAGCCATCCAGCGATGCGTTGGTCAGGTTTTGGCCGTGGAAATCCCAGCCGCTGAGGTTGTTGCTTCCGAGCCCGATTCCCGACAGATCTTTCGCTTGGTAGCTGACCGTGGAGGCGAGTTGTGCCTGGGTGAAGCCGCGGAATGTGGTGCCTCCGAAGCTCGCCCCCGAGACAAGCGCCCCGGTCAGATCCGCGTTCGTGAGTGTCGAGCTATTCGCGTATGCACCAGTCAGGTTGGCACCGCTCAAGTCGGCGTTAGCGAGCGTCGATGAATCCAGGTCCGCGTTGTTCAGGTTCGCCCCGGGTGCGTGCAAACACTATGGCGCGACGGCGGGGGATGGGTTAGGTTGGCAATCTTGTGGTGAGGATTTTTTCTTTTTCCAGGGAGGTTGCCATGTATCCGCGGGACGTGCGTGTGGAGAATCCGCAGGAGGCGTTGATCGTCGAGCAGGCGTTGGCGATGTATCGAGAGATGCGGTGTGCGGCGGCGGCGGCTCCGGATGGCGAAGTGTTGAACGTGGCGGAGTCGTTGGCGATGACGCGTGGTCGCGAGTTGATGCGGCGGAGCTTGGAAACGGTGCTCGCCGAAGAGACCGCGGAGGTCGAAAAAAAAATGCGCCCGCCCGAGGTTGCGCGTGCGGCGGCGCGGGAGAACATCGCGGCCGCCAGGCGCGGTCGGTCCTCACGGCGGCCGGCGCGGTAAAGTTGTGGCGCGTGTACTTCGTCTGTCGCGTCTGTCGCGCCGGCTGGCACGGCGCGGATGCGCGGTTAGGCATCTCTGCCGGGCGCAGTCGTCAAGCGGAGCGCTTGCTCTGCTTGGCCGGCGCGAGTTGGTCGTTCGCGAAAGCGAGCGCGTATCTCGCGGAGTTGAGCGGTTTGAAAGTCGCGCCCAACACGGTGCGCAGCGTCTGTGCGCGCGAAGCGCCGCGCATCGCGGACTGGCAAGCCGATGCGCCGGAGGCCGGAGAAAAGTATCGAAAAGCCGCGGGAAACGTGGAATTCCAGACCGACGGCACGTGCGTCAACACCGACGAAGGCTGGAAGGAAATGCGCGTCGGCGTGTTCGCCAAGCGCGCGGCAGGCGCAGCGGCCGAGCCGCGCGAGTGGGCCACGCGCGCGTTGCCAGCGCCGAGTGCGCGCGTGGCGTTCGCTGCGATCGAGGATCATCAAACGTTCACCGCGCGCTGGCCGGCCGTCGCGGCGCGATTGGGCATTCGTCCCAATGCACAGATCAACGTGTGCGCGGACGGCGCGAAGTGGATTTGGGAACGCGTGGACTTTCATTTCGCCTTCGCGCGCGGCACGTTGGATGTCTTTCACGCCATGGAACACGTCAGTGCCGCGGCGAAGACGCTCTTCGGCGAAGGAACTCCGCAGGCAGTCGCTTGGCGCGAACACGGCCGCGACGCGCTGCTCGCCGACGGCTGGTCTGGCATCGAACATGTGATTCACGCGGCGCGGGCCAACGCAGTGCGTGCGCCGCAACGGGCAGCGCTCAGTGAACTGGAAGCGTATCTCCGTCCTCACGACGCGCGGCTGAACTACACCGAACGCCTAGCCGCCGGCCAGCCGATCGGCAGCGGCATGATCGAAGGCGCGTGCAAAAACTACATCGGCCGCCGACTCAAACAAACCGGAGCCCGCTGGAAAATCCCCAACGCCAACCGCATGGCCACCCTCGGCTCCCTCGTCTACGCCGACCAATGGACCGACTACTGGAAAAATCCCCCCACAACCCATAAACGGTGATCGCACCC
>CAZUBB010000231.1:0-6498 GCA_964618485.1 uncultured Pirellulales bacterium
CGGGGCTCGCAGGCGCCGGTCAGCGTGATGGGCCCCCACACCATGCAGCAAGCCAGCCAGCGCGACGGTCGTTCCGGCGGCAGCCTCGGCGATGGCAATGGCCGCTGGGCGCCCCTCGGCGGCGACGACGCCGGCGCTGCCGAAACGTTGAACCCAGAAACGCGCGAAAGCACGGGCTCCGCAGCCGGAAACCTGCGCGGCGTCCCGGTTCCCTACCGCGCCGCCGCCGAGGCATACTTCCGCCGCATGGCGGAAGGGAAATAATGAGGCTGCGTCGAAGCAGTGGGTGATACTAGCCCGACGCGCCAGCGAGGGAAGCCGCGAAATCGTCCACGGGAGAGCTCGAAATGAAACGCCGCCTGCTCAGTTTCGCCGCGATGGCAATCATCGTCTCTTGCTCGACGGCGGCGTTCGGTTGGTTCCAGTTGCCTGATTTTGGTTCCTTTTTTGAGAACGCCAGCGCTCCACCCCCCCCCGCGGAAGAGGCCCCCGCGACGATCTCGCTGGAACCCGGCGTCGTCAACTGCGGCAACCTGATCTACGGCGATAACAAGACCTCGAAGTGCTTCAGCCCGCAATTCCTGCGGCAAATCTCCGAGGAAACCAACGTCGTGGCCAACCCCGGCCTGGTGCCGGTGCAGATGGAGTCGTCCGAGCTGTACAACTTCCCCTTCGCCGTGATGACCGGCGAAGGGGAATGGGCGTTGACCGATTCGCAACGCGAAAACGTCCGCACCTATTTGCAGTCCGGGGGGTTTATCATCGCCTCGGCCGGATGCAGCAGCGAGCCCTGGAAGGAAAGCTTCCGCCGCGAAATCGCCCTGGCGTTTCCGGACGTGCAACTGACGAAAACCGACATGTCCCACCCGATCTACCACACCGTCTACGAGATCGAACGTCTGGAGTGCAAACACGCCGATTCGACGCAGTTGGAAGGCCTGGAAATCGACGGCAAGATCGTCCTGATCTTCTCTCAAGACGGCCTCAACGACACCGGCAACGCGGGCGGCAACTGCTGCTGCTGCGGCGGCGACGAAATCCGCAACGCCCTGCAAGTGAACGTCAACCTGCTGGCGTATGCGTTGACGCATTAACCGCGCACCATGGGAGCGGCGGTAGGCAAACTCCCCTCCGTAGCAGGGAGGGGCCGGGGGAGGGTGGAAAGGCGAGGAGCAAGCTCCATCCCGGAGTTCATCGATCGGCCCCAGTCCCCGGCACTCCAGCGACGGCCTTCCCCCAGGTCGCATTGCGACGCCCGCCCGAAGCCGATACTCTTCCCGCCGCAGACGCCCCCCATTCACGGGCGTTTTTTCTTGAAATGGAAGCCGCGGCCTTTAGAATGGATCTTAGGCCGCGTGTTTCCGCAAATCCGTAAGTTCAAGGTGACTTATGCGCTTTGTGGCGTTGGCCGCGGTGGTGATTTTCGCGGGAATGTCGGGATCGCTCTTGGGCTACCCGGCCGCCGTCGGGGACCAGTTCGCGCCCCCGCCGCTCGTGGCTCAGGGGGACGGCTCGGGGCTGACCACGCTGGCCTCGCCGCCGGTGGGAGATCTGCAGCAATTCACCGTCGTCGATCCGGCGACCCGGGCGATGGCGGTGTATCATGTCAACCTGAAGAGCGGGCAGATCGAGCTCAAATGCGTGCGGAATCTGCGGTTTGACCTGCAATTGGAAGACTACAACGGCGTCACCCCCAAAGCGAAAGAAGTTCGCATCCAGGTGCAGGGACCGTAAGCCGATCGGCGGCTCGTTCCCTTGCCTCTGGTACAGCAAGCAAGGGAACGATTCATGGCTGGGAAGTTCTTGTCGATGGAAGAGGCCGCCGCAAAGCTGGGCATCAGCGCCGAGCATTTGCGCGAGTTGACGCAGAAGTACGAAATCAACGGCCTCCGCGACGGTGCCAACTTCAAGTACAAGCCTGAAGAAATCGAACGCGCCAAGGCGAAGCTCTTCTCCAGCGAAGCCGACGTCTCCGATTCCGGCGATCTCACCGATCTGCCGATCGACCTCGAAGAAGACGCCGGCGACGACATCGTCCTTTTGAGCGAAGTCGAGCTCGGCGAATCGGGCCCCGGCACCTCGGCCACCGTCATCGGCCCTCCCGGCGGCCGCGCCTCGAAAGAAGGCTCGGACATCGCCATCTTCACCCAGGACAGCGACCTGCAACTGGGCAAGCCGGGCGCGAAGAAGCCCGGCAGCGATCTCAAGCTCGGCGGCACGTCCGACCTGGGGCTCGATCTGGGAAGCGCGCTCAACCTTGGCGGCGGCACGCGTCCCAGCGATTCCAATATCAATCTCGGCGGCGGCGAAGATGACGAAGACGAGCTGGTGCTGCACAGCCCCGGTTCCAGCGACATCACGCTGAGCCCCGGCGACAGCGGCATCTCGCTCGGCAGCCCGGCCGATAGCGGTCTCTCGCTGGACGAACCGCTCAACCTCGGCGGCGCCGATTCCGGCAAAGACTTCGATCTCGCCGGCGACGACCTGTTGCTCGAAGACGACGCCGGCGCCGACCTCAAGGCCGACGACGAATTCCTGCTCACGCCCTCCGACGAAGGCGCCGAAGACGACAGCGACGCCAGCGGCTCGCAGGTCATCGAAATCCCCGAGGACTCCGCCGAATTCTCCGACGCGGACATGCTCGAGGAGGACACCACGGCGCCGCTGACGCCGATCGGTGCAGTGACCACTGACTCCTTTGGCCTCCCCGCCGGCGCGCAGGCGATGGCCCCGGTCGCCCGTGAGTCGGGCTACACCGGCCTGCAAATCGTCAGCCTCTCGTTCTGCGTGCTGTTGCTGTGCCTGGCCGGCATGTTCATGGTCGACATCAACCGCAACATGTGGGGCTGGAACGGCGAAATGTCGGTCAACAGCGCCATGATGGACGCCATCCTCAACATCTTCGGGTAATCGGCCGCGCGCCTCCTACAGGCAACAAAAAAAGCCGGGGTCATTGACCCCGGCTTCTTGCGTTTCGTGGATGACGCTTACGGAATCAGCAGGATGCCGCCCGTCACCGCGGCCGCTTCCGCCGCGGCGCCGCGGACGCTCACCGGCACCGGCGGAATCATGTACGGTGCACAATCGCCCGGTCGGTAGTACCCGAGCGGATAGACGCACTCCCACGGCAGGTCCATGCCCATCTTGTAAGGCAGGATCGGCACCGTGGCGAAGAACATGGCGCTCGACACCACCGGTTGCACGCCGGGGCCCCAGGAGTGGCCGTAGCGTTCCAGTTGCACGTCCTCGAAGTAGAGCGGCTTGTGGCACAACGCCGAGGCCTTCCACATGAAGGTCGTCTCCGCGAAGTGACGCGGCTCAAAGGGCTTGCTGAACGGCGCGGGGCACTCCGGCGGGAAATCAGTGCCTGAGGCCTCGGTGCCGTCGGTCAACTCGCCGATGTTGCGCAGGTTCTTGATCGTGCAGTCCATTTCAGGAGCGCGCGCGTTGCCGTTGGTGCGCGGCGCGACGTTCTCGTTCTGCGCAACGAGGATGTATTCGCCTTCCTCCTCCACGTACGTTTCTTCTTCGTAGGCCGTCTGCTCGAAATCTTCATCGAACATCGGCGGCGGCGCGGGCGTCGGCTGCAGCCGCGGCGCGTGCGCCAGCGTCTTGAGCTTCGTCGGCTTCGCGGCCCTCGTGGAACGCGCGGCCGGTTGAGTGCCGACGGCGCGAATCTTCAGCATGCTCGGCTGCGAGGCGTTCCCCGACGCCTGCGCGTCGGAACTCGCGACGACGAGCGCGATCGCGAGTCCGGCGAACCACGTCGCGGCGCTACGCGCCGTCGCCGTATTCGACCGTGTAATTAGGCGCTTCCTGCGTAATGGCGATGTCATGTGGATGGCTCTCCCGCACGCTGGCGGCTGAAACCTGGATGAACCGCGCCTCAGTGCGCAGTTCTTCGATGCTACGGCACCCGCAATACCCCATGCCGGCCCGCAATCCCCCGACCAACTGATACACGAACGGCCCGAGCGGTCCCTTGAACGGCACGCGTCCTTCGACCCCCTCCGGCACCAACTTATCCGACGTGCGGCCCGACCCTTGCCGGTAGCGCTCGCTGGAGCCCTGCACCATCGCCCCCAGCGAACCCATGCCGCGATACACTTTGAACGATCGTCCCTGGAACAAAATCTGTTGTCCCGGGCTCTCCGCCAACCCCGCGAACAATCCGCCGATCATCACCGCGCTGGCGCCCGCGGCGATCGCTTTCGTGATGTCTCCCGAGTACCGAATCCCGCCGTCGGCGATGATCGGAATCTTCCGGTCCCTCGCCGCCTCGACCGCGCCGAGGATCGCCGTCACCTGCGGGACGCCGACCCCGGAGATGATCCGCGTGGTGCAGATCGATCCCGGGCCGATGCCCACTTTCACGGCGTCCGCCCCGGCGTCCATCAAGGCCGTAGCGCCCTCGCGGGTGGCCACGTTGCCGGCGACGATGTCGATGTCCCAACGCTTCTTGATTTGCTTGACCGTCTCGATCACGTTGGCCGAGTGCCCGTGGGCGCTGTCGACCACCAGCACGTCGACCCCCTTGGAAATGAGGCTCGCCGCGCGGTCGTAATCGTGGACGCCGACCGCGGCTCCCACCCTCAGCCTCCCTTGCCTGTCTTTACAGGCTTGCGGAAAGCGGCGCATCTTATCGATGTCTTTGATGGTGATCAGGCCGGTCAGTTTTCTATTTTCGTCCACCAGCAAAAGCTTCTCGACCTTATTTGCCATCAAAATCTTCTCAGCTTCCTCGAGCGTCACGGTCCCCGTAGCCGTTACCAACGAATCTCGAGTCATCACCTCGGAGATCCGCCGCTCGCTGTCTTCCTGGAAGCGGAGGTCGCGCCGCGTGATGATCCCCATCAGCCGCCCGCCGTCGGCCGTGATCGGCACGCCGGAGACGTTGTGCTGGGCCATCACTTCGCGCGCCCGGGCCAGCGTGGCGTCCGGGGGAAGCGTGACCGGGTCGACGATGATCCCGTTGGCGCTCCGTTTGACGTGGTCGACCTCTTCGGTTTGTCGCTCGACCGTGAGGTTCTTGTGAATCACCCCCAGGCCCCCTTCCTGGGCCAACGCGATCGCCATCTCGCTCTCGGTGACGGTGTCCATCGGCGAGCTGAGCAGGGGAATGTGCAGCTCAATCCGCTGCGTCAACCGCGTACCGACATTCACCTCAGAAGGCACCACCTCGCTATACCGAGGCTCCAGCAACACGTCGTCAAAAGTAATGCCCAGGTAAGCGACTTTATCAGCCATAGTTCCGGTTTCCTCCTGGGGGAGCATCGAGGGGTAACCCAGTAGTATGACGGCTTGGCTGGGACGGCTGTAGGGGGTGCGCCAAACAATGCCAACTCGAAATCACTTGGCGATTTGCCGACTACGGAAATCGGGCGATTCGCTTGCCGACTCAAGGATCGACGGGTTAACATCGACTGGGAGTCGCAAGTCGCATCCAATCGGAGTTAGGGCGCGACGTAATTTAGTTCAAGGGCGCTATCATGGTGACGCTGCTGGTTGTTGGCCTGTTTCTTTGGGCGATAGTTGGCTCGTTTGCAACCTGGGCCGTGTGCCTGCGGTTGGGGCTCAGGTTCGCCGGCGTCGAAGAGCCGCGATGGCGAACCATTTTCATGATCGCACTGCTGGTAGCCCTCGTGAACCTTGTTTTTGTCGTGGCCATCTCGGCATTGCCGCCAAACGTCGGTTCGCCCGAGGCGAGAGCGCTGCTCAGTTTCGCACCCAACGCGGCGATCGCGTGCGTATTGATTCGCGCGAAATTCGAGACCAGCTTGGGCAAGACGTTGCTGATTTGGGCGCCGACATTGGCTGCGACCATTTCCGGCGTGGTTTTCCTGGAGGTCGTGTACCGACCGTTTATCGGCGAGTCGTTCATCGTACCGACCAATGCGATGGCGCCGACGCTGGTCGGGCCCCACGTCGTCGCGAAGTGCGAAGCTTGCGGTGGCGAGGCGTTCGGCGCATTGCTCGACCCTGAGTTCATCTCCGATCGACCTCGAATCACGATTTGCGTCGATCATTTCCATATCAACGAAGGCGCGGTCAGCGATGAAACGGTGCATGCGGCCGATCGATTCCTGACGCTTAAGTTCCTGAAACCGAAGCGCTGGGACTTGATCACATTTCGCGTTCCTTATGCGCCACAAGTGATGTATGTGAAACGCTTAGTCGGACTGCCGGGCGAGACAATCACGATTAAGGACGGCGCGGTATGGGCCAACGGTGAGCGACTGAAGCCGCCTGCGGAAATCGGCGAAATCCAGTACGTCTCGGAGGTCGAGAAGTACCCCATTCCACTTTGGGGAAGCGAGGCGCAGCCCGCCGTGTTGGGCAGCGACGAGTACTTCGTTCTCGGCGACTTCACCGCCGTGTCCGCGGATTCACGGTTCTGGCGCGAAGGAGGGCCCGGCCATTCGCCGTTCGCCGTGCCGGAGTCTCATTTAATCGGCGTGGTCACGCACATCTATTGGCCGCTTGGACGGATGCGGGCGT
>CAZUBB010000232.1:0-6466 GCA_964618485.1 uncultured Pirellulales bacterium
GGTGTTGCAGCGCTTCGACGAAGCGCTCCTCGAGGCGGATGCCGTCGACCGGGAACGGGGGCGTGGTCGGGCGCTGGGCCCGCTGGCTGGCGTGCCAGTGACGATCAAGGAGTGCTTCCACGTCGCTGGGCTTCCCTCGACGCTCGGAGTCGAGCGTTTCCGCGGGCAGATTGCCGCCGACAACGGGCCGCTGGTGGCGCGGCTGCATCACGCCGGCGCGATCGTTCTCGGCAAGACGAACGTCCCGCAGTTGATGGTGCTGTATGAGACGGAGAATCCGCTGTACGGCCGGACCGTTCACCCCGAAGCGGACGACCGCGGACCGGGGGGCTCCAGTGGCGGCGAGGCGGCAATTATTGCGGCTCGCGGCTCGCCGCTTGGGCTCGGAAGCGACCTGGGGGGGAGCATCCGCCAGCCGGCGCATGCCTGCGGCATCTGCGGGTTGAAGCCGACGACCGGCCGACTCACCACGCAGGGGGCCCTGCTGAACCTCAACGGTATGGAAGCCGTGGGTGTCCAACCCGGTCCGATGGCCCGGACGGTCGCAGATTTAACCTTGGCGATGGGCGTGCTCGTCGCTCCCCCGCACGACCGGACCGATCCGCTTGTGGCGCCGTCCACTTGGGGCGACGAGGCCGTCGATCCGCGGCAGCTCCGGTTCGGTTATTTCGAGGATGACGGGTACTTCGCGCCGTCGCCGGCGATTCGGCGCGCGGTGCGCGAGGCGGTGGACGCGCTGCATGCGGCGGGGGTGTCGGTGCGGGCCTTTCGGCCGCCGTACATCTTTGAGGCGATGCGGATTTACTTTGGACTGATCGGCGCCGACGGCGGGGCCGATTTTCGCCGCATGCTGGGATCGAGCCGCTGCGACGATCAGGTCGCCGAGTTGTTGCGATTGGGGTCGCTGCCGAACGTGTTGCGTCGCCCCGCGGCATGGCTGCTGGAACGCTTTGGGCAGCACTCCAAAGCGGAGATGTTTCGAGCCATCCGGACTGCCAGTGCCGATGAATACTGGCAATTGGTCCACCGGCGGAACCAGTACTCGAACCGGTTTTATCATGCCCTCGATTCCGCCGAGATCGACGTCGTGCTCTGCCCGCCGTTCGGGCTGCCGGCGCTGCGGCATGGGACGTCGACGCGGCTGACGCAAGCCGGCAGCTATTGCATGTTGCCGAATTTGCTGGGGATTCCGGCCGGCGTGGTTCCCTGGACGAAGGTGCAGGTGGGCGAGGAAAGCGACCGTCCGGCGGTGCGGGATCAGGCCGAGCAGTTGGCCAAGGAGGCGGAACGGAAGAGCGCGGGTTTGCCGATCGGCTTGCAGGTGTTTGCGCGGCCGTGGCGCGAGGGCCAGGTGCTGGCGGCGATGGGGTTGTTGGAGTCGTTGCGAACCGCAAGCGTTGCGTAGCCGGCATCGCTTCCGTGGTCGGGCCAGAATGAATTGATCGCAGGGTTGACCGCGCCGTCTTGACCGCCGGTTGCGGCCAGCTAAGAATTGCCCTGTTCCCCACTCATGGGCCAACGACCGACGAGCCGATGAGCGGGGGACACGGCTGAACGCAGCGTTTGCCCCCCTCGCTTAGGCACAAGCCCACCAGCCTTGACATGCGTTCAGTGATGAAAACCTTACCGCCGCCGGCTCAGGACTTCTAACGTATGTCCGCCTTGCCCCGACTTGCCGTGGGTGCAGTTCAGCCGGAGGCTGACATCAATTTTTTGGTTTGGGCGCTGCTCGACTTTTTTCGAGCCCGGGACATCGACGTCCAGCACTTTTTGTCCCGAGCCTGCTTTTGTTCCTGCAAAGGCGCGTTCGGCACGCAAAGTTCCGGTTCGCGGCATCTCGATAGCTGGCTGATGAATCTCGATCGCGCGCGATCGACTTTCTGGAGCGGTATGCAGGATGCGGATTTCGCGCTCGTTGAAGGGCGATTCCCTTCCGCGTTTCGCACCAGCGAGATCGACGCGGAGTTGGCCTGGACGCCGGACTGCGGCGGCTGCAAACCGGTTTCCTGGGGCGGCAGCCTGGATACGATGTGCGATTGGCTCGACCTGCCGCGGATCGCGGTGTTCGACGTCACGCTGAACGATTGCTGTCACGGCGTATTGCGGCGTGGGCAATACGATGCGGTGCTGCTGGACCAGGTGCGCGACGATCGCGATTTCTTCACCTGGAAAACGAATCTCGAAGCGCTGCATGGATTGCCGGTGATCGGCGGCATGCCGACCGCGAGTTGCCTGCGGGCGCGCTTTGCCGCGGAGCCGCGATGCGAGGCGCTGCTGTCGCGGGCGCAAGGCGAACTGTCGCGCGAGTTATCGCGCTGGCTCGACGTGAAGCGCCTTATGGAGTTGGCCTGTCGGCGCGATTTTCCGTGGTGCGAAATGCCGCCCAGCGAAGCGCTGAACGAGCGCGGGCCGATTCGCATTGCGATGGCCTACGACGAGGCGTTTCACGGGTATTTTCCGGATTCGATCGATGCGCTCGAAGCATATGGCGCGAAGCTGATTGATTTCTCGCCGCTCAAGGACGAAGCGCTGCCGCCGGACGTGGACCTCGTTTATTTCGGTTGCGGCCGTCCCGAGCAATTCGTTGAACGTCTGGTCGCAAATCAATGCATGATGCAGGCGCTGCGTTGCTATGTGCGGCGCGGAGGCCGGCTGTACGCGGAAGGAGGCGGCTTTGCGTATCTCTGCCAATCGATGCATTGGGGAGAGAACTGTTCCACGCCAATGGTGGGCGTGTTTCCCGCGGAAGCACATTGCAGCGCGCAACCTTGTCCGCCGCGGCCGGTGGAAGTGACGATGACGCGCGACGCCTGGCTCGGCCGGCCCGGCACGACGTTACGGGCGTATCGCAACGAACGATGGCGCATTGTGCCGAGGACGTCGCAACCGGCGCTGCTCGGCGAACTGGGACATGAGCAGGACATGCTCACGTCGTACCAGGCGATCGGTAGCCGATTGCATTTGCATCTCGCGGCGCTGCCGCAATTCTTGCGCTCGTTCTTGGAACCGCATCGGCTGAGCGCGGTGGCTCGCGATTGAGTTTTTGACGCTCGCTCTATGCCCAGGGATGGCGGCTCGGTGGCGTTGTTTTTGTCCTCAACGGTGCAAGCGGCCTTCCCTGGGATGACGCGTTGCTCGATCCCAGGGAAGGCCGCGCTGGGTCGTTTGAGCGGATGGGGTCCGTGGTGGCCATCCCGGGGCTTGACTGGGGCGTGTGCGCTAGCTGGCGTCGGGGCGGGCGATGTCGCGGAGGTATTGCGCGAGGCGGGCTTGCATGTCGAGGAGGTTTTGCCATTGGCGTTCTTCGAGCACGATCGGCTGCGCGTGATCGGCGCGCTGGACCGATTCGAGTAAGTCGCGCAGGCGATAGTGGAAGTACTCGATGAACTCCGAGAGCTGCGCCGATTGGCCCGGCGTAAGGCGCTCGGGAAGTTCCGGCGGTTGGAGCCCCAGCAACGTCGATTGCGCGTCAGGGTCCTGGTTCCAATGCAGCTCGAACTGCAGGTCGCCTTTGGGGGCGATGCCTTCTTCTTTGGGGCCGACGGTGCCGGAGCGTTTGTCGCCTTTTTTGGCGTTGCGGACTTCGGCCAGGCGCTGGGCGATTTGCTCCGGGGAGCCGTAGAGGAGCTTCGACCGGCCGACGTTGATCATGTCGCCAAAACGCAAAATGCGTAGCTGGATGTCTTCGCCGTTGACCTTCGTGCCGTTAGTGCTTTCCAGGTCGGTCAGTACGAGCTTATCGCCATCTTCCTGAATCTTGAGATGGAACCGGCTGACGCGTTCATCGTTGAGCTGGACGGAGTTGCCTTCCTCGCGCCCGATGGTGACCGGCGTCGGCAAATGGTCGTAAGATCGCCCTCGATCGGCGCCTTCTAGAACTCGTAAGGTCACCAACGCCATGGCTTACTCGTCGCAGTCGGCCCCTCCGTGGACCTGGTGGTTCGCTGCAAGTGTCTAACCCGCCAAGAACTTATAACACGGGGATTCCGAGACGGTCAATTTCGCCGACTAATTCTCATTATACACCGCAAAATCGATCCTTGCTCGCAGGTTTCGCGTTGGTTCTGGTGCACTCGCCAAGCCCAAGGATGGCGGCCCCGGGGAGTGTTGCCGTCCTCAACGCCGCAGGCTGTCTTCCCTGGGATGGAGGTTGGCGACGATCCCAGGGAAGGCCGCGCTGGGTCGTTTGAGCGGATCGAGTCCGTGGTGGCCATCCCTGGGCTTGGGTTGGGACTTGGGGATTGGGAGGCAGCACGTTGGCGACATAACGGTGGACATACATCGGAGCGGATTTATATAATGCGTTGACCCCGGTCGTGTCGCCTTTCGGTTTGGCGCACGACCTTGCAGTCCTGCCTGACCCTCCACCCCGCTGGCGACCGTGATGAATCGGAACGTGCGCCAAGGTATCGCCGCGACCGCCTGGACCTGGGTAGCGATGTGCTGCGCAGTAGCGTCGCTCGGGGCGGAACCGGCCTCGCCGGATGCGGAAGGCTTTAAGACAGCGATTCTACCGCTCTTGACGCGCTATTGCGGCGATTGCCACGGCGACGAAGCGCCGGAGGCCGATCTGAGCCTCACGAAGTGGGAATCGCCTGAATCGGCGATCGCCGATCGCGAGGCGTGGATCAAGGTATTGAAGATGATCCGCTCGGGGGTGATGCCGCCCCCGGACTCGGAGCCGGTGCCGGCCGAAGACTTGGTGCTGCTCGCCGACTGGATCGACCGCGCGGTGCTGATGATCGATTGCGGCCAGGAGCGGGCCGATCCGGGTCGCGTGACCATTCGGCGATTGAATCGCGCGGAGTACAACAACACGATTCGCGACTTGACGGGCGTCGCCGCGCGGCCGGCGGATGCGTTTCCGGCCGACGACGTTGGCTATGGGTTTGATAACATCGGCGACGTGCTGTCGCTGCCGCCGGTGCTGTTTGAGAAGTATCTCGCGGCCGGAGAAAAGATCGCCGATCAGGCGATCGTGATGCCGGCTTCTGCGCCGGAGACACGGCGCGTGGCGGCGAAGAACTTTCGCACGCGCCCCGAGCGCGAAGTGAATGAGCAAGGGTTTGTTAAGCTGCACTCGCAGGATGACCGCGCGATTATCGATCGCCGGCTCGAACGCGCGGGGAAGTATCGCGTGAAAGTGCGGGCGTATGCCGATCAGGCCGGCGATGAAACGGCGAAATTGGCGCTGCGGATCGACCGCGACGACGTGGCGACGATCAGCGTTTCGCACACGGCGGATGCGCCGGGCGAATATGAGCTGGAGATCGACGCCGAGGAGCCGGGGCGGCTGGCCGTGGCGTTTGTGAATGACTTTGTCGGACAAGGGGACGACGGCGTCGAGCGCGACCGGAATCTGTACGTGGAATGGGTGGAGTTCCGCGGGCCGCTGGAGAGCGATACGACTCGATTGCCCGACTCGCACCGCAGGATTGTGTTCCGTCAGCCCGGGGAGAACGATGACCGGCGGCAGTTAGCGCGGGAGATTCTGGAGCGGTTCGCCAAGCGGGCGTTTCGGCGGCCGGTGAGCGACTCGGAGGTCGAGCGTCTGCTTGGTATTTATGACTTAGGCGGCGATCATCCGGCGCCGTTTGAGCGCGGCGTGCAGATGGCGATGAGCGCGGTACTGGCCTCGCCGAGTTTTTTGTTCCGCATTGAGCATGATCCGGACAGCGCCGAGCCGGGGGCGATTTACCCGATCAATGAGTACGAGTTGGCGACGCGGCTCTCTTACTTCTTGTGGAGTTCGATGCCGGACGACGAGTTGTTCGCCTTGGCCGAACAGGGGACGCTGCGGGCGAACTTGGATGCGCAGGTATCGCGGATGCTGGCGGATCCCAAGGCGCAGGCACTCGTCGAGAACTTCGGCGGACAATGGTTGCAGGTGCGGCGGTTGGAGACGTTTTCGCCCGATCCGCAGTTGTTTCCCGATTTCGATCCCTCGCTGCGCGATGCGATGCGTGGGGAGACGGAGCGGTTCTTCGCGGCGATCATGCAGGAAGATCGGAGCGTGCTGGAGTTCATTGACGCTGATTACACGTTCTTGAACGAGCGATTGGCGAAGCTGTATGGCATTGAGGGCGTTTCCGGGGAGGAGTTTCAGCGGGTTTCGCTCAGTGATTCGCAGCGCGGGGGCGTGTTGACGCAGGCGAGCGTGCTGGCGATTACGTCGAATCCCACGCGCACGTCGCCCGTTAAGCGCGGCAAGTGGATCATGGAACAGTTGCTCGGGACGCCACCGCCGCCTCCGCCGCCGAATGTGCCGGAGTTGGACGGCGCCGAGGGGCAGAAGCTCGTTGGTTCGTTGCGGGAGCGGATGGTCCAGCACCGCGAGAATCCGGCCTGTGCGTCGTGCCATCAGCAGATGGATACGCTGGGCTTCGGCATGGAGAATTTCGACGCCATCGGCAAGTGGCGGGAGCAGGACGGCGAGTTTGCGATTGATTCCACGGGCACGCTGCCG
>CAZUBB010000233.1:0-6382 GCA_964618485.1 uncultured Pirellulales bacterium
TCCGGCAGCAGAGTTGCGCTTTGCACAATCAGCTTGTTGCCCGTTCGCCAGAGGTTGGGATAATCGCTCGCAGCGACTGATTGCGCAGCCGCGTCGCCGTGACCTTTTACGTAACGCGGCGAGGCATAGGGATTCTCGGCGTCCATTCCATCATCATCGCCGCGGCCGTAAGACCTAGCAAGATTCCGCATGGCGTATGAAAAGCCGCCTCGAACACCGACCATATTGTGCCCCCCAAACCCCCAGGGCTAGCATGGCACAAGCACCGCCACCGGTTCCCAACGAGCTACCCCCATGCCTGCCCCCGCCGCCAATTTCGCCGGTCTCCGCGTCGCCTCCCTCGAGAGCCGCAAGGCCGAAGAAATCGGGCGCCTGATCGAACGCTTCGGCGGTCAGGCGTTTGTCAGCCCCTCTCTGCGCGAAGTCCAGGTCGGCGACAATCCCGCGGCCGTCGATTTCGCCCACCGCCTGCTCGCCGGCGAAATTGAAATGGTCATCCTCATGACCGGCGTCGGCACGCGCTACCTCGTCGCACAAGTCGAACGCCAGGTCGGTAAAGAACGCTTCCTCAACGCCCTCTCCGATGTCGTCACCGTCGCCCGCGGACCCAAACCGGTCGCGGCGATGCGCGAGTTCGGTCTCGACGTCACGCACAAAGTGCCGGAGCCCAACACCTGGCGCGACGTCCTCAGCACGCTCGACCGCGACGCCCCCGTGCTGAACCTCACCGTCGGTCTCCAGGAGTACGGCCTCCCCAACCCCAGCCTCGTCGCGGGTCTCGAAGCCCGCGGCGCGCGCGTCATCACGCTCAAAGTCTATGGCTGGGATCTCCCCGAAGATCAGCGCCCGCTCGAAGACAACCTCCGCGCGATCGTCGCCGGCGAGCGCGACGCCATCCTGATCACCTCGGCCCACCAGGTAGTAAACGTCCTTACGGTCGCCGAGCGCCTGGGCATCGTCGAACAACTCCGCGAGGCGCTCGGCAAACTCATCGTCTGCTCGATTGGCCCCACGACGAGCGAAATGCTCCGCGACCAATGCTGGCCGGTCGATCTCGAACCCGAACATCCCAAGATGGGTCACCTCGTCCAGGCCGCCGCGGAACGTTGCGGAGATCTCTTAGAACGCAAGCGCCGCGTGCAGGCAATCCTCACCGCGCCGCCGCAATTCTCTCCCGCCGATGAACGCCAGGCCCCCTGGTACAACAGCCCCTTTATGAAGGCCTGCCGTCGCGAACCGTGCGAGCGCACGCCTATCTGGCTGATGCGCCAAGCCGGGCGCTATATGCCGGAATATCGCCAGGTCCGCGCGCAAACATCGTTCTTAGAACTCTGCAAGAACCCCGCGCTCTGCGCCGAAGTGATGCTCACCGCCGTCGACCGTCTCGGCGTCGACGCCGCGATCATCTTCTCCGACCTGCTCCCCATGCTCGAACCGATGGGCCTGGAGCTCGAATTCGCCAAAGGCGAAGGCCCCGTCATTCACAACCCGGTCCGAGAAGGCGAAGACATCGATCGCGTCGCCGAGCTTGAAAGCGTCGACGCGCTCGACTTCGTCATGCAAACCGTCAAGCTCACCCGCGCCGGACTCAACCCCGAGCTGCCGGTGATCGGTTTCGCCGGCGCGCCGTTCACGCTCGCCAGCTACACGATCGAGGGAGGCGCCAGCCGCAACTACCTCCACACCAAGACGCTCATGTACCGCGACGAAGGCGCCTGGCACGAACTGCTGGGCCGCCTCGCGCGCAGCGTCGCGCGCTACCTCAACGCGCAACTCGCCGCCGGCGCGCAGGCCGTGCAGCTGTTCGACAGTTGGGCCGGCTGCCTCTCGCCCGCGGACTACCGCCGCTACGTGCTGCCGCACACGAAATCCGTCATCGACTCGATCCGCCCCGGCGCGCCGATCATCAACTTCGCCACCGGCAACCCCACGTTGCTGCCATTGTTAAGCGAAGCCGGCGGCGCGATCATCGGCGTCGATTGGCGCATCGGCCTCGATGAAGCCTGGGGCATCATCGGCCCTGACAAAGGCGTGCAAGGCAACCTCGACCCCGCCAAGCTCTTCGCCCCGCGCGAAGAACTCCGCCGCGCCGCTCACGAAGTCCTCCGCGCCGCCGCTGGCCGCCCCGGCCACATCTTCAACCTCGGCCACGGCGTCCACGAACACACGCCGGTAGAAAACGTCGTGGCCCTGGTGGAGATGGTGAAGGAGTGGCGCAGAGAGGAGCCAGGAGCTAGGAGCTAGGAGCTAGGAGCTGGGAGCTGGGAGCGGGAAGGCAGGAGTTAGCAGCTTGACAACGACCCTCAACCTCCTGGCTCCTAACTCCTAGCTCCGTGCTCCGTACTCCGTACTCCCAACTCCCCCCTCCGCGCCTCAAAAAACAACACCGCCGCCGTCGCCGACACATTCAAACTATCCGCACGGCCCAGCATCGGCAGCCGTACCGCCGTGACATTCGGCGCTCGCCAGACGTTCGTCAGCCCTTCGGCTTCACTCCCGAGCACAATCGCCGACGCCCCGCGAAAATCGGCCTCTGTATAAAGAATCGAACCATCCACGCGTGCGGCAAAAACCTTGATCGCCCGTTCGCGCAGCCAAGCCAACGTTTCCGCAGCCGTCGCGCAACAAACAGGGACGGTAAAAATCGTCCCTAGGCTGGCGCGGATCGTGTTGGGGTTGAACAAATCGGTCCCCGCGTCGGCCAGAATCAATGCCGACACGCCGGCCGCATCCGCGCTCCGCAGCACCGCGCCGATATTCCCCGGCTTCTCGACCCCCTCCAACACCGCCACCAGCGGCAAGTCCGGCAACGCGAGGTCCTCAAGCGACGGCGACCATGTCGGCACGATGGCGACGATCCCCTCGCTCCGCTCGCCATACTGAAGCTTCTCCATCACCTCGGGCGTCACCTCCACGACGTGACACCCCGACCCCGCAATCAGCTCCAGTGCCTTCCGCCCCTCCGGCGCGCGTAGTTGCTCTCGGCAAATAAATGCCTCGACGGGCTTCACCCCCGCCTCCAATGCCCGCAGCAACTCCCGTGCGCCGTCGATCGGAAACCGCCCCTGCTTCTGGCGCGCACGCCGATCGTGCAGCTTCGCCGCCAGCTTCACACGCGGATTTTGCGAACTGGTGATCCGTTCCATCAAGGTATTCTGAGGACTTGGCACCCGCCGAAGCAAGCTGGGCAATTGGCGCGACTTGCGTGAACCGCCAACCGGCACGCAGCATTCACGCTGGCCCGACCTGCTGGTCGATGACGTTTGTATCGGCTTGCGCGCCTGCGTCGAGATAACCGCCCAGGCTCGCTCGGACCGCGCCCTCGAAGGAACCGCAATGCCCGCCAAACTCGGACCATGGCTCGCCGCCGCGCTCTCTGGCGCCGCCGCGCTCGCGGTCTCGTTTGGCATTGCCGCGCTCGTGCCGCAACAGTTTAGCGCCGCGGGCCGCCTCGATGTCCCCGCCGCGGCCCTCCGCTCCGCCGGCGACGACTGGCCCGACGCCTCGCAAGTCAACCGCTGGCTCGCCCAGCCGTTGCCAGTCCGGCCGCTCGTGAAAATCACCCTCGCCGAGCCGGGCCACTACGGCCCGCCGCAAATCGTGGTCGCCGCCGCAGCCCCCACGCCCCAGGCCGCAGCGGACAGCGTCAACGCCGTCTTGCAAACGGCGCAGCAACAACTCCAAGGCGTCGGCGCCAAGTTCGACGAAGAACGCCATCGCGCCCTCCTCACGCTCCTGCACCACGCCCGGGGAGAACGCAACCGCGCTCAGCGCCAGCTCGATCAACTTGTCGCCCAACGCATGCGCGAAATCGCCGCCGCTTCGCCCGCCTCGGAACTCGAGCAGTCAGAATTGGCCGTCCCAGAACTCACGCCCCCCGGCCCCGTCCCCACGGTCCGCGCACGCAACCCACTCTACGACGACCTCGTCCGCCAGATCGGCGAAATGGAAGGTCGCCGCGCCGGGCTATTGCAAACGATGACCCCCGCACACCCGGTCGTCCTCGACCTCGATTGGCGTCTGCAGCAAATGCGCGATCAGCTCAGCACGAGCCCCGAATACACCAACGCGCCGGACCCCACGGCCGTCGGCCCGCTCCCGTTGGTCGGAGCGTCGCCCGCATCCACGGCAGCGCAATCGCCGGTACCGCTGGCGCGGCAACCCGCGGAATCCACCGTTTCGCTCGACGACCTGCGCAAACAACGCGCTCTCGTCGCCGCCGCCGACCTGCGCCTCGGCGCCGCTATTCAGCAAGAACGCGCCGCCTGGCAACAACTCTCCGCCCTCCGCGCCGCGCTCAATTCAAGCGTCGTCCTCGCCACGGTCCCGACGCGTCCGGAACCCTCCGTCGCCCGCGAACAAATCCGCTGGGCCGGCGTCCTCTTCGCCCTCGCTCTCTCCGGCGCAACCCTCTGGAGGTTCCGCCACCGCCAACGCCTCCTCCGCACCGCAGAAGACGTCCGCCGCTCCCTCAACGTCCCGGTCCTAGGCCAACTCTCCGCCTCCCCGCGCTAGCCGCGCAAGAGCCGCCCTCCAAGCAAGCCAGAAGCTTCAGCGCATGATCAACGATAATCGAAATCGCTGAACGCCTCGCGCTACCATCGATCAACCACCGTTCCTCGCCTTTTTTTGCGACTTTTCGCGTTCTTCGCGGCCATTCCTCCTCGCGGCAGCCTCTCCCCGCGCTACAGCTTCACGCAACACGGACTCTTCCGAATCTGCTCCAACTGAGCATCGGTCAAATGCGCCGGGTTCCCGGTACACAGCGCCGCATCGGTCATCAGATTCTTCTCGTCATCTGTCACATGCACGGGATCGAAGCTCGACGTCAACAGCACGTGTCCCACCTCGTGCGCCATCGTCGTCTTGTCAAAGGCGCTCGCGGCGATCATGCACGCCGGCCTCCCTGGCGCGTGACTCGCGCACCCTTGCAGCGTCGAACCATCCAGTTTTTTCAGCGTCGTCGCAAAATAAACCAGGATGTCAGTCGGCCCCACGCCCTGCCGCCCGCCGAGACTCTGCAAGAGCCGCTGATCGTCGGAAAGCTGGTCCCATTTGCATTGACCATCGACGATCGTCAACTTGAGTTGCTCCTCATCGGTCAACGCGAGGCTCATCCCAGATGCCATCTCGACGTCGATCGAGTACTGCGCATAAATCTTCTTCATCACGTCCAACTGCGTGAACTCGGACACCTTCGGCACGTTGATCGTCCGCAGGTGCAATCGCACGCGGTGCGTGAACGATCCCTTCGCCGGCAGCGGCGGCAAGGGCTTCCCTGGCGTCGGCAGCAGCGCATCGAGCTTGGCCATCGTGTCGCGGCCCGTGATCCCGTCGATCCCCAGCGAATGCTTCCGCTGAAACTCGGTGATCTTCTCCGCGGTCTCGTTCCCATAAATCCCGTCCGGGCTGCCATACTTCCGCACCGAGATCGGCATCGGAAAGCCCAGGTCGATCAGCGCCTGCTGAATCACGCGGACCGGCTCGCCGGTCTCGCCTTTGAACATCGCCGGACTATTGTTGGCGGCGTTTTGCAACCGCGGAATTCCAGCAAACCGGGGCGACTTCAGTGCCATAACGTTCCTCGTTGAATGTCAAACCATCGAAATGAGCGTGTGCAACACTTACATGCGCAGAATTTGCGGAAATGTTACAGGAGTTTAGCCCCCGCCATCCTGAATTAACGCACTCGCGAAACCGCCCGCTTGCCCGCGCCGTCCCCCCGGACTAACGTAACTTCACCTCGCGACTTTCCCCCGTCGGCCCTGCAAAGAACGCACCCATGACATCCCGTTTCGGAAACCTGACGGCCAAGTTTTTCCTGGCCCTCGCTTGCGTCTGGACCGCGAGCGTCTCCGCCCGCGCCGCGGACGACATCGCCATCGAGCGCGTCTTCGGTCCCGAAGTCCCCGGCAAGTACAAGCATCCCGCCGCGATCGAAGAGCTCGCCAACGGCGACCTCTACCTCGTCTACTACGGCGGTGAAGGCGAATATGAAGGGGACACCGCCGTCTTCGGCGCCCGCAAGAAAAAGGGCGAATCCACCTGGCCGGCGCCGAAAATCATCGCCGACACCCCCTTCACCGGCGACGGCAACCCCGTCATCTGGCAGGCCCCCGATGGGCTCGTCTGGCTCTTCTACGTCTGCCGCATGGGCGAAACCTGGTCCAGCTCGCGCATCAAGGCCAAGGTCTCGCGCGACGGCGCGGAAACCTGGTCCGACTCGATGCTCCTCACGCTCCAGCCCGGCACCATGGTCCGCAATCGGCCCATCGTCCTGGATAACGGCGACTATCTGCTGCCGATCTATCACGAAACCGGCGAAGACACCGAGAAAACCGGCGCAGAGTCCACTTCCGTCTTTCTACGCTGCGATCCTAAA
>CAZUBB010000234.1:0-6340 GCA_964618485.1 uncultured Pirellulales bacterium
GGTCCTCGACGCACGCATGAAGGCGAAGTACGAGGCCGGGCATGTGCCGGGCGCGCGGTGGGTGGACCACGCGGAGTGGGCCAAGAGCTTCGGCGACGGCCAGGACGCGACCGGTTGGTCGAAGCGGGCCGCCTCCTGCCCGTGGTTGGCCTTCATATCTTCGTGGCCGTCCCAATTGCGGCGCGGGCTGCCGAACGTGCCGCCGGAAAAAAGTTGCACGAAACGGACGCCGCGCTCCAAGAGCCGGCGGGCCATCAGGCACGCGCGGCCAAAGTCGGCGGTCTCGGCGCGTTCGAGTCCGTAGAGCGACTGCGTTTCCGAAGTTTCCGATGCGAGGTCGGCCACTTCGGGCACGGCCAGTTGCATCCGCGCCGCCATTTCGTAGGCATGCATCCGCGCCGCGAGCGGATCAGCGCCCTGATGGGCCTCCAGGTGCCGGCGATTCATCGTTTCCAACAAATCGCGCGTGGCGCCCTCGACATTTGCATCGATCGGTCGCGCCGCGAAGAGGTCGTCGATCGGCGTTCCTCGAGCGCGGAGCACGACGCCTTGATGGCGCGCGGGCAAGAAACCGTTCGACCAATTGATCGATCCGCCGGCGGGAAATTCGCGTGCGTCGGGGATGGCCACGAACGCCGGCAGGCTGTCGGTCTCTGCGCCCAGCCCGTACGAGAGCCAGGAGCCCAGCACCGGGAAACCGTTGAGGCGAAAGCCGGTGTTCTCCTGAAACGTGGCGGGCGTGTGGTTCGACGTTTCCGCGAACATCGAGTGAATCAGCGTCAGCTCGTCGATCTCCGCGCCGAGATGCGGAAAGAGATCGCTGACCCATCGGCCGCTCTCGCCGCGCTGACGGAAGCTCCAATCGGGAGCGCGGAGCAGCCCGACCTGGCCGAAGAAAACGTCAGGGCGTTCGTCGGTATTGAGCGATTTGCCGTGCAGTCGAATCAACTCCGGCTTGTAGTCAAAGGTGTCAATGTGACTCATCGCGCCGCAACAGCAGATGTGAATCGCCCGTTTGGCCTTCGGCTCGTGATGCGGCGGCAGGTCGTCGGCCTCGCCAGGGACGGCCGCGGCGCGCAACGTGCCATCGCGAAGCATCAATCCTGCGAGCGCGGCGCTGCACAGGCCGTGCCTGACCCAGGAGAGGAAATCGCGGCGATCGCAACTGCCGGCGTCGTGATCAGTCGACATAGAGAAACTCATTGCTGTTCAGGATGGCTCGCGTCAGCGCCGCGCCGCCGTGAGTGCGAATGACGTCCGTGGCCGCCGAGATTTCTTCCTCAGTAGGAGGACGGCCGAAAGCCAGGCGATAGGCGCGGCGCACTTGTTCCGCTGGGTCAGCACCAGCGTCCCGCGCGATACGCGCCGCAAACTCGTCGGCAAGATGGAGCGCGAAAGCGTTATTAAGCAGCGACAAAGCTTGCAACGGCGTGGTGGTCACGGCGCGCTTGGGAGAGGTCGCCGAGGGATCGGGGCAATCGAGCACGTCAAGCATTGCGCTACGTCCGCTGCGGGCCCAGATGCGATAGAGAGTGCGGCGGCGAAACTCCGCACGCGTGGGATCGTCCGGCGCGTACAGATGCGCCGCGGTGCCCGGGGCGACGCTCATTTTCATGTCGGCAAAGCCGGGGCCGCCGAGGCGGTCATCCAATCGTCCCGCGACCGAGAGCATGGCGTCGCGCACCGCCTCGGCCTCCAAACGGCGCGGCGAAGCCCGCCAGAGCAGACGATTGTCGGCATCGACGGCCGTGGCTTGCGCGTCGTGCCGCCAGCCCTGCCGATACGCGGACGAGTTGACAATCAGGCGATGGAGATCTTTGAGACGATAACCGCGCGCAGCGAACTCCGCAGCGAGCCAATCCAGCAGCGGTTGATTCGACGGCCGCCCGCCGTTGAAGCCGAAATCGTTCGGCGTATCGACCAGCCCGACGCCGAAGTGATAGTGCCACACGCGATTGACCATCACGCGGGCGAAGAGCGGATTGCGCGGATCCGTAATCCAGCGCGCCAGGCGTTCGCGGCGCTGCGCCTCGGGGGCGTCGGCGGCAAGCCCCCAGTCCGCGCTGACCGACGCGAGCGATTGCACGCCGCGAGGTGTCACGACGTCGCGCACCAAGGCGGGATCGCCGCGGGCCAGCACGTGCGTCAACTCCGGCTCTTGCGGTTTGTCAGCATAGACCACCGGGGGATGAAGCAACGTGATGGAAGCGTCTGCCGCGGCCAGTTCCGCGCCCAGGGCGTCCAACCTCGCGCGATCGGGTTCACTCAGCGCCTCGCGGACTTCCGCGTCCGTGGGACCAGAGTTGAGCGCCGCGGCGACCTCGTCCGGAGCGAGCGCGCGATCGTAGAGCGCCGCGCGTTCAATAACGCCGCCGAGCATTTTGCCCGCGCCGACGGGACTGTGCCGCAGGCCGAACACCAGTTGCGACTCGCCCGCGGCGAACGTGCGCAACGCGCCCGACGAGAATGGTTCGCCATAGGGTTTGCCGTCGCGATAGCAGCGGACCGTGCCGTCTTCGGCATACGTGATGCAGACGAACACGGCGCGTTCTTCCGCCTCTTCCTCGTCGTGGGCGTTGAAGCTCTTCGTGCGCACAAATGCTTCGCTGCCGGCCATCCAGCGGCGCGGCTCGAGCTCGGCGTAGACGATCGCGTCGAACGCGTTGCCATCGAGCGTCTGCAGGCTGATCGCGCCGCCGCCGCGTTGGCGGTGGTCATCGAGTCGCACCCAAGCCGCCAGCGTCTTTTCGCGCAGCTCACGGTCGATCGACGACGTCGTGGCAAAGCCGCTTTCGCCGTTCAATTCCAGTCCGCGCGACGTGCATTCCGCACCGCCGTGCAGCGTAACGCTCGGGGGCGTCCCGCCGCGGAAATCCATCTCCATGACGGGATGCAAATCGACCGGCTTCGCGGCGCGCTCGGCGGCCAGCCGTTCGCGCACCGGCGCAGTCAGCGACTCCAATTCCGCGGCGAGGCTGGCGCGCTTTTCGTTTACTGTCTGCAGTTGCTGCGCGCGGTCGCCAGAAGCGGTGCAAGCCGTTAACGGGCGTTCGCCGTGGCGAACTCCGGAAAGCGCCGCGACGAGCTGGTAGTACTCCGTTTGCCGGATAGGATCGAACTTGTGATCGTGGCACCGGGCGCATTGCACCGTCATGCCGAGAAACGTCTGACCGACGACGCCAACCAGGTCTTCCAGTTCATCCTGGCGCACCACGGCCCGCATCGCCGCGCTTTGCTGCGACTGGCCGACGGAGTCGTACGCGCCGGCGACCAGAAATCCGGTGGCGATCGTCGCGTCGAGGTCGTTCGGGCGGAGCACGTCGCCGGCGATCTGCAGGCGGGCGAATTCGTCGTAGGGGAGATCGTCGTTCAGCGCGTCAACGACCCAATCGCGATACGGCCAGGCCGCCGACCGAAGCTCATCGAATTCAAAACCGTTGCTTTCGCCGAAGCGCACCACGTCGAGCCAATGCCGCGCCCAGCGCACGCCGTAATGCGGCGAAGCAAGCAGCCGCTCGACGAGCCGTTCATACGCGTCGGCCGATGTGTCTTTCTCGAAGGCGTCGATTTCCTCCGGCGTCGGCGGCAGTCCGAGCAAGTCAAATGACAAGCGGCGAATGAGCGTCCGGCGATCCGCCTCCGGCGTGGGAGCCAAACTACGCTTGTGCAGACCCTCGATAATAAAGCGGTCGATCTCGTTGCGCGGCCAAGAGCTGGTTTCGCCTGGCGGAAGTTCGGGAACCGCGGGCCGTACCACTTCCTGCAGCGACCACCAGTCGTAACCGGCCCGGGAATCGCTGGAGTATCGAAAGCGATCGATCTCCGCCGCGCCCCAAACAGCGCCGTTTTCGATCCAGGCGCGAATCAGTTCGCGATCCTCGGCCGGCAATGGATGCTCCGGCGGCATTTCATCCGCGGCGATGCGCTGCCAGAGCAAGCTATCGTCGGGTTTGCCGGGCGCTATCGCCGCGCCCGTATCGCCGCCTGCAGCGGCCGCTTCAGCACGCGTGAGATCGAGGCCGCCGGACTTGTCGCCGGGGTTATGGCAGCCCAGGCAACGCCGGGCGAGCAGCGGAGCAAGGACTTGATCGAAGTGGGCGGCGTCGGGTTCGGCGCAATGCGCGACGTGACTTACGCTAAACACAACCGACACGAAGATCGCGAACCGCGTGAGCATTCGCAGGCGACCCGGCAAGGCGAAAAGGAGACCAAGGCGGTACGCCTATTCTGCCCTGCCGGGATGCGTATGGCAATCACCATCGTTCGACGAAACGATCCTGCATTCGCGTTTTCATTTCGCGCTATGGCTCAGTTCATAGGGTATCCGGAATTGCGTCCCACTCCGGGCGCTGACGCTTCCGACTCCAGTTAATCCTCAATCCCCACCTTCATCTCGTCCGAATTCGCCTTCAACTCCGGTGCGTACATCGCCGAACCGCGAGCGGGCAGGGCGCTGAATTTGCCGGGGATTTCGGCACGGAGGCGGTACGCCACGCTGTGCTTGCCGCGGGCGAGCGTGCGAGCGAAGAAGACCACGCGTTCGTCGCGGAACTCGACATACGCGCCGAGCGCGTTGCCGGTGTAGCCGCTGCGGACATCGACCGGTTCGAAGCCGGCGGCCTTCAGATCCTCGAAGATCAGGTACTCGTAGTCGTTCTTGCTGTCGATTTCGAGTTCGATCTCCACGAGATCGCCGCTCTTCAGGACGGCGTTCTCGGGGATCTCCTCGCGCTCGTACTTTTCGACCTGCTGCTTGACGACCTGGCCGCTGGAGCCTGCGACGTCGATCACTTTTTCCACGCGGTTGAGCTTGTAGAACTTGCGATTGACCTTGATCTCCAGACCGGCGCTCTTGATGAAATCCTCAAGCGTGAAGTTGGTGACGTAGGCGTTGAAGTAAAGCGGTCCCTGGCCTTGCTTGCGGAGTTCGACGACATGCTCGCCGTCGGTGATCGCGGGGCCCTCGAGGACCAGCTTGTTGTCGAAGGTGAAGAGATCGGCGGCCGTGATCTTCACTTCTTTCTGCTTCACGCCGTCGACCAGGATCTCCACGGTCATGTCCGGCTTGGTTTCACCGGAGGCCTTCAAGAAATCGGCGAACGCCTCGATCACGAGCGACGTGTCGCGCGTGGAGTTCCAATACGTGGCGTGTTTTCGGTTGTTGAGCAGGTATTTTACCAACCGCCGCGGGGTTTCACCTTGCGGATCGGTCTTCGCCAGCAGCTTCAGGTAGTAGGCCATGGCCTCGACGTCATTGCCGTACCAGAACCACCACGATCCTTGATTCGGGAGCCGCAGGTAAGCGGTCTGATTCTCGTCGTCCTGCACCAGGTATTGTGAGATGTTGCGGAGCAGCATGTCGAGCTTCTCCTGCTGCCCTTCCTTGTGCATCGCCAGGCCGAACGTGCCGAGGCTGTACACGGAGAGCTTGGTGCGATCGCGATAGATCAGCTCGCGCATTTCCTCGTTCGGAGCGCCGGCGTCAACCAGCACCATGTAGACGAAGGCGTCGAGATCGTCGGCGAACTGCTTGTAAGGCTCGGTCTTGCTGGGGAAGTTCTTCAGCCGTGTGAGTTGCTCCTGCTGATATCCCTTGAGCCACTCGACGCCGCGTTCCATCACGCCGGGGACCAGCGTGACGTCGTTCTGCTGGGCGATTTGCAGCCCATGCACGACGACCGCCGTGGTGTGCGGCCAGGAGTGCTCGCCCCAGCCGGAAAACCAGCCCCAGCCGCCGTCGGAAATCTGCATTTCGGTCAGCCGCGCGACGCCGTCCTTGACCATCTTCTGCACTTCAGCTTCATCGAAGACCGGATTGCGATCGAAGCGCTTCCATTGCTTCGCGCGCTCGCGGTCGTCGCCGATTTCCTGGGCGTTGAGATTGGTGCGTTTTTGCTGAATGGCCTTGAGGTCGAGCTTCATGCGGACGAGCGTTTGCTGTGTGATCACGGCGGGCAGAAAACGGTTGAGCGTTTGCTCGGTGCAGCCGTAGGGATAGTCGATGAGGTAGGGGAGGGCGTCGACCATGGCGCCGGCCAGTGTGGGTGAGTAACGCACTTCGAGTCGCGTTTGATCGGCGCGGCGGGCTTGGGGGACGGTGACTTCGAACGTGCCGAGGCGATCGGCGTTGGCGAGCGAGCCGGTGAAGCTTTCGGTCTTGAGCATGCCATGCACGTAGACCGGAAACTTCATTTGCACCGCGTCCGACTCTTCGTCGGTGAGGGCGAGCATGCGAATCGTGGCCTCGCCTTCGCGAACTGCTTTCACGCGCCAATCGACGCGGCGTTCGCCGCCCGCTGGAACTTCGATCGATTGTTCGGCCGCGGTGGGGAGTTCTAGC
>CAZUBB010000235.1:0-6330 GCA_964618485.1 uncultured Pirellulales bacterium
TCGAGCGCCAGTTCACCGACCACCGCATAGCGCGAAAATATCTCGGACGAGAACTGCCCGCTGGCGGCCAAGATCCCTAACGTAATCGGCAAATCGAACGACGCCGCCTGCTTCGGCAATTCGGCCGGGGCCATGTTAATCACGACCCGGCCGGTGGGGCGCTGATACCCGGAGTTCACGAGCGCGCGTTCGACGCGATGCGTGCTCTCCTTGACGGCGGCCTCGGGCAGCCCGACCAGAATGGTCTTCGGCAGCGCGGAATCCGAAACATCGACCTCGACCTCCACAGGCAGAGCGTCGATGCCAAGTAACGAAAACGTGCGTAAGGTGGCAAGCATGCCGACTATTGTAATCGGCCCGGCTCGTTGTCTGAAGCCGGACACCTGATTGTCGCCGGGACGAACTCATCAAGTCGTCGCACCAACCTACTCCCCCTCCGCCGCCTCGGCATTCTCGCCCCAACGCGCGCGGGATTCCTTCATCAACCCGGTGATCTCGGCAAAATGATCGGCCGGCGTTTTCTCGTCCCATTTCGTGAACGTGCTGAATGTATCGCCGCCGGCCTCGGTCGTTGGCATCTTGGCGACTTCGAACGGCCCCGACAGCCCGGCCATCCAGCCGTCTTCGGCGGCCCAGTGCGGTTCCCTCGTGCGGAAGCGAAACAAGTAATAACGCTGCGCGCCGTCCGGGCTGTCGAAGGTTTCCATCAACTCGATCTCGTGCGGCGTCCGGTCGAGCTCCGTTGGATACGCTAACCAACGGACCATGTTCGACTCCGCGAACTTCCCCTGATCGACGAATGTTGCCGGCATGAGATCCGTGCGGCCGATTTTCACCAAGGTCTCGTAGAGCGAATTGCGATACTCGGCGCTGGCCGCAATCTGTTCGATCGCCGCAGAGGAAACCTCCTGACCGAGGGCGAACAGACTCTTCGCCGCAAAGTACTGCAAGCGAGGATCGCGGCTCGCGAGCGCCTCGGTCAAATCACTTTGCACCGCGTCGAGCGGCATGTGTCCCATCAAATCGAGGAGCAGCGATGCGTGCGCGCGATCGGGCGCATACTCGTCTGTCCAAATCCAGTCGTCCCCTTCGGCCTGTTCTTGCTTTCGCAGCCGTTCCCGCATGGGGCGATACAACTCCACGCTGGCCGCGGCAAACGGCGCCAACTCGGCGTCCGTAATGATCCCTTTGTCCACGGCGTTGAGCGCAAAGAGTTGCACGTAGTAGCCGAAGTCCTCCGCGTCGGCATGCGGCATCAGCGCCGGCAGTAATTTCCTCGTCGCGTCCGGCGCCTCGAGAAATGCATCCTAGCCCACCGCGGGAATGAGATCACGCTCGGCGTATTTGTCGACCAGCGCCAACAATTGATCGGCGGAAGCGACATCCCCTTGGTCGGAGAGCTCACCCGTCACGCGCCAACGCGCGGCCTCGCTGTAGTGACCAAAGTCCACAACGATCAACTTCCAGTCGACGTCATCCGGCTGCGTAAAGACCGCCTCGATCAGCGCATCGCACGGATCGGCTTCATCGTCGGCGATCCAATCGCGCGACGCGGCGTGCAATAGCCGCGTGCATTGCTCGTTGGTCAGCTCATACTCGGCTACCTTGGCCAGCCGCGCCGCCGCCCGCTTCCGGATCTCGGCGTCGTCCGAGGCGAAGTCCGCCAGAATCCGATCCAGCCGCGCGTCGGTCAGGTCGTCCCAAGATCGCTGAGGTTGGGAATCGCAGCCAGCACAAGCGAATAACAAGAGCGCGAGCCCAGCTATGCCAAGAATGCAGCGAGCGATTGAACCTCGCTGCGCCGTTGCGAATTCGTACATCGTGCAGACCGTTACAGAGGAGTTTTGCGTTGCCCTCAGTCTCATCGAACGCCGCTCCGTTTTCAAGCGCGCCGACCACTTCAGCGCGCCGAATCCGCACATCCAGCGAGCCGGAAGCATGAGCGCCCGGAGTCACGCCCGCTTTCGCTGCGCAATGTCTTCCTTCCCACGCGCGCCCTCCGCGGATTTATTTGCCGCGCCCCGGCCGGTTCGCTATGATCTCCCGCCATGGGTCGGACCTTCACGCGCGATGACGTACTGCGATTGGCGCCGGACGCCGGTTCCGCGAAGAGCGGGCAGGAGTTGGCCCAGGTGCGCAAATGGGTTTCGCTCGGCGTGGACGACGAGGCCGCCTGGGGCGAATGCCAAGGCAGCGGCGCGAAACCCTACCAGGTGCAGATTGAACTCGCGGAGCCGGCCTTCAAGTGCTCCTGCCCTAGCCGCAAATTCCCCTGCAAGCACGGGCTCGGTTTGCTGCTGATTCTGGCCGCGACTCCCGAAGCGCTCGCCAAAGCCGAGCGCCCCGCCTGGGTCGCGGAATGGTTCGCGGCGCGGGCAGCGCGTGCCGCCAAGGCCGCGGAGGAGCCGCAACGCAAGCGCGCGGCGCCTGACCCGGCCGCGCAAGCGAAGCGCCGCGGGCAGCGGATCGAACGAGCGAGAACGGGCCTCGCGGAACTCTCCGCCTGGATTCAAGATCTGGTCCGCACCGGATTGGGCGGCGTCCCCGGCAAAGGCTTCGCGCATTTCGACGGCCAGGCCCGCCGCATGGTCGACGCCCAGGCTCCGGGCGTCGCGCGACTCGTGCGGCAGTTAGGCTCGCTGGCCTCCAGCGGCGCGGGCTGGCAACGCACGTTCCTGGAACAACTCGCGCTGGTTCACCTGCTCACGCGAGCCGTCGATCGATTCGAAGAACTGTCCGAAGTGACGCGCGCCGACGTGGAAGCCGCCGTCGGCGTCACGACGGCCGTCGAACAATTGGCGGCGTTGCCAGGCGTCAACGATGATTGGCAGGTGTTCGCTCAAGAGAACGAGCAGGAAGACCGCTTGCGCGTGCAGCGCAACTGGCTCATCGGCGTCGCCACGCGTCGCGTCGCGCTCGTCCTGCAATTCGCGCATGGAACCGCGGCGTTCGAGTTGACCCTCTCGCCGGGAACGCAGTTCCGCGGCGAACTCGTTTACTATCCCGGCTCCGGCCCGCGCGCGGCGATTCGCCAGATGCAGTCGGCCGGCGACGCGATCGTGGCGCTCGAGGGCTGGGAGTCGATCGACGACGTCCTCGAACAATACAGTGCGGCGATCGCCAGCAATCCCTGGCTCGAGCAGGTCGTCGTTCCATTGAAGGGCGTCACGCCCGTTAAGTCTTCCGAAGATTGGTACGTAGTCGACGCGACCTGCGCAGCGCTGCCGGCGAAGATACGCGCCCCGGAAGGTTTCACGCTGCTGGCGGTCTCAGGCGGAGCGCCGGTCGATCTGGCCGTCGCCTACGACGGGCGCGGCGCGCGTCCCCTCGCCGTCATGACCGCTGGGCAATGGCATTCGCTGGTTCCCAGCATCGCGGAGGCGACCGCGCGATGATGGACCAATTGGTTTCGACGGCGCTGTTGGGCACGCGCGGCGAATCGCCGCGGTTGCCTCCGCTGCCCGAGGAAGTTTCCGGCGTGCTCCCCGCGAATGAGCCTGCCGCCGAGGCTAAACTCCTCGACGCCGCTGCGGCGATGACGCTCTATCTCCGCGCCGGAACGAAGCCGGTACAAGGGATCGTGCCCGTCGCGCCGGCCGCGCGCGATCAATGGCAGGAGTGCTCGCCCGGCGCGACGGCGATCCTCGGGCAAATCCTCACGGAGCAGATGCAACCGCTGTTGCTGGAATGGCTGGTCTCGGCGGCGCACGCATCGCGCCGACCGCCGCATCAGATGTTGCCCGCACTCCTCGAGGCCGCGGTGGCGCGGCGCGTTCTGCGCGCGCCGGTGAGTGCGGTCCTCGATGAACGAGGCCGCTGGCTCACGCAATTCAACGCTAAGTGGCAATTCACCGGCGATGGCGACCAACCGCCGGTCGAACAATGGCACGTCGGCAATCGCCCGCAACGCGCCGAAGCGCTGCGCGCCGTGCGGGCGAGCCATCCCGCGCAAGCCCTGGAGTTGATCGCCGCCACCTGGAGCGAAGACCCAGCCGAAGCCCGCGCCGAATGGGTCGAGTGCTTGCTCGACGGACTTAGCGACGCCGACGAGCCGTTCCTGGAGTCGTGCCTCGACGACCGCAGCGCCCGCGTACGCGAAGCGGCGGCCGACCTATTGGCTCGGCTGCCCAAATCGCTATTCGTAGAGCGCATGATCGCCCGCGTCACGCCTTGCGTGACGTATCATCCAGGTGTCGAAGCCAGCGTCCTCAAGCTCACGCGCGGGAAGAAAGCAAGTTGGGACGTCACGCTGCCCGAAGCATTCGAGAAGTCAATGCAGCGCGACGGCATGTCGGAAAAGCCGAGCGAGACGCTCGGCCCCAAACAGTGGTGGTTGCGGCAGATGATCGGATGCGTCCCGCTCGACCATTGGACGAGCGCGACCGGCGCATCGCCCGCGGACCTGGTCGGCGCGGCGAACGGCGAGTTCGCCGCGGTGTTGATCCGCGGCTGGCTCTCAGCACTGGCGCGGCGCCCCGTCGCGGCCTGGATCGAACCGCTCGTCGCCGTCGCCGGCACTGACCTTCTATCGAGCGCCGGCGTCCTGCAAGCCGTCCCCGTCGCGCAGCGCGCGGCGGTCATGGCGACGCTCGCCAGAAACGCCAAGCAACCGTGGATGGCGCTGAATCACTTGATCGAGGCCTGGCGACCGCTGGACGAGGACGTCTCGCGCCAGTTGCTTGAAAGCTTCGATTTGCGCACGATTCTCACGTCGGAAACGCACTTCTACCTGCATCCCCGTCAATTTGCGCGCTGGGAAGGGATGATCTCGGTCTGGGAAAAAAGCGCGGAGCTCCAGCGCCGCGTCGATCACGTATTGTCCACGCTCGCGCTCCGCCGCGAACTGCATAAGGAATTCGTCCGATGAGTAAATCGCCCGATACCAGCGGCGTGCTGCGGCAGCACGCTGAGATTCAATACCGCGCCGAACTCGACACCCTCGCCAAGGCGGACGACCGCCCGCGCCCGCCGAATTGGAAGCTCAGCCCCTGGGCCGTCGCGACGTACCTGCTCGGCGGCAATGCGGCAGGCGTGGAAATCACGCCAAAGTACATTGGCAACCGGCGGCTGATCGAAATCGCCGTCGCCACGCTGGCCACCGATCGCGCGCTCTTGCTGCTCGGCGTCCCTGGCACCGCCAAGACCTGGGTCGCCGAACACCTCGCTGCGGCGATCAGCGGCAATTCCACGCAACTCGTGCAAGGCACTGCGGGCACCGCGGAAGAACAAATTCGCTACGGCTGGAACTATGCGCTGCTCTTGGCCAAAGGCCCCAGCCGCGAGGCGATCGTCCCCAGCCCGGTGATGAACGCCATGACGACGGGCACGATGGCCCGCATCGAAGAACTGACGCGCATCCCGGCCGACGTGCAAGATACGTTGATTACGATTCTCTCCGAAAAGACCTTGCCGATTCCGGAACTCGGCGACGAAGTGCAGGGCCAGAAAGGCTTCAACGTCATCGCCACGGCCAACAATCGCGACCGCGGCGTCAACGAACTCTCCTCGGCGCTCAAACGCCGCTTCAACACGGTCGTGCTGCCGGTCCCCGATAGCGCCGACGAGGAGTTGGAAATCGTCCGCCGCCGCGTCGAAGCGCTCGGCAAGGCGCTCGAGATTCCCGCGCAACCACCGGCGCTGCAGGAAATCCGCCGCCTCGTCACGGTCTTCCGCGAACTGCGCGACGGCAAGAGCGAGGACGGCAAGACCAAGTTGAAATCCCCCAGCGGCACGCTCAGCACCGCCGAAGCGATCAGCGTCGTCGCCAACGGCCTCGCGCTCGCCGCGCATTTCGGCGACGGCGTGCTCCGCGCCGGCGACGTCGCCTCCGGCATCGTCGGCGCCGTGGTGAAAGACCCCGTGCAAGACCGCATCGTGCTCCAGGAATACCTGGAAACCGTCGTCAAAGAACGCGACGGCTGGAAAGACCTCTACCGCGCCTGCCGTGAACTGACCTGAACCGAAACGTTCGAGCAAATCAAGAGAGCCGGAAGCGTCAGCGCCCGGAGTTATGGCCCGCGACGCTCAAGAACTGCTGATCTCGTTCACTGACCGCAACTAGAGTTCTGGCAGCCGACGCGCCGGAATCGCCACGTGACTAAGCAACTGCACTTGTTCGGCATCCGCCACCACGGGCCCGGGAGCGCCCGCGCGGTGCTGCGCGCGCTCGACGCGCTCCGCCCGCATTGCCTGCTCATCGAAGGCCCGCCCGACGCCGACGGCATCCTCTCCTCCGCCGCGCACGAACAGATCCGCCCGCCGGTGGCGATCCTCATCTATCGCGCCGACGACTCCCGCCGCGCCGTATACTATCCCTTCGCCGAGTTCTCC
>CAZUBB010000236.1:0-6258 GCA_964618485.1 uncultured Pirellulales bacterium
CCGTCGGCCCGCATCTTCTTGGCTTCACTGCGGAGGCGCACTTTCTTCCAGGCCGCGTCGTCGAAAAAATCGGGGCTCTCCAACAGCGGATTCAATTGCTTCGCCAGCCACTCGGCGTCACTTCCCGGCGCGGTCGTCGCCGGAGCGCCGATCAGCGCCTTCTCAGCGGAAATCTTCTCGATCCGCGCCCGCGACTCCTTCGGCAATTTAGCCAGGATATGCTTCCCTACCGACGGTCCCGTCTTGGCGTCATCCTCCAAAATCGCTTTCGCCAGCGCCGGCGGATCGAACACCTCGACGGTATCGAGTTGCGGCCCCTTGAGGCCTTGCACGCCGAGCGGCGCAATGGCGACGAGCAAGATCGTAATCACGATCAGAATCATCCACAGCACGCGCGAGGCGAGCGCTTCGTGGAACGAGTCGCGGAGAATCGTTAAATAAGGTCTCATGTTGCCTGCCGCGCTCGCTGAATGATTTGTAAAAACGCCTGTTCCAACGTTTGATGCCGCCGCTCCACGCCCAGCACGCTGAGCCCCGCCGCGCGGGCCTGATCGATCGCGCGATCGACGTCCGCTTGCGTCGGTTCCGCGAGCGCCATCGAGTACTGCCCCGCTGCCAGCACCGCGATCGGCTGCGCTGGCGTTTCGCCGAAAGCGGCCCGCAACTTGGCGTCGTCGCCGCCAAACGTGAGCAGCACGTCGTTTACCGCCTCGACAGTCAAGGCGTCGACCTCGCCGACTTGCAGCAACTCGCCGCGATCGAGAATCGCCACGCGATCGCAAATCAGTTCGACTTCCTGCAACAGGTGACTGTTGAGGAACATCGTTTTTCCCTGTTCCTTCAAGCTCTGCAGCAGCGTCCTCAACTCGGAACGCCCCACGGGATCGACGCCGTCGGTCGGTTCATCCAAGATCAGCAAGTCCGGGTTATGAATCATCGCCTGCGCCAGGCCGAGGCGCTGCTGCATCCCCTTGGAAAACTGTGTCACGGAAACATCGCCCCATCCCTTGAGGCCGACCGTTTCTAATAGTGGATCGCGCCGCTTGCGGATTTCGCTCGGCGACAGCCCGCTCAGGCCGCCGTAGTAGGCCAGCGCGCTATAGGCCGTGTGATGCCGCGGAATGCGATGATGCTCCGGCAGATAGCCGACGAGCCGCCGCCCGCGCAAGTCGCCCGCGGGAAAATCGAGCATCCGCGCTTCGCCGGCGGAACGGCGAATGATCCCCAGCAGCACCTTAATGAGAGTCGTCTTGCCAGCGCCGTTGGGCCCGAGCAACCCGAAGATCTCGCCGCGCGGCACCTGGAGCGTGACTCCCCGCAGGGCGTCGATCCTCCGACCGCGCCAACGACTGCCGTAGGTTTTCCGCAAATCCTGTACGTCAATGGCGGCGACCATGCAACCGAATCTCCCAGGGAACAATGCCCGATGCGCCCAGCTATTCGTCGGCCACATCATAGTTCTTGGGCGGCCCAGGGGGAATCGCCGCGCGAGAAATCGACGTCTACGCTTCGTAATCCTTCCCCGCCCGCGCCGCGATCGCAATCAACGCCGCTCCCAGGATCATCAAGCCTGTCGCGGCCCAATACGGATAGGTGTGATGAATCTTCAACAGGAAATTACCGCTCACCGGGGCGATAATCCGCGCGAGCGCGCCGGCGCTCTGGTTGAGCCCCAAGATGCCTCCCTGGCGCGCCGGGTCGCTGCGCCGCGAAATCAACGCGTTCAGCGACGGCGTGATCATCGCGAAGCCGATAATCGCCACGGTCAGCGCGCCCAATAAGCTCGGCAGATGCACCTGATAACTGGCCAGCGCCAGCAGGGCGAACCCGATAACGGCAATGATCGATCCCAGAGAGCTCAGCCGCTCATCGCTGATCCGCCCCGCCAGCCGCCGCACCAGGAACCCTTGCGCAATGCTCAACACCAGCCCGATGTAACAGAACACCAACATCAACTGCGCCGGCAATCGATGCACGCCGCGCTCATGGGCATGAATCGATGCGTCCGACTTGTACTGCAGCAACATGGAGAGCGTCGACTCAAAACTCGCGAAGGCCAGCAAGGAAACGAACGCCGCGAGAATCAACATCGCCACCGAAGGCATCTTGACGGCGTCCGATAGCGCCTGCAGGTCGAACAACTTGTGCTGCGATTGCGCACCCCCGGGCGGGAGCGATTCCGGCAGCCGGAAGATCGCCAGCAGCAGCGCCACGAACGACAATCCGGCTGCCACGTAGCCGGGCCAGGGACTCAGCGACTCCTCGCCGGAAAGCCACAGGCTCAGCACTCCAACGGCCGGCCCAATGGTGAACCCCAATCCAAACGCCGCGCCGATCAGCGCCATTCCCTTGGAGCGTCCTTCGAGCGTCGTCGAATCGGCGATGTACGCCTGCGTCGTCGAGATCGTCGCCCCGGCCACGCCTGCGCCAATCCGCGCCACGAACAGCAACGTCAAGCTGAGCCACTGCGCCGCCAGGCCGAACATCGTGTAGAAGATGACTGACCCAGCGAGGCCGACCATCAACACCGGGCGGCGTCCGATGCGATCGGAAAGCCGTCCCCACAACGGCGCGAACAGGAACTGCATGATTGAAAAGCTCGACATCAACATGCCGATCACCAACCCCTGCTGCAATTCGGTCAGCCCCCGCATGTCCGGCAACAAGTTGGCGTAAATCGGCAACAGCGGAATGACCATGCCGAAGCCCAACAGGTCGATAAAGACCGTCAGGAAGATCACCAACAGCGATCCGCGTCGCGGCGCATCAGACATAAGCAAGCCCTTCGAGGAACCCCCAGAAACCTTCCCGCCCAGTCTCCCGGCAATGAAGCCCCGGCGACAGTGGTCCCCGCCGAGAGAAAAGCAAACACCGCACGGGCAGGCCGCAACCGCAACGCTAGCCCGACGCGTCAGCGAGGGACAGTTGACGCCGATTTATGTTCGACGATTTACATGGAATCAACGACCACTCACCCTCGCTGGCGCTACGGGCCGGTGTAAATCGCCGGTTCTCCCGGCAAGCCCCCGCGAAATCGCTTGCGAAAACCGTCACCGCTTCGCATAATCCCGGCGTTGTGCGGCATTCGCCGCGCAGATTTCGGCCGGCCAACTCATCAGGGGAAATCGAACATGAGCGTCCTCGAACTCGATCGCGATAAGTGGAAGCAATTCAAGACAGACAACAACCTCTCCAAGTCCAGCTTCTTCAAGAAGGCCGACGTCGGCCCGACGATCGACAAGTTTCAGGATGCCGTGGTCGCGTTCCGGAAAACGAAGAGCCAGAAAGACCTCATGTCCGCCTTCAAGAAGGCGGAAGATCTGCAAAAGGCATTCGCCAAGTTCATCAATCTCAAAGAGGCCAAGGACGAACTGTCGGCGCCGGCGAAGCAGAAAATTCAAAAGTGGTCGACCCAACTCGATTCCGTGACGAAGACGTTAGCCAAGATCCACGGCGAGTTCGAGGAAACCCTCAAGGCCAACGACGTCAAGGAACTGGACAAAACGCTGGATCAAATCCTGCCGTTCTAAGCCCGTGCTGTGTCACGGCGCCCTAGTTGTGTCGCGGTTGCATGTTGTGTCACGGTCTCCCGTGTTGTGGCCCAGTCGTCCGTGTTGTGGCCCGGTCTCCCGACCGGGCCACCCGCTCGACCGAAGGTCTCCAGTTCGCGGCGATCGCAACAAATCACAGCACAACGAGCAACTGGGAGACCTGCGGTCGCAACCGTGGTCCGGTCGGGAGACCGGACCACAACAGAGATCTCGCCGCGCGAACTTCTTCGTGCCTTTTTGTGTCTCTTCGCGGCCAATCCTCCGCCTCCGAAATCGCGCTCGATCCGCTACAATCCCGGCGTGGCCCCCGACCCCCAGCAACCGCCGCGCCGACGACTCTCGCTGTTTGATGCCACCTCGATCATGGTCGGCATCATCATCGGCTCCGCCATCTACGTCCTGGCGCCGCAGATCGCCAAGAACGTCTCCTCGCCGTGGATGCTGATGCTCGCCTGGGCCTGCGGTGGCCTGTTCGCCTTCTGCGGCGCACTTTGCTACGCGGAACTCGCCTGTGCCCTGCCCGAGGATGGCGGCGAATACGTCTACCTCGGCCGCGCGTACGGACGCCGCGTTTCATTCCTCTACGCCTGGGCCGTGCTCTGGGTCATTCGCCCCGGGACGATCGGCGGGATTGCCTTCGTATTCGCCAGGCACGCGCAGCAGCTCGTCCCCCTGGCGCAAAGTAACGCCACCGCTTCCTCTTCGCTGGGCGTCTCGCTCTACGCCGTCGGCATCGTGCTCTTGCTCACCGCCGTGAACATGCTCGGCGTCCGCCCCGGCACGCGCACGCAGAACGTCCTCTCCGTCGCCAAAACGCTCGGCCTGCTCGCGGTTATCGCGGCGGCGTTCTGGCATCCCGCGGTGAGCGTCTCGCCCGTTTCCCTCGTGCCCAACGAGAAAGCCAGCTTCGGCCTGGCGATGATCTTCATTCTCTACGCGTTCGGCGGCTGGAGCGACATGCCGATGGTCGCCGCCGAAGTCCGCGACCCGGAAAAGAATCTCTTCCGCGCGCTGGTCTCCGGCACGCTCGTGGTCACATCGATCTACCTGCTCGTGAACCTGGCCTGCCTCTATAGCCTCGGCTTCGCCCAGTTCCGCGAAACCGACCTCATCGCGGTCGAACTCGTTCGACCCTTGCTCGGCGCGACGGGCGAACGCCTCATCGCCGCGCTCGTCTGCATCACGGCGGCCGGCGCACTCAACGGCATGATCTTCACCGGCGCTCGCGTCTCGTACGCCCTGGGACGCGATCACCAATGGCTCGCGCCGCTCGCCCGCTGGAGCGATCGCTTCGGCGGCCCGCTCACGGCGCTCGCCGCGCAAACGGCGATCACGCTCGCGCTGATCGGCTTCTTCGGCCGCTCGGGGGACGGCTTTCAGCGCCTCGTCGCCTACACCACGCCGGTCTTCTACACGTTCTTCCTGCTCACCGGCATCGGCCTGGCCGTACTGCGCTTCCGCGAACCCAACCTCCCCCGCCCGTTCCGCACGCCCGGCTACCCCGTCACGTTAATCATCTTCTGCCTCTCGTCAGCGTTCGCGCTTTATTTCAGCGTCAACTGGGCCATCACACAATTCAGCCAAGGCGAACCCCACGAGGCGATCTGGTCCGGCGGGTTGATGGTCGTGGGATTAATCCTCTGCGCGTTCACAACGCCGCGCGCATCAACGCGCGCTCGTTAACGCCGCGCCGCAAAGCATCACGCAAGCGCCGCGGTTCCACGACCGCGGTGAAACCGACACCACATCGGCGTCACAATCACGATCGCCGTCAGCATGCAGGCCATGACATCGATGGCCGGGGCTGCGGAGGCGTACTCGGTAATCGGCTCGCGCGTCAAGCTACTCTGGTCGTCGGAGAGAGAGAAATACAAGTCCGCGGGCGCGATCTGGTACGGCCACTCGTCTTCAAACTCCGTGAGCCAGAATTCCGCAGGCCCCGTAGATTCCGGAAGTTTAAGCAGATCGAGCGTCTTCGTGCGATCCGCCGAACTCAGCTTGCCGGACCAGGCGACCGTGCCCGTCCAACGATTCTCCTTCGTTAATTCACCTTGATAGCGGCCATCCGCCAGGAAGTAGATTCTCAGCAACCGCTTGTTGGCGCCCAACGCCTTAGCTGAACCTCGCGAATCGGGCTCGCGGTAAGGAAACAAAGGTCGATCAGTCTTGAACGTCATGCGCAACGCCGACGCGCTCACGCGCTTCGCGTGGTCCCCCTCAGGCTTAGCGACCTTCAGCGCCGTGATTTTCCAACCTGCTTGGACATACGGCTCCGCCCATGCCTTGATCTCGGGCGAATTCGCGTAGCCATGCTCCTTCAGCCAGTTGATCAGCGCATCGGCGGAATCGGCCTCCAACACGACCGCATGAAATCCAGCCACCATCTTTTCCGATACCACGGTCACCGCGGAAGCCGTGGCGGGGAGCGGCATGCCGCCGCCGCAACCGCACCCCAGGCCGCTGCTCGGGCGAGGAATCACGCGTTTCTCCGGCTCAGTCAGCTTGAGCAGGAAGGGAAACGCCTCGTCGCCCGCCTCGGCAAGTTCTGGTTCGCTAGGAGTCGGCGCCAGAAACCCAAAATCGTCCGCTTCGCTCTTGAAGGACGCCTGGCGAATGAAATGCTGCGTCTTTGTTTTCGCATCCCAGATCGTAATCACGGTTTGATCCGCGTTTACGACCGGCTTACCTGAAGGCGACGCAACGCCAC
>CAZUBB010000237.1:0-2581 GCA_964618485.1 uncultured Pirellulales bacterium
AAGAACGACTCCTGATCGTTGTCGCATTGCACGAAGACGCGGTCTTCCCAGAGCACAGGCGAACTCGCGGTTCCCCAACCGAACTGCGTGGGGAACACGCCGAGTTCCTTGTTCCACAGCGGCTGGCCGTCCATGTCGAAGCAATAGAGACCGGCCATGCCGAAATACGCGATCACGCGCTCGCCATCGGTCGCGGGCGTCTCCGAGGCGTAGGTATTGTTCGGATGAATGTGATTTGGCGGACGGCCTTCGCGCAGCGTGCGCTGCCAGCGCGTGTCGCCAGAGTGCGCGTCGAGACAGAGCACGTCCCAGTGATAGGTCGCCTCGGGGGGCGGCAGCTCGGCCGCCCCGCCCGCGGCGCTGAGCCCGCCAAAGCCGGGCCCGCCGTTGTCAGGACTTGGCTTCGCTTGTTCATCTGAGATCGCGGTCGTGAGAAAGATGCGATCGCCCCAGACGATCGGTTGCGACCAGCCGACGCCTGGGATCGGTTTCTTCCAAACGACGTTCTGCTCGGCGCTCCAGTTGGTGGGAAGCGCCGACGACTCGGCGACCCCGCTCGCGAGCGGCCCGCGGAACTGCGGCCAGCGGTCGTCGGCGCGCAAGGGGAGCGCGACGACGCCGGCCAGCAGCGTCAGCAAACAAGGCGCAACGAACCGGTCAGGTTTCGATCGTTTCCGCGGGGGGCAAATTTTGCCAGAAGCGGCAATCATAGGGGTTCCACGCATCGCTTTGCGGCATGTTCCAATGCCAGTTGCAGGCGACGCAGACCGTGTTCGCTCGCGGGAACCGAGGAACACCGATGACTGCCAACACCACCATCGCCGCCAGCAACAATGCCAGCGGAGCGCTCGCCCATGTGGCGATTCTACCTCTTCTCGTCATGTCAGGTCTCCTTTTCTCGCTCCGCCGTGGAAAATAATACCTCAACCGCGTCCCAAGGTTTCTCTGAAAAATCGGGACGGCCCCGCCGTTGGGCGTTTCTTTATAAAGCTTGCGAAACCCACCTGCGGCGCGCGTGTTGAATACGTGCGGCGCGTCATTTTCTGGCAAGCGCGTCGCGGCGAAACTGGCCCCCATTTACCTGGACCACGCGAACTCGCCCAATTCTCGCCGCGCGGCGCCGTCGTTATCGGCGCTCCGAGCGAAACCCTTGCAGGACCGTCGCATAGCGACGCGGGTTCGCGCTGCGCCCACCATCGGAAGGAGCGTCCTAATGCCAGCAATTGCATGCAGTCATCGCAAACGGAGCCGCACGGCGGGATTCACATTGGTGGAATTGCTGATCGTGTGCAGCATCATCGGCGTGCTGTTGGCTCTTCTGCTGCCGGCGGTCAATATGGTCCGCGCGGCGAGCCGGCGGGGCCAGTGCCAATCGCAGTTGCATCAGATCGGATTGGCGCTCGATCAATATCTCGAAAGCCAAGGTCGCAACGGACGATTCCCGTATGCCTCGCCCATGCCGTCGCTCACGCCTTCGATGCCGGGCATCGCCGCGGTGTTATCGCCCTACATCGGCGACAACGCGGATGTCTTCGCATGTCCCGACGATTCACAGTTCTTTCGCACGGAAAGCACGAGCTACGAGTATCCGGTCCGGCGCATGTCCGGAAAAACGCGTGAGCAACTTCGCAAGCGCCGCAACGGCCAACTACGTCCCTCGGCGGAAGTCGTGCTGCTCTACGATTTCGATCCCGTCCACGGCGAACGCGGCGCCGTCGGTTCGCGCAACGCGATCTATTTGGACGGGCATGTGGAGAGGTATTGAGTAGAGATTGCAGCGGAGTACGGAGCATGGAGCTCGAATTACGGAGGATGAACGTAACGACTCGAGAATCATCATTGTCTGCTTTTCATCACTCTGCATTTCTCTCTCGGTGCTCTCTGTGCCTCTGTAGTACGTCTTCCGATTCGATCGTTCACTCTGAAACTGCCTGGAACTCTTAGGAGAATATTCGCATGAGGCCGATTCATATTGTGGGCGCGATCGTGGTGGTCTTGGCGGTCGGGGCGGCGTGGTATTGGTGGCGCGAGGATCCTGATCTCGTGGCGGCCCGCGCCTTGCAGGCGCAACTTGTGGCGCTCGGTGAGAACGCCGGCCCGGAGGAGCGTCGGGCGCTCCGCGAGCAGATGCGCGCCAGCATGGAGAATTTGACCTACGAACAGCGACGATCGTTGTTCGAACAGATGCGGGCGCCGTTCGAGAATCAGATGCGCGCGGCGGTCGACGGGTATTTCGCGTTGCCCGAAAATCAGCGGCAGGCCTATTTGGACCAGCAAATCCGTGCGATGGAACAGCGTCGCGCCGCCATGCAACAACGCTTCGCGCAACGCCCGCCGGGTGAAGGCCGGCGCAGCCCGGGCGGCCCGCCGCGCGGCGATCGGCCTGCAGGTGCGCCCGGTGGCGGCCCGGACGGGGGCGGCCGAGGCGGCGGTCCCGGGGGCGGGGGGCGGGAACTGCGGATGCTGGACAACACTCCCCCGGTGGAAAGGGCCAAAAACGCGGCATTCTTTATGGCGCTCGAGAAACGGCGAAAGGAACTCGGCATGCCGGAGATGCCGTCGGGGCGCCGCTAAGGGCGAG
>CAZUBB010000237.1:2591-4895 GCA_964618485.1 uncultured Pirellulales bacterium
GCCGGTTTCATGGCTGGGGGCGCTCCTTTGGACGGCGTGAATCCGCCTGTGTATGACGGGGCGGCGCTTGATTGCGGGATAGAACCGAGTTTTAATAAGGCCAGCGGCTCGAATGCGATTCGATCGCGTTTTCCCGCCGTTCCCGCCTCTCTATCCTCTCGGTACCTACCTCGGAGTTGACTCGATGCGCCCTGCCGCGGCCTTCTGGCTGTTGTTTGCTGTTGGTCTTACTGCTGTCATTGATACGCGGAATAGCTGGTCGGCTGAGCCACCGACGCACAGCGCGGTGACGCCTGTAGCCAACGACGATGGCTGGTGGAAGGAACGCCATGAGTTGATCAATAGCCGCACCAAGGAACAGGTCGACTTGCTGTTCATTGGAGTTTGAATCACCAAAGGTTGGAAGGGGACGGCCAGGCGGTCTGGGAGAAGTTTTACACACCGCGACACGCCATGAACGCCGGCATCAGCGGCGATCGCACGCAGAACGTGCTGTGGCGGCTCGACAATGGCAACCTGGAGGGGATTCACCCCAAAGCCGCGGTGGTGATGATTGGCACGAACAATTCCAACGGCGAGGACAACACCGCAACGGAAATCGCCGACGGCATCAAGGCCATCGTCACGAAGCTACGTGAAAAGACTCCCGAGACCAAGGTGCTGGTGCTGGCGGTCTTCCCGCGCGGCGACAAGCCGAACCCGCAGCGCGACAAGATCAACGAAGTCAACAAGCAAGTCGCCGAGTGGGAAGTCGTCGACGGCAAAGACGTCATCTTCCTCGATATCGGCGAAATGTTCCTGCTGCCGGACGGCACGCTACCGGCGGAGATTATGCCGGACTTCCTGCACCTGAGCCCCAAGGGCTACGAAATCTGGGCCGAAGCGATCGAGCCGCAGGTGGCCGCGCTGCTCGGCGAGAAATAGTCGCCCGCCGCGGTAGGAAGCTTCGAGCAACTATGACGCGCGCGATGACCGCCGAACAGGCACGGGAAATCGACCGCCGCGCCGTCGAAGCGTGCGGGATGTCGAGCCTGGTGCTGATGGAGAACGCCGGGCGCGGCGCTGTAGACGTGTTGGAGCGACTCGGCATCGCAGGGCCGGTGCTCATCCCTTGCGGAAGCGGCAACAACGGCGGCGACGGTCTGGTGATGGCGAGGCATCTCGATGTGCGCAGGTACGCAGTGTGCGTGGCACTCTGCGGAGAGCCTGCGCGAATGAGCGCCGACGCAGCCGCGAACCTGCAAATTCTCCGGCATTGCAAAGTGCCTATCGAGCTGTTTTCGGGAGCCGGCGATATCGCGAGGCTGGAACGCCTTCTCGACGGCGCCGATTGGATCGTCGACGCGCTGTTTGGCACCGGATTCCACGGTCCGATGCGGGCGCCGTTTACCGAGGTGATTGCAGCGCTCAACGCGGCGCCTGCCCGGCGGCTAGCCGTCGACTTGCCGAGTGGTTTGAACGCCAACACCGGCGAGGCCTCCACGCCGACGTTTCGCGCCGATCACACGGTGACGTTCGTGGCGCCGAAGGTTGGGTTCGCGTCTCCGGCCGCCAAGCCATTTCTCGGCGAGGTTCATCTGACCGATATCGGCGCACCGCGCAGATTGATCGACGCGGTGATTCAATAAACGACTGAGTAATCGCCTTCGCGAGGCGGTTACGTCCGATTCTGCATCGCCTTCCAGAGCCGCGGCGGGCTCATGGGGAGTTCGTGCATGCGCACGCCGGCGGCACGGGCGATGGCGTTGGCCATCGCCGCGGGAGGCGGCACGATGGGCGTTTCGCCCACGCCGCGCACGCCGTAGGGATGGGCTGGGTTCGGCACTTCGACGATAATCGTGTCGATCATAGGCACGTCGAGCGACGTCGGCATGCGGTAGTCGAGGAAGCTGGCGTTCTCCATTTTGTCTTGCGGGCTCCAGACATACTCCTCGTTGAGCGCCCAACCGATGCCTTGCACCGCGCCGCCTTGCATCTGCCCTTCGACGTAGCTCGGGTGGATCGCCTTGCCGGCGTCCTGGATGGCCGTGTAGCGGAGGACCGTCACCTTGCCGGTATCGGGGTCGACTTCCACGTCGGCGATGTGGACGCCGAAGCCGTTGGTGGGGCCCTCGGGGTCGACGCTCGCGCGGCCCACGATCGGTTCGCCCGTTTGGTGCAGCTTGGCCGCCAGTTCCTTGAAGCCCATCGATTTGCCGCCGCCGGAAAAGACGCCGTCGGCGAACTGCACGCTTTCCGCGGAGCATTCCCAGAGCGCGGCGGCGCGCTCGCGCATCTGGCGAATGAGATCGAGCCCCACTTCGT
>CAZUBB010000237.1:4905-6071 GCA_964618485.1 uncultured Pirellulales bacterium
ACGCGGCTGCCGCCAGTGACGTCGGTGTAGCCGACGCTGTCGGTGTTGGCCACCTGGGGAATTACGTCCTCGGCCGCGACGCCGATCGTCTCGGCGAGTTGCATGGCGACGCTCGTGCGCGTGCCGCCGATGTCGGTCGAGCCTTCGATCAGCGTGACGGTGCCGTTGGAATTGACATTCGCCGACACGGCCGACTTGAGGCCGATGTTGAACCAGAAACCGGCCGCGATGCTTGCCGGTGAGCGTGGATTTCCAGTGGTCGCTGTTCTTGGCCGCTTCGAGGCACTCGACAAAGCCGACGCGGGGATAAACCGGACCGTCGACGCGCCGCGTGCCTTCCTTGGCTGCATTCCTCAGGCGGAATTCGATCGGATCGATGCCCAGTTGCATCGCCAACTCGTCAATGACCGATTCACAGGCGAACGCGGCCTGCGTCGCGCCCGGCGCGCGGTAGGCCTGCGTCTTCGGCTTGTTATCGCAGACGTCGTAGCCGTCCACCTTGGCGTGCGGGAGGTCATAGCAACTGAAGATGCACATCACGCCGGGACCGATCATGCCGCCGGGATACGCGCCCGCGTCGTAGGCGAGCCAGGCCTCGCCGGCAGTGAGCTTGCCGTCCCGTTTCGCGCCGAGTTTCACGCGAACATAAGAACCGGGGGTGGGGCCGGTGCCTTCGAACACTTCGTCGCGTTGCATCAACACTTTGACCGGCTTGCCGGTCTTGCGGCTGAGCATCGCGGCGACCGGCTCCAAGTAGACGGCGATCTTGCCGCCGAAACCGCCGCCGATTTCCATCGGCACGACGGTAACTTGCGAGACCGGGATTTGCAGCAGTTCCGCGGTTTGCTGCCGCGCGGTGAACGAGCCCTGCGTCGACGTCCAGACGGTGAGATGCCCGTCGCGATTCCAGAAGGCGGTCGCCACGTGCGGCTCGATGTAGCCCTGGTGAACGCTCTCCGTGCGGAACTCGCGCTCGACGATCAAGTCGGCTTCGGCGAAACCCTGCGAAGGATCGCCTTTCTCGAAATGCAGGTGGACTGCGACGTTGGTCGGCTTGTCCCCCTTCTGGCCCATCGAATCGGTGCGCAACTCGGGGTGCAGGATGACTGCGTCGTCCTTCATCGCGTCGAGCACCCAGGTCACGGACGGAAGCGGCTCGTATTTGA
>CAZUBB010000238.1:0-6033 GCA_964618485.1 uncultured Pirellulales bacterium
AGGCGTCCATCGACAGCGTGACAGTGCCCGCCGAGCTCGACTTCTTCGGCTTCGTGCCGGGGGCCAGCATTGTCGCCGATCCCGGGTTGGCGGCCGCGGAGGGGAACATCGACCAGGTCACACTGACGCCATATGAGGGAAGTCTGCTGGCGACGATTACGCTCACCAATCTTGCGCCGGCGCCGGATGAGTACAGTCTGACGCTCAGTCTCGCGCCGCATTTTCCGACAGAGCAGTTGTTTCTCGACGGCGAAGGGAACGTGCTGGATGACGCACTGGTGTTTGGCGTGGCGCGCGTCGTCGTCGCCGTGCCGGAACCGAGCACGTTCATGATCGCGGCGTGCGGCGCGCTGGTTCCCGTCGTCTTCCGTGTGCGGAAACGGCTGCGATGCGGTTCCTCGTCCTGACGCTCGGCACGCGCGGCGATCTGGAACTGTTTCGCACTCTTGCGCTCGCTTTACAGGCGCGCGGACATCAGGCGACGATTGCGACTTCGCCATTTTATCGCGGTGCAATCGAGGCGGCCGGTCTCGACTACTTGCCGGTCGGCGATAGCTCGCTGGAAGATGCCGTCGGGGCATTGCGATCGGCCGGTGCATCGGATGATCTCGTCGAGCGTACGCGCCGGTTTCATGAGTCCTGGTTGCGCCCGCAATTGGGGCAGGCGCTCGCCGCGCTCTCGCGAGTAGTGGCCAGGTACGATGCTTTTATCAGCAACCTGAAGCTTGTCCTGAAGCGCGGCGGCGAAGTTCTGCCAGGTGTCTCGGTAACGTACGATCCGCCGCTCGACCTGAGCGATCTGCCGCGCTTTGGCCCGCCGCGCGCCGAAATACTCGATCTCGTGGCGCTCGATCAGCAGTTGATCGATCCTGAAGGCCGCTGGGATCCGCGCTACCGTTTCACAGGATTTTGGACCGACGGTGCAACGCCTGTGCCGGCGTTGTCGGCCGAGCTGGAGGAGTTCCTCGAGGCGGGCTCGGCGCCGGTCGTCGTGACGCTGGGCTCGATGGCCTTCGCCGAGCCAAAGAGAACGCTGGCCATGGTCCGCGAGACGTTGCGGCGCGCGGGTCGACGCGGCGTGATCGTGCGGGGTTGGTCACGGATCGCGGAATTGCAGGCCGATCGTGAAGTGCTCATCGTCGACGAAGCGCCGTACGCGTCCCTTTTTCCGCGGGCCTCGGCCGTCGTGCATCACGGCGGCGTCGGCACGGTGGCCGCCGCGTTGCGGGCCGCGCGAGCGTCGGTTATTCTGCCGCAGGTGGCCTGCCAGAGGGTGTTCGCGGAATTGCTGGCCCGAGCGGAGCTTTCGGCGGGATCGCTTGCGCCGGTCGAGTTGTCCGTCGATCGCCTGGCGCCGCTGATCGATCGCGCGGTATGCGACGAGCGTTTGCGGCACGGCGCGGAGCGTTGGAGCGTTCAAGTACGCAACAAAAACGGCGCCGAGCGCGCGGCGGAGTTGATCGAGGCGCATACGGAGAACCTGCGGCGTGTCTGAGCCGCTTGCGAGATTACGCGTCGCGCGCGGCGAAAACGATCTCATCTTCGATGAGGCGGGGCGACCGTATATCGATCTCTTCAGCGCCAACGGCACCGCCTGGCTGGGACACGCGCATCCAAGAATCGCGCGGGCGATCGCGCAGCAGTTAGGCCTGGTTTGGAATACCGGCGCGATACCGACAGAGATTCGCGATGCGGCCCAAGCGGCGGTCGAGACCTACGCCCCGTCGACGCATCGGCTGGCCAGCTTTTTCAGCACTGGGATGGAGGCCGCGGAATTCGCGCTGCGGATGGCGCGGATCGCGACATCGCGCCGCACGGTGATTGCCTTCGAGCATGCCATGCACGGCAAATCGCTGGCGACAGCGGCGCTCGGTTGGAATAACGACTGGAATCTACGCTCCGATGAACTGGTGCGCATCCCGTTCGTGGATCAAGTGCCGGAGGGCGAGATCCTGTTCCGTCTGGAGGAACTGCTGTCCGCGCACGACGTCGCGGCCGTCCTAGTCGAGCCGCTGCTAGGCTCCTACGGCGGATACAGCGCCTCGGCAGAGTTCGTTCAGCGTTTGGATTCGCTCTGTGCGGAGCATGAAACGCTCTTGATTTTCGACGAGATCCTGACTGGGCTGGGGCGCACTGGGCCCAAGTTCACGAGCGAGGCTTTGGGGATTTCGCCCGCTGTGACGCTCATCGGCAAGTCGCTCGGCGGCGGTTTTCCGGTGTCGGGCGTGCTGGTGGATCGGTGCATTGCGATCGAGCCGCGAATGCTGGCCGGAAGCACGTTCGCCGGCAATGCCTTGGCGGCGGCGGCGATCTTGGCGACACTCGAAACGCTGGCGCAAATCGACGTTCCGTCGCGCGTGGCGGCCATCGGCGAGGTCATCGAACGCACCTTGTCGCCATTGAGCGCGACGGGGATGACTTTGCGCGGTCGCGGAGCGCTCTGGGTGCTGGAACTCAACGAGCGCATCGACGTGGAACGTTTCCTTCGCCATGTCTATCAGCACGGCGTGGCGGTCGGAAACGCGGGGCGCTTCGTGCGGTTGCTGCCAGCGCTGACGATCGATCTGGCGAGACTCGAGATCGGGTGTCGCACGATTGTTGACGCCATCGAGGAGCAACTTGCCCGCGGGGAGGAACGGTAGCCGTGCGACGGATTGTCTTTGTTCTCTCGCAAGACTACGGCGAGCTCTTCAATGCGATTTACTTCGCGGCCGGGGGGGCGTTCGAGTCGATCATGCTCATGCCGTCGCGGATGCATCAGGCGAATCGGGAAACGTTGCCATTCGCGAGCCACGCCTATCACGGCGCTCAGGAGCTTGCCGCGCTCGTGGAAGGCGCCGCGCCGGATGTCGTTGTCTTGTTCTCTGGCTATTTGTTCGTCGTCAACAAGCTGCTGAAGGAGACTGAGCTAACGGGATTGCTTTCCGCCTGGCGAGCGCGCGACATTCCGCTCGTGACGAGCGATCCGTCTCTCGGACTCATTCCGCGCGGCGGCGTGCGGTTTCAAGCGACGTTTGCCGGCGCCGCGGCGCTCGGAGCACACTTCCGTGCCTTGGCGGCCGAACTCGCCGACGCGTTTCATGTTTACCTTGCGCCGCGTGGAATCGACGCGCCGTGCCAGCACGGTTCGTACTACAATGCTCGCTGCGTGCTCAACGACGAGGAACGCACTCGCCGCGCGGCCACGTTAGCTACGTGGAGCGCAATCGACCCGGCGCGAGCGCGGTGGTTGTTCATCCTTTCGCCGGAGGACGATGCGCTGCAGGCAGAGGCGATCGGGCGAACGCGTTTCACCGAATTGGTCGCCGCACGATTGCGCGACGCCGCCCATGCCGGGCGGCAACCGGTGTTGATTGCGCCGCCAGGATGTCTGGAGGCGGTTCGGCAGCGGATCGCCGACTTGCCCGGCCTCATCGCGTTAAGCGCCTGCGGGTATCTGCGGTTCATGCTGCTGTTGTTGGACGCAGAGTATGCGTTTTATTGGAATCAATTCTCCGCTTCGATGCTCGCCCGCGTGATCAACCGCCGGCCGATCTTCACGTTCGCCGCGGGGCATCTGGTTCATGCGCTGGCGGACATGCGCGCGTTGGGATCGCAGCATTTTTATCTCGGAAAGGAACCGACGAAGCTCGACGTCAACGAATCGTTGGCAGCGCCACGACTCGCGCAGCTGGCGGAAGACGAGCGTAGCCAATTGCTCGAGCCGGTGAGCGCTTACCTGACCGAGTCGCCGACGCCGAGCCAGTTGATCGCGAACCTTCTCGCCGGGCGCTGATATGAGTGAATCGAAACGTGACTTGCGCGCGGTACTCGTAACGGGGGCCTCGACCGGCATTGGGGAGGCGACCGCAAAGCTGCTTGCCGCGCACGGAATTCACGTTTTCGCGGGAGTGCGGAAGGCGGCCGACGGCGAGCGCCTACAGTCCAGCAGTCGGGGCGGGATCACGCCGGTCGTCATCGATGTAACAGATACGGAATCGATGCGCGCGGCGCGCGAAGTTATCGAAACGGTTTGCGGCAATCGCGGGCTGGCCGGGCTCGTCAATAACGCCGGCGTGGCGTACGGCGGGCCGTTGGAGTGCACGCCGGTGTCGGTCGTGCGACGGTTGTTCGACGTCAACGTGTTTGGCGCGTTGGCGGCGACGCAGGAGTTTCTGCCTCTCGTGCGCCGAGGGAGAGGGCGGATCGTGAACATGAGTTCGATCTCCGGCCGCGTGGCGTTGCCGTTCGCGGGGCAATACGCGGCGTCGAAGTTCGCCCTGCGGGCGATGTCTGATTCCTTGCGGATGGAACTGCGACCGTGGGGGATCGACGTGATCATGATCGAGCCGGGCCAAATTGCGACGCCGATCTGGGCAAAAGGGGTCGCCGATTGCGAACAGTTGCAAGCGGAATGGTCGGCCGAGGCGCGCGAGCGGTATGGCCCGACGATGCATGCGCTCTTGAAGCGTATTGGCGGCGTGCACGGCCTGCCGCCGGAGCGCGTGGCGCAGGCGGTGCTGGCGGCGCTCACGGCCCGGCGGCCGAAGGCCTGCTATGTCGTCGGACGCGATTCCAGGGTCCTCCGCTGGCTCGGGCGACTGCCGCCGCGCTGGCGCGATTGGCTGTTTACGAGACAAATCCCCTCGACATGAGCCGCCCGCGGGGAGCAGAATCGAGGAGGGGATGGAGATCGCGAGGGCACTGGTATGAGGACCGATCCGAGTCGGAATGGTGTTGCGGCGCTAAATAGCCCTCGCTTGCGCGTCGGCCTGGTGTATTTTCTCGCAGTCGTGCGGACCATTGCGTTATCCGCCGATGGAGATGCAGGTGAGCCCTTCGCGATTCGCGTGGTCGACGACCAAACGGGCCGCGGCGTGCCGCTGGTGGAGTTGAAGAGCGTGACGGCACGATCGTACGTCACGGATAACGCCGGACTCGTGGCAATCGACGATCCGACGCTTGTGGGGAACGAGGCGTTCTTCACGGTGACGAGCCACGGCTATGAGTTTCCCGCGGACGGTTTCGGATTCCATGGCCGGCGCTTCGATGTTCAAGCCGGCGGCGACGTGGAACTCAAGATTCATCGCGTGAACATCGCGGAACGGCTTTATCGGATGACCGGCGCAGGGTTGTATGAGCATGCGTTGCGACTCGGGCGGAAAGCGCCGCTCGCGCACCCTGAGATCAATGCCCAGGTGACCGGCTGCGACAGCACGCAGTGCGCGCTGTACCACGGAAAACTGTTCTGGCTATGGGGAGACACGAACCGGTTGAGCTATCCGCTCGGCAACTTCAAAGTCACGGCGGCGCTTTCGAAGTTGCCTGCCGAGGGAGGACTTGCGCCGGACGTGGGGGTGGACTATGCGTACTTCGGCGATGGCCAAGGTTTTGTCAAGGCGATGGCGCCGCTGGAGAGTGAAGGCCCGGTGTGGCTCACGGCGCTCGCGACCCTGCACGATGCTGAGGGAAAGGAACATTTGGTCGCCACGTATTTGAAGATTCGCAATTCGCTGGAAGCCTACGAGCGAGGGCTCTGTGAGTTCGATGATACTGAGCAGGTGTTTCGCGAGGTGCATACCTTCGCCGAGCGTGCGCTGGTTCCGGAAGGACATTGCTTTCGCCATCGCGACGATGGGAAGTCGTGGCTCTATGTTGGCGAGGCGACGCCGCGCTTGCGGATTCCGGATTCGTACGAGAGCTGGCGCGATCCAGCGACTTATGAAGTGGTTCGACCCGACGCGCGATTCCGCGACGCCGTGAACGGCAAGGCGATCCGCCCGCATCATGGGCATGTCGAGTGGTCGGAACGCCGTGAGCGTTGGATCAGCATCTTTGCGCAGCAGGGGGGCGAAAGTTCCTATCTGGGCGAAATCTGGTACGCCGAGGCGGAGCGCCCGGAGGGTCCTTGGCGAAAGGCGGTGAAGATACTCACGCACGACAAGTACAGCTTCTATAATCCGAGGCAGCATCCGTATTTCAGCGACGCCGAGGGGCGTTATCTGTATTTCGAGGGGACGTACGTCACCACGTTTTCCGGGAACGAACAGCCGC
>CAZUBB010000239.1:0-5976 GCA_964618485.1 uncultured Pirellulales bacterium
CGGCTTGAACCGTTCCGCCAGCACGAGCGTGCCGGATGAAGTGCCCATCGACGAAGGGGCTGACGGAACGATCAATCAGTGGTTCTCGGTCTACGAAAAGCGTTTCCTCGCCGGTACGTTCAGCCTGCTCCAGGCGGACAACGGCGGGCAGAACATGTACGGCGTCGTCGTGATCCCGGATGGCGAGCTCGTGGTGGGAGACGTCAACGGCGACCGCGTGGTCGATATCCTCGATTTCGGCATCATTCGCGACAACTTCCGCACGGGCACGACGCCGTCGGAAGGGGACCTGAATTTCGATGGCAGCGTTGACTTCGACGACTTTCAGATTTGGAAGACCGCATTTGGCGGCGGCGGCCCGGCGAGCGTTCCTGAGCCTGGCGCGCTGGCGCTGCTCGGCGTCGCGCTGCTAGGTATTGGATTGCGCAAGCTTCCTGGTCGCGTTCGCGGACTGCTTACCATGCTTGCAGTCGTCATCGCGCCTTTGCCGTCTATCGGAGCGACGATTGTCAACGTCGTCGAGACCGGTGGCGACGCCGAAGCGACCGATACGATCCTGGCGAAGTGGTCTGGACAGACTTGGCAGGTGACCGTCGACAATGAACCGGCGCCCGGGGCACTCATCGGGCAGAACTTCACCGCCGGCCTTTTCGGCCACCAAGCTCCTTCGTTTGTGGATCGAAACCACCGCTACCTCGACGTTACCGCCTCCAATACGTTGCCCATTCCGGCGTATCTCGTCGGGCAGGAGTACATCCTCTCGGGCAACGACAATCGCGACAATCCGACGTACAAGCTCGACGTAACGATCTCCACGGCGGCAACCGTGTACATGCTGATCGACAACCGCCTCTCCGACGCCAGCAACGCTAACCCGCCGACGTTCGACGCCACGCATATGCAGTGGATTCTCGATCAGGGTTGGATTGCTACGTCGAACGGCTTGAATCGCAACGCGGACCCATCGGTGCCCGACGAAGTGGCGTTCGACGAAGGCGCCGACGACACCGTGAATCAATGGTATTCCGTGTACATGAAGGAATTCGCTGCGGGCACGTTTAGTTTGCTGCAGGCCGATAACGCCGGGCAGAACATGTACGGCGTGGTCGTTCGTCCGGGCGCCGCTGCCGTCGCAGGCGACGTGAACGGCGACCAGGTGGTCGATATCGACGACTTCGACATTATCCGCGCCAATTTCCGCATCGGAACGACGCCGGAGCAGGGCGATCTTGACTACAGCGGACTGGTCGATCTGAACGACTTCAAGATTTGGAAGAACGCGTTCGGCGGCGGCGGGCCGGCGAATGTTCCGGAGCCGACCGCTTGGGCGCTCGTTGTCATCGGCGGAATTGCGCTCGGCGCCTATCGTGCAGGTCGCCGGAGCGCTTCGTCTCTGGCCGTGATCATGGCGCTCAGCGCATCGGTGGCCAGTGCGCAGAGCACCATCCATTTCAACGTCAACGGCGCGGCGGACTGGAATCTGCAATCGAGTTGGATCGACCCGGTTTCGCTACAGAATTTCATTCCCGGCGACAACTATCCGGATGAAGTGCCGGGCATCAACAACGGCGGGACGGCGTTCCTGAGTTCCGCGGCGCTGTTTCCGGTGGGCGGCGTCATCGTGGCCGAGACCGGCGGTTCGAGCGGCCGCTTTGAAATCCGCAACGGCGGCTCGTTAAACGTCGTGCCGGCGACGGCGCCGGCCGCGAACGGCTCGGTAATCGTCGGTCAAAACGGAACCGGCGTCCTGAGCTTACTCGGCAACGGCGCGCTGAATGCCACGAGCCTCACGGTCGGCGGCGGCGCCGGCAGTGCTTTGGAGGCCTCCGGAACGGCGAAGATTGCTATCTCCGGAAACGCCAACCTGGCTCGAAACACGAGGCTCGTTGGTCCCAACGTTGATTTCGACGTCAGCGGGACGTTAAGCGTAAGCGGTGTTTACCAGCCGACGATCAATGGCCCCAACGCCAGCGTGATCGCGGTCGGGGGGACCGTGAACGTGGGCGGCCGGTTGGATGTGACATTCGACGGCGTGACTCCGGCATTTGGCAATTCCTGGCTTCTGGTGAACGCCGCTGATGCCAACGGTCGGTTCACGAGCGTGACGAGCAACACCGCGCTGCCGCGCGGTCTGGTGCTCGAACAGTCGATCGACGCCGGCGGCAGCGGCGACGTCGCCGTGCGCGTCGGCAACCGGCTCGTGCTTTCGGTCGATCGAGGAACCGGCGCGACGACAATCTCGAACGTCGCGGGGGGCCCGATCAACTTCGACGGCTATGCGATCGGCTCCGCCGGCGGTTCGCTCAGTGCGGCGCAATGGGACAGCCTGGAAGACCAGAACGTCGGCGACTGGCTGGAGGCCGCGCCCACGGCAGAGAATTTAAGTGAATTGAACCCCTTTGGAGGCTCCAACGTGCTCGTCGGCCAGACCATCGATCTGGGGAGTCCCTACCAGTTCGTGCCGACGGAATTCGGCCAATCGGGGGACGACGTGACGTTCGACTACTCGACCGCAGCGGGCGAAGTGTTGCAGGGAATCGTGGAATACAGCGGTCCGCATAACACGCTGGTGCTGGTCGTCGATCCCGATACGGGCGGCGCGGTGATTCAGAACCAGTCGCCATTCAGCGCTGCGATCGACGGCTATACCGTGGCCTCGGCGAGCGGCTCGCTCCGCTTTACGAACGGCACGTGGGACAGCCTGCAGGATCAGGCCGTTGCAGGCTGGGAGGAAGCCAATCCATCGGCGAACTTCTTGAACGAACTCAACCCGACGGGAAGCACACTTTTCGCCGGCGGTCAAACCGTCGAACTTGGATCGCCGTTCGATATCAACGGCGAGCGCGACTTGACCTTCGAGTTTCATCTCACGAGCGGCGAGTCGCTGTTCGGCGTCGTCGAGTACGGCGAGCCGATCAGCGTCGGCCAGAACGGCGACACCGACAACGATGGCGACGTCGACCTCGATGACCTCAACGCCGTACGCAACAATTTTGGATCCGCCGGACCGGTCGGCGGCACCACGGGGGATGCATTCCCGTACGACGGCCTGGTCAATCTCGATGACTTGAACGCGGTGCGCAACAACTTCGGCGCGACCGCCGGCAGCGAGAGCGTTCCCGAACCGTCCACGTTGGGATTGGCGGCCGTGCTGAGCGCTATCGGGGGGTGGGCGGTCCGCCGGCGACAGCGCGCGCGACCGACCGGGACGCCGATTCATTGACTTCGCGGGTGGGCATCGTTTACAGTCAACGCGGGGGAAGATTCAAGGACTGACGTTCGTTCGGTCCAGCTTATCGTTTGCGCCGTGGCGCCGCTGGCGTTGCGAGCGTCTGAATTCACGTCGCACGATGTTTCGTCAGCGCGCCCGCGCTGGCCGAAGACTCATTTCTTCAAAGGTCAGGCATGCGATCGCGATCAAAGCGGGCGCTCGGCGCGCGGCGCCGGGCGCTGCGCCAACGCCAATTGGAATCCCTGGAATGCCGTCTCGCGCTCGCGGGATCGCCCGTCATCATCAGCGAATTCATGGCGGACAATCGGTCCACGTTGCAAGACGTGGATGGCGCATTCTCCGATTGGATTGAGCTGGAGAATCTCAGCGACGAGGCCGTCAGTCTTGCCGGCTGGGGACTGACCGACGAGGCAAGCGACTTGCACAAGTGGGAACTGCCGGCCGTCACGCTCGAGGCCGGCGCGCGGTTGATTGTTTTCGCATCGGGAAAGGATCGCGCGGTCGCCGGCGCGGAACTGCATACGAACTTCCAGCTTGAAGCGACCGGCGAGTTCCTGGCTCTCACGCAGCCGGAGGACGACGAAGCCGCGAGCGCGTTCGCACCATCGTTTCCGACGCAGTTGGCCGACGTTTCTTTCGGTCTGCTCGTGCAATCGGCCGACTCGGTCGCGCTGATTGACGACGACACTCCGGCGAACTTTGCGGTCGGCGCCCAAGCGCTGGGAAGCATGTGGACGGAAGCGGATTTCAACGACGCCACTTGGTTGAATGGCCCGCAAGGCGTGGGCTACGCGACGCCGCAGGACGGGCCGCTCGTGACGTCGATCGCGGAAACCGGTGCGCTTGCCAACTCGCGCCCCGCGCAGATCGCGGCGAATCCGTTCGGCGAGGATCAATTCGCCTTCACCGATCGAGGTCATCAGCACAACGGCGCCGCTTATAACTCGGCGACAAATCAATTATCCACGGTGGGCGACGAGATCGTCCCGCTGCCGGATTACCTGTTCGGTGGAACCTACGTGGAGATCGCCAACGACAATCGATCCGCGCCGGACTACGAACTGACGATCCACACGTCCCGCGCGGCGACGGCGTTTCTGCTGATCGACAATCGGCTCAACGGCCCCGCGGGGAACGCCAGCGATTCGAGTCTCGACCCTCCGATTCTGGGCGGATCGCTGCAATGGGTCGTCGACGACGGTTGGGAGATCGTCAATACCGGGCTGTTTCCGGGCGGCCAACCGGACTTCACCGGCGTGGATGAAGGGGGCAGCGGCGGGGCGTCGGTCGCGGAGCGCACGCCGCCGGGAACGCTTGGCCCCGGCAACGGGATCAATCAGTTTTACACCGTCTATCGCCGAAGCTTCGTGGACCAGGCGATCACCGTGCGCCAGCAGGCGATCGGCAGCTCGAACATGTACTCCGTAGTGATCGCGGAGCAAGAAGAAGCGTCGCTGGCCAGCGCCGTGGGCCTGGACGTGGAGTCGGAGCTGCGCGACGCCAACGCATCCGGATACGTGCGCTTGCCATTTTCGTTCGAGGGACTTCCGGAGATCAATTCGCTGTCGCTGTCGGTCCGCTACGACGCGGGTTTTGTCGCCTACTTGAATGGCGAGGAGATTGCGCGGCGCAATGCTCCGTCGGACCCCGCGTGGAATGCGGCCGCCACTTCGGAGCGTTCGAACGTCGCGGCCCTTGAATATGAAGTTATCGACGTCACTGCGTTTGCGCAACTGTTGCTCGATCAAGACACCAACGTCCTGGCGATTCACGGCCTCAATTCCGCGGCGAATGATACGGATTTTCTCATCAGCGCCCGGCTGACGGCGTCGCCGACCGCGGAGATGGTACAGCAGTACTTCACCGCGCCTAGCGCCGGCGAGGCGAACGAGGCCGGGGCGCTCGGCTTTGTCGAGGACACGAAGTTCAGCGTCGATCGCGGATTCTTCACCGAACCGTTCCAGTTGGAAATCTCCACGGTGACGCCCGGCGCAGAGATTCGCTACACCACGGACGGTACACAGCCGACCGCCACGACGGGCACGGTGTATGCGGGGCCGTTTACCGTCAGCAACACGACGACGTTGCGCGCGGCGGCGTTCAAGCCCGGCTTCTTGTCCACGAACATCGATACGCAGACGTACCTGTTCCTCGATTCCGTGCTGCAACAAAACGGCGCGGGACTCCCCAGTTTCGCCAACTGGGGACATGCCGGACCAGATTGGACGGTCGATCCCGATATCGTGAATCACGCCGACGCCTCGAACCGGCTCACAGCTTCCGATTTGCGCAGTCTGCCGAGCCTGTCGCTCGTCATGCCGTGGAACGACTGGTTTGCACCGCCGAGAACGGGCGCCGGGATTTACATCCAAGGCTCCGGCATCGAGAAGGCCACGAGCGTCGAGTTCATCCTGCCAAGCGGCGCTACCGGGTTTCAAATCGACGCGTCGGTGCAAATCCAAGGCGGAACCAGCGACGACCGGTGGAAATCCGACAAGCTGTCGATGCGGCTCAAGTTCAAAGAACCGTACGGTCCGACGAAGCTTGATTACCCGATCTTCGACGATGCCGTCGACTCCTTCGATACGATCGTTCTCGACGCCGTGTTGAACTACTCGTGGGTCCATTCTCAGAGCGGCGAGCAGCGCGCCAATGCCAAGTACATTCAAGACCAGTTCGTCGCCGACTTGCAGAACGCGATGGGTGGGCACGCGCCGCACGGCAATCCCGTGCATCTCTATCTG
>CAZUBB010000240.1:0-883 GCA_964618485.1 uncultured Pirellulales bacterium
TGACAAGCGCCGGAATTACACCCTTGCTTGGAAAGCGCCACGAGCGCCCCGTATTGAAACGACACCGGCTCCGCCGTGCCTTGCCCCGTAACGTCGATCGCCACGGTCGCTTCGTGCCCGGCCACTGCCACGCGAACGTCCGCAGCGCCATCGGCGACCGGCCGCACCACGCCGTCAGCAACGGTCGCTACCGCGGGATTCGTGCATTCCATCGTCGCGAGGCTCGTCAAATCCTGCGTCGAGCCATCGGCATACACCCCCGTCACCGCCAGGTGCATCGCGCGGCGCGGCGTCGCCAACTCCACGCGCGGCGGAAACACCTCGATCCGCGCCGGTTCGCCCACGACGATCGTCGGCGCGGCATCGTCCGCGCGAACAACGCCGGGCCACGCCACAACGACGCAACAAAGCGTGAGGAACGTTTTCAGCATGCCTGCTTCCTTACGATGCGGAGATGTATACACCCCAACCGTTATTTCGCGGCGACTTCCACGACCAGTGGCCCGCTAATGACGATCGGTTGCCCTTTGACTTCCGTCTGCGCCGTCACCGCCGCCGCTTCAAACTTCCCCGGCGGCGCGTCAGGGCTCGCGCTCAGCGGAATTTCGAGTTCGCTCTGATCCGCCGCCAACGTAATCTCCGCCGGTGCCGAAACCCCCGCCGGCAAGTTCGCGAGCGCCAATTTCACCGGCGCCGCGTCGCCATAGCGAGTTAATTGCAACTTCAGCGGAACCGTCGCGCCCTGCGTCACCGCCGCCGACAATTGCCCGCCGAACTCCAACGGATCGACCACGCGTAGCGGCACGTCGGCCAGCAAAACCTGTTTCGGCTGATTCTGAAACGTCGCGTCCCCCACCAACCGCAATCGATACGGCGCGTCGCT
>CAZUBB010000240.1:893-3314 GCA_964618485.1 uncultured Pirellulales bacterium
GGCCCCGTCAGAGTTACCACGGCCTCCGCCTGCCCTTTTTCCATCGGTTTCACGTCCGCACTGACGCCAGGAGGAAGTCCCTCCACGCGCAGCGCAATCCCTTCTTCAAAGCCGTTCAACCGTTCCGACTTCACCGTAAACGCGCTCGTTCCCACCAATCGTGGAAATCGCACTTGTTCGCGATCGAGCGACAACTTGAAAAAGTCCGGAAACACCGGCCCGACCCCCAATCCCAGCAACCCATCAAGCGCCGCCGGCGGATACGCCAGCCCCGCGAAGGCCGCCGAAAGCACCCCCTGCGTGCGCGCCGTTTCGCGCACCGTGCGATCGCCAATCGGCGCCTCGCCCACGATCCGCAACGGCGCGAAGCGCCCGCTCTCCACCGCGTCGCCCAACGTTGCCTGCAACGTAACCTCGTTCTGCCCTTCCGGAATCACGTTATTGACCAACGTCCACACGTCGCCGAGCCCATCCAGCGACAACGTGATCGGCCCGTTGTAGTCGCGCCGGCTCGCCGTCACCTTTGCCACGAGCACGCCGCCGCGCGGCACATCGAGCTTCTCGACCTCCGCGTTCAGCGCAAAACCCGCCTCGTAAGGCCGCGCCTCGACGCGATACGTAAACTCCGGCCCCGAGCGCCCGTAAAGCTCCTCGACCTGCAACCGATACGTCCCGTCCGCCGGCGCCGCGAAATCAAACTCCCGGTCGCCGCCCCCAGGACTCGCCATCTCCGCCAGCCGCGAACCCTCGGTATTGAATAATCTCACAAACAAATCCGCCGGCGATCCGAGCGATCGCGTCTGCAACCGAAATCGAAAACGCGCACCGTTCGTCGCGGTGAAGTGGAAATTGTCGCGATCGCGCGGCGCAGCGAATCGCCCATTGAACGCCATCGGCAGCGTCCCCGTCGCATTCCCTTCAGACGCCTCGTTCGGTTCTGTCTCGATGAACTCTTCCAGATCGCTCGAAGCGACCGTCACCGCCGCCGACCCTGCGCCCCCCGGCAGACTCACGCCCATCGGTACGGCCGATGTCGCACAGTCCGCCGCCAGCGCCAACGTCATCGGCCCCATTCCCTCGACGCTCGTTCCGGCGGCCTGCAATTGACTCTGTTGCCCGCGCCGCGCCGCCAGCGGAAACGTCGTCGACACCAGCGGAAAATTCCCCACGCGCAGCCGATAGCGGTGCGCATCGCCGCCTTGATAACGCACGTCGCGCACCTCGAGCGTGTAATCCCCGTCGGCCGGAACTACAAACGCAAATCGGCAATCCGGTCCGAGACTCGGATCGTCGTCGGCATACACCAGCTCATTGCCGGAGGCGTCCAGCAATCGCACCACCGGGTCGAGCGCGAAGCCCAACCGCCGCGCGACCACTTCCACGCTCACGCGTTCGCCGGCCCGCGCAGGAAAGCGATAAAAATCCGAGGACTCCGGATCAATCTTGCCATCCGCGGCGATCGGCGCGGCAATCTCCTGCGCTTGCGGAAAGCTCGTGTTCTGACCGTTCTCCGCCACGCTCGCCAGGTCATCCACCATCAGCAGCCGCAGGTTGGAAATCCCTTCCCCGGTCGCGACCCGCACGCCGCCAATGCCCACCGGCGTCTCCGCCGGTGTCTGCACGCGGTACTTGATCCAGCCCGGCTGCTTGCCGTTTTCCGGATCGTCCGCGTTCGGCGAAACTTGTGCGGCGAAACTCGTCCAAGCCCCCACGCCCCCTTGCTGCGCGCCGCCATAAAACGTGACATCGGTCGTCGCGCCAGGCCGTACCGCCAGGGGAACGGAGTACGCCAAGGTCGGCGGTTCCGCACGCACGTGACTCTGCAGCACAAAAAGAACCGCCAGACACCCCACCCATGTCATGTGACGCGCATGGCTCATCATGGCACTCCGAAAGGAATGAGGGAGCGGCGCCGACCAGGCGTTAGGAGGGAATCGCCGGGCGCCGCAGGCGGGACCAACTTAGCCTGACAGTAACCCTGCCATCAACGAATGTCAATGGTTTGACGCGTCGGAGCGCACTGGAGCCGGAAGCGTGAGCGACCGGAGTGACAGCCGTCTGAGCAACAGCGCCATCCGTCCGGCGAGCCACAGCGAAACTTAAGCGTTCATCGGCTCCAGCGGCGCCGCTTGCCGCCCCGGCTGACGCCACCACGCATGCGCATCGCCGCGCGACCAGCCCCCCGCGCTCTCGCACTCGCCAAGCGCCTCTTCCAGCGCCGTCACGCTTTGATAGCGATCCCCCGGCCGCTTCTCCAGGCACCGTAGCACGATCGTTTCCAAATCCGACGGCACGTCCCCCCGCACTTCGGACGGCGGCGTCACCGGATCCCGAGCATGCGCAAACAGAATCTTCAGCGGCTTATCGTCCACAAACGGCGGCCGCCCGGTCAGCATGAAATACGCCACGGCGCCGAGCGAA
>CAZUBB010000240.1:3324-5937 GCA_964618485.1 uncultured Pirellulales bacterium
CCGTCTCCCCCACCGCCTGTTCGGGAGACATAAACAGCGGCGACCCGGTAATCGCCCCTTCCTGCGTCAGCTGCGATTCATCCAGCCCACTCCGCACCAGCGGCTTGGCGAGCCCGAAATCGAGCAGCTTGGCCACGTCGAACACGCCGCCACGCTGCGCCGAAAAGATATTCGCCGGCTTAATGTCGCGATGAATCAACCCCAGCGCATGGGCCTCGGCCAACGCATCGCACGTCTGCCGCAGCAGGTAAATCACCCGCGAGGCCGGCAACGGCCCATACTTATCCACCAGCTCCGCCACGCTCATCCCGGGCAGATATTCCATCGCGTAGTAGAACGTGCCGTCGTCCGTGCGGCCGTAATCGAACACTTCGACGCTGTTCCAATGCGAAAGCTTGGCGGTCGCGCGCACTTCGCGTTCAAAACGGGCCAGCGCCTTGGGATCTCCCGCCTGGTCCGGCCGGATCAGCTTCACGGCGCATTCCCGCTTGAGCAGTTGATGCTCCGCCAGGTAGACCTCGCCCATTCCGCCGCGGCCGAGCAATCGCCTCAGCTTGTACTGCCCCAGTTGCTGCGCTTCAAACGCCTTCGTCCGCAACGCGTTAATCACGTGCGTTCCGAAGACGGCGATCCCCGCGCCGGTCAGAATCGTGAGAATCTCAAAGCCCATGAACTTCATCGTCAGCGCGTTATGCACTTGCTGATGCGAAAGGTACAGCCACACCATCAAGCCGATCGGCAGCGCCGCAATGCCGCCGATCACCTGCGTCGCCCGCTGCCACGTGTTGGGGATGAAAATGGCGTACGTGAACATCAAGAACAGCCACATGCTGCTCACTCGCGCCGGCGCGCCGTGCGACGTCGCAAATACCACCAGTTCGGCGTTCGACAACAGCAGGAAATACAGCGCGGTCGAACCGAAAATCACCCCCTCGATCGCCCGCATGCGGAACATGCACTGAGGACACATATAGAGCAGCAGCACGCTGCTCACGCCGACGGCAATCACTTGCGCCGCGTGCATCCAGAACAGAAAGGTCAAACACTCCTGCATCGCCGCATCAAGCTTGGGCGACGCGGCGCCATCGGTGAAAATGCTCGCCAGCAGGAAAATGCCCGAAACGGTGAAAATCGCCAGCGAGGCCGCCCGAAGCCGGTCGCGCAGCAGCCCATGCGTCTCGCCCGACAGGTGGGGCGTCGAACCCCGCACCATGGCGACTTGCGGACCGCCGTGCGGCACGCTGCCGCCACTGGGGTCGGCCGGGTTCACCATATTCACATCGAGCGTGGCGTCGTACGGAGACAGCCGCGTCGGAGTTACGCTGTTTGGATTCATGTCAAAACGGACAGTTCCGTGCCTTTCGCTTCGCCGCGCGGAAAATCTCCCCGAGCGCCCCGCCTTGGCCGAGAGGGGCCCGGCCAGCGAGTGCGCTAGTTGGCTTACCGCTAAGACGACTGCCGCGGCGATTCGGTTCGGAATCGACGCGCCGGATTCCCTCCGCCGCCGTCCTTCCGGAGCACCTAAACGCTCCCATTCTACGCCGTTAGGTCTTACCCGGCGATGAGAAAAAAGGTGTCGCCAGCCCGGCCAGTATTAAGTTTCGTCAATGCTTCATCTTGCGCAAATTGCAAACTCTGCGGCCCCGCCGCGACCACCCAGGTGTCAATCTCGCCGCTCCCATGGAGGAGGCAACTCCGTCGCTAAGGAAACGCCATCGGCGCAACAAATCACTCACAATGGGGGCATCGCCAAACCCATCGGCGACAGAGTCGCCACCTACACAGCCGACGACTGCCGCGTTAGATGCCGTTTCCCCAGCTCACGATTCATCCCCCGATGGCCCATACATACCGGGGATCGGAACGTTGTTCAGCCGCAGATACACCAGCAGAATCGCGCGATGGTGAATGACGTGGTTGAGGACGAAATACCGGATCACATCCGCGCGGGGCATTGTCAACATCGGCTCGCCGCCACGCAGCAGCGACCAGGGCTGCGACATCGCCTCATCCTTCGCGCCAGCGAGCGCCGCGCGAGCCGCGGCCACGTTCTTGTCAAAGAGCGCCAGAATCTCCGCTCGCGAACCTAGCGACGGCGTCCGATACGGCTCGCCGCCCACCGGAGCGATATCCCAGGAGGATTGTGCGATCGTCCCCGGCGCCCACCCCGGCATCTCCGCCAGGTGATTGGCGTTCCATCCGATCGTATGCGACTTCTCGTGCGGCTTCCAATCGAGCTTATCGTCCGGCAGGCATTCCAGCACCTTACGCGTCTGAGCCATCTCGTGGTCAAACTCCGGCAAGATCGATTCCGCGTAGCTCATGACTGCTCCTAAGGCAATTCGCCGTATGGCGCAAGAAGACGCGGCGCCCATCGCCAACGCCGCGCATCAAGATACCCGCGCCGGCCAGCAATGCAAATCGGCGCACCCGTCCTTGGAGCCGGAAGCGTCAGCGCAATGGCACTTACTTTGTGAAAAGGGCGTGGAATTCAAAGATCTCTAGCTTACCCCCGTCCTTCTTGGCGTCTTCTTGCGTTTTTCGCGGCCATTCCTCCCTGCAGCGGATAACGCATTGCAGGTTAGGAATAGCCGCGAAAAACGCAAAAGGCAC
>CAZUBB010000241.1:0-5802 GCA_964618485.1 uncultured Pirellulales bacterium
AGGGCCACGATGGGCCCTCCGGTGATGAACGCCTCGAGGTTCGGATAGAACGGCTTACTGACGTGCTCCGCGTAGTGCTTCTTGGAGAGCTCCGGCGTGACGCGCATCAGCTTCATGGCGACGACGTTGAAGCCTTTGTCCTCGAACCGGGCCAGAATCCGGCCCGACAGCCGCCGTTCGACGCAATCGGGCTTGAGCAGAATCAGTGTGCGTTCCATGTCGTCTCGCGTCCCCTGAATTCATGTGTGAAGTGGAAGAGTTTAGAGGATCGGTACGCGTCGGGAAAGTGGTCCGCGTAACTGGCAAAGTGCTCGCCGATTCTCCATCTTCGCGCCGCAATGGCGGTGACGTTAATCCCGATTCTTCCTCCGGGAGAATCCCAGGAAATGTGCCGATATCGATGGAGTGAACCCTGCTGGGGGATTGGTCGAGGCGACCCTGCGCCGAGTCCCCGCATGAACCTGCCTTACGTCGCGCACGAAGTCCCGCATTCTGTCGGGCGCGGCCGTTGACGATGTACCAAATGAGGGGCGAAATTCGACGCCGGTTTCTGCACGCCTTGGCGTGCCTGTGTTGCTGCGCGGCATGGACTGTACTTCCTGCCGCCTCGGCGGAAACCCACAGTTGGGTCGATCCGTATCCGGAGACTGGGGCCGCGCCAACGGCCGACCCGATCGTCGCCACCGACGAGTTGCCGGAGGACTTCATCTACGACGACGGTGAAGTCCCCTACGACGATGGCGAATACAGCGACGCCGAATCGTGGCAATGGCGCATCCTTCCCTCTGGATTGGCCTATCGCGCGTATCTGGCCGGACCGCGCGAATCCCGGATGAGCAGTTTCTGGGCCCACGAAAAGGACCAAGGCTGGCTGTGGGATATCGCTCTCGGCGGACGCGCCGCGCTGTTGCGTTACGGCACCGCCGATGCCATCCGTCCGCAGGGCTGGGAACTGCAAATTGAAGGCGCTGGATTGCCGCGCCTCGGCATGGAAAGCGAATCGGACGTGCAAGCGGTCGATTTCCGCTTCGGCGTACCGATCGTCTACGCGATTGGCAATTATCAAACCAAGATCGCGTACTACCACCTGAGCTCGCACCTGGGAGATGAGTTCCTGATCAAGAACCCAGGCTACGATCGACTCAACTACGTGCGTGATTCGTTCGTGTGGGGGAACGGCTATTTCCTCACGCCGGAATTACGGGCCTACGGCGAAGTGGCGTACGCCTTCAATGTCGACGGCGGCGCCAAGCCGTGGGAATTTCAGTTCGGACTGGAACACGCCCCCGCGGCGCCGACCGGCTTTCATGGAGCGCCATTCGCCGCGGCGAACGCGCAGATCCGCGAAGAGAACGACTTCAGCGGCAACCTGGTTTTCCAGGTCGGCTGGTCGTGGCGCGGCGCCGGCGCAGGTCATCTGCTGCGCACGGGCTTCGAGTACTTCAACGGCAAGGACGAGCAGTACTCGTTCGTGAACGAGTCCCAGCAGAAGCTGGGGCTCGGGTTGTGGTATGACTTTTAGAGCAAGCCGGCGGCTAGACGCTCGACTGTAGCCGAGGTCTGTGACCTCGGTGGGGCTGAGCGAATCGGCGGCGCCTGGTCCACCGAGGTCACAGACCTCGGCTACAGACGGAACTCCCGGGTCATAGACGGCTGACTTCGGCGCGGCCCCACATTTTTTGGACTTGGGCCATGATGGTCGTGGCGCCTTGTTCCAGGTGGAACTGGCGATCGACGTGCCCTTCCACCATGGCGGCCTTGTTCATGCCATAGACGTCGCTGCTCTCGGCGTCCTGGCCGAGGACGTAACCGCCCGCGGCGCGGATCGCGGCGCAACCGTCGGCTCCGTCGCGTCCCATGCCGGTCATGATGATCCCCAGGCAACGGTCGCCAAAGATCTCCGCGGCGCATTTCATCATCACGTCGACGCTCGGCTTGTGCCCGCTTACGACGTCTCCTTCGACCACCTGGCAACGGACTTCGCGAATCGACTTCTTGAGCTCGAGGTGGAAGCCTCCGGCCGCGATATAGACGCAGTTCGGCTTGAGCACGTCCCCCGTGGCCGCTTCCTTGACCTCTAGCGGCGACATCGAGTTCAACCGCCAGGCGAACGCGCGCGTGAATTGCGCCGGCATGTGTTGCACGATCACGATCGGCGGCAACGGCGGGCGCAGTCCTTCGAACAATCGCGTCAGCGCCGGCGGGCCGCCGGTGGAGATGCCGAGCGCGATGCACTTGTCGGCCAGCGCCGAATCGGCGGCGGGGGGATTCGCAGGCTTCAACGGCGCGATCGGCGTCGGCACGACTTCGCGACGTTTGGCGTTCCGTTCGCGGCGAATCGCCAGGATGCGTTTGACGTCGGTTCCGGCGACGGCGCGAATCTTTCGCAACAGTTCTTCTTTGAGTTGCGCCGTGGCGCTCGTGCCTGTCCCGTCGGGCTTGGCGACGTAGTCCATCGCCCCGCGGTCGAGGGCGTCGAGCGTGGTGTTCGCGCCCAATTGGGTGAGCGCGCTGACCATCAACACCGGCACCGGGCGGAGCTTGAGGATCTCGTCCAGCGTTTGCAGGCCGTCTTTGCGTGGCATCTGCACGTCGAGCGTGACGACGTCGGGCGAGAGTTTTTCGACCTGCCGGATCGCCTCGTCGCCGTCGCGCGCAATGCCCGCTAATTCCAGCCCGGGCGTGGAACGGATAAAGTCCGAAATGATCTCGCGAATCAACGCCGAATCGTCGACTACCAGCACTCGCGTCACGCGGTCGGGCATGGGTTCCTCGAAGCCGAGCGGGCCACAGAATCGATGGGCTGCCGACAAAGTTAGCTCGCAGCAGGAAGCGAAGCACTCGCGCCGTCCGGCGTCATTGCCCAATGGCGGTGGACCGCGGCGGCGCCCCCCCCGGCCGAACGGCTCCTACGCTACCGGGCGTTCAACTCCTATAATCGGCCCGTTCCACCCCCGCCGCATTGAGCTGAAACCGTCTATGGCTGTCGATACCCCGGCCCGTATTGCGATCCTGGGGGCCGGACCGATCGGGCTGGAAGCCGCGCTGTACGCCCGGTTCCTCGGGTACGACGTCGATCTCTACGAGCGCGGCCGTGCGTGCGAACACGTCCGCCGCTGGGCGCACGCCAAGCTGTTCACGCCGTTCGCCGCGAATGCCTCGCCGCTCGGTGTGGCGGCACTTCGTGCGCAGGACCCGGACTGGCAACCGCCGGACGCTGATGCGCTGCAGACTGGGCAGGAGTTTTTGAAGAGCTACCTGCTTCCACTGGCGGCGAGCGACCTCATTGAAGATCAACTGCATGAGCACACCGAAGTGGTGGCGGTCTCCAAGACCGATTCGCTGAAAGGCGAACTCGTCGGCGAGGAGGAACGCGGCGACGAGGATTTTCGCTTGCTCGTCCGCGGGCCGAACGGGCAGGAGCGCTACTCGGAGGCGGCGATCGTCCTCGATTGCACCGGCGTGCTGGGGCAACCGAATGCCATCGGCCCCGCGGGATTGCCGGCGCTCGGAGAAGTTGCGCTGGCGGCGCGCATTGAACATGGATTGCCGGACATCGTCGGCGCGGAGCGGGCGCGCTTTGCGAACAAGCATACGCTGGTGATCGGCGATGGGTTGATCGCTGGCATGAATGTCTTAGCGCTACTGCGGCACTCTGACACCCGCGTCACCTGGGTGACGCGACGACCGCGCAGCGATGCAGGACCCCTAGCGCTGGTCGCCAATGATCCGTTTCCGGAACGCGATCGCCACGCGCGATCGGCCAATGACGCGGCGACGAACGAGCGCGTAACGTGGCTGGCCGGCGCCGAGGTGCAGGCGGTCGCGGCGGCTTCGCCGGAGGAAGCGATTACCGTGCGAATGGGCGGCGAGACGCCCGTCGAGTTGAGCGTCGATTATATCTTCGCCGATGTGGGATATCGGCCGAACACTTCGCTGTGGCGCGAACTGCAAGTGCGGCTTTGCCCGGCGACGGAAACGGCGGAGGGGGGGACGCCACTGTTGACTTCGGAGCCGAACTTTTACGTGCTCGGCGGGAAGAGTTTCGGCCGACGGCCGAACTTCACGCTGCTCGACGGGCTGCGGCAAGTGCGAGACCTGTTCAAAATCATCGGCGATCGCGAGACCCTGGACCTGTATCAATCGATTGGCGGCGTCACGCTCAAAGGTTATTGCCCCCGCCTCCCACCTCCTCCCTCCCGCCTGCTTATGGGTTTGATCGAATACCAGCAAGTCGAAGACGCCTATCTCGAGCGCCGCCGCTTGCGTCCGGCCGCTGGTTGGAAACTGCTGTGGGCCATGGGGGTCGGCGCAGTGATCTCCGGGGACTTCGCCGGATGGAATTCCGGGTTGCCGGTCGCCGGGTTCTGGGGTTTTATCCTGGCCACGCTCGTCGTGGCGACGATGTACGTCTGCATGGTCTTCAGCATCGCCGAACTCTCAGCGGCAATGCCGTTCGCCGGCGGGTTCTTCTCCTTCACGCGCAGCGCGCTCGGTCCCTTCGGCGGTTTCGTTTGCGGCATGACGGACGTGATTGAATACGTTATCTCGCCGGCGGTGATCGTTTTCTACATGGCCAAGTACGCCGAACCGATCGTGCCGGGCATCCCGCAACCGTGGTTGTGGATCGCCTTCTACGTGCTGTTCGTCGGCATTAACGTGCGCGGCGTGGGATTGACGCTGCGCATCGGACTGTTGATTACGCTCGTGGCGCTCGCGACGCTCGTGGCGTTCTACGTCAGCGTGCTCGCGACCGGCGCGTTTGATGCCGATCTCTTGTTCAACCTTCCCGCCGAAGAAGGACGCAACCCGCGCGGACTGACGCACGGATTGCGGGGATCGTTGCTGGCGATGCCGTACGCGATCTGGCTGTTTCTCGGGATCGAGCAGCTTCCCGTCGCGGCGGAAGAAACGCACGACGTGGTGCGCGACATGCCGAAGGCCCTGGTGTGGAGCCTCGTCACGCTGATCACGCTGGGGCTGTTGACCGTGGTGCTCAACACCGGCGTCGGCGGCGGCGCGGCGGCGATCGGACCTGCGGCCGCGCCGCTCAAAGACGGTTTTGCGGCGACGCTGGGAAAGGGGGCCGTAACGATTCAGTTGGTAAGCCTCGCGGCGCTGGCGGGGTTGGCGGCCAGCTTTCATAGCCTGATTTACGCGTATGGCCGCGTGCTCTTCGCGCTCTCGCGGGCCGGCTATATCCCACGCTGGTTGTCGCTCACGTCAAGGCATCACACGCCGGCCTGGGCGCTCGTCGTGGGGGGCGTCGTCGGGCTGGGCTGCACGTTTCTCATCGGCGCTTTCGGCGAAGGCGAGTCGGTCGGCGCGGCGCTCGTGAATATGGCGGTCTTCGGCGCGGTGATTTCCTACATGCTGGTGATGGTGAGCTTCATCAAGCTGCGCCTGTCGCGGCCGGAATTGCCGAGGCCGTATCGCAGTCCCCTGGGCGTTCCCGGCGCGATCGTCGGCGCCGTCGTGGCTGGTGGCGCGCTGGCGGCGACGTTGCTGTCGCCGGTGCACTTCCCGGCCGTGCTCGGCGTGGCCTTGTTTCTGGCGGTGAGCATCGCGTACTTTTGGTGCTACAGCCGGTATCGCCTGGTGGCGCGGGCGCCCGAAGAAGAGATCGCCCTCCTGCAGGCCGCGGAACAGGAACTCCATTCGACGGAGTCCTGAGTGGCGCACGTTTCCCGAGACTCACTTTCCAAGGACCTACGCGTGGCTCTGGTCGTTACGAATCCGTTCAATCAACAATCCGTCTGCGAGTTGCCGTACGACTCTGAGGCTGCGGTGGAAGCCGCCGTG
>CAZUBB010000242.1:0-4180 GCA_964618485.1 uncultured Pirellulales bacterium
ATTATTCCCAAGGGCCCGGAGATTTGCTCTCCGGGCTTTTTTTGTTGCTATACTGCTCCCGAGTTCGTGCTCCTGAAGCGTCCTGCAATGCACCACTCGGGGGAAAGCATGTCGGGCAACCCGTATAACTCGCCTTCGGCATCGCCATTCATGGCGTCGGCGCCTCGCACCATCAGTGGTTGGAACTACTTGCTGGCTTATGTCGTATTCTTTTTCGCGTCGATGTTTCTGGGAGCCATCGCGGGTTTCATCGTCGGGGCAGCCGCTGGCGCGATTCTCGGCGCCATGGGCAAGGGAATCGAAATGATTCAATTGTCCGCCGGCGTACTGGGTTTCCTGGTGTCGATTCCCGTTCAATTTGCCTGCTTCTACCTCAGCGTGCGAGCGTTTATCGTTCGCAAACTCACGCCAGAGGCGACGTAAGATTCCTTGCGTTCGGCACGAGTCGTGATGCGATCGAATATCGCGCCGATCCTAACTCTTCGCCCGCACCGGCGAGAGCTGCGCGTGTTGTAGTACGAACGTCTTTTCCCCAGCCCCGCCGGGAAAGATCACCGTGGCGGATCGTTTTGCGCCGCTGCTCAGTGACGTAATCTTGCCGACGCCGTACTCCGGATGGCGGACCACCATTCCTGCGACGAAATCCTCCGGCGGCGTGCGCTCGGACGGGGAAGTAGGCGCTTCGCCTGCCAGCGCCGCGGCGGTGACAATGGTTGCCGGCGCCGTCGGCTGCGAAGGAGCTAGTCTTGGCGTCGTCGGCGAGAAGCTGCGCGGATCGATGGCTTCGATTGGCGCATTGATAAATTCCAGCTCCTCAGCCGGCAGTTCTCCGATGAACGAGCTGGGAGACGCGTACGTCGCCCGGCCGCGGAATTCCCGGTGCCGCGCGTGGCTGAGATACAACTCCTCCCGCGCCCGCGTCATCCCAACGAAAAACAGCCGGCGTTCTTCCTCCAACTGATCGGAATCTTCCAGCGAGCGCTCGTGCGGCAGGATCCCCTGTTCGATCGCGGCGATATACACCACCGGAAACTCCAGCCCCTTGGCGGCGTGCAGCGTCATCAGCGTCACCGCGTTGCCGCCGAATTCCCAATCATCGGTGTCGTTGATCAAGCATGTTTGTTCGAGAAACGCCTCGAGCGCGTTCCCTTCGGGATGCTCGGCATCGAATTCCCGCGCCGCGGTGAGGAGCTCCTCGATGTTGGCGAGGCGATCTTCATCCGCCGGGTCGTTGGAAGCCATGAGCGACTCGCGGTACCCGGTAAGTTCGATCGCGGACTTGAGAATTTCGCGGACCGGCGCGGCCACGAGCGCGGTGAGCGAATCGTAGATGCTCATGAACTTCGCCACGGCCACCGGAGCCCGTTTCGGCAGGCCCGTAATAAGGCCGCTCTGCCGCGCCGCGTCCAGCAGCGAAATCCGCTGCTCGTGCGCGAACTCCTCCAGCCGCTCGACGGTCGCCGGGCCGATGCCGCGGGCCGGCGTATTGATCACGCGGCGGAACGCCACTTCGTCGCGCGGATTGTTCAGCAGCATCAGGTACGCGAGCAAATCTTTGGTCTCTTTGCGCTGAAAGAACTCCACCGCGCCGACCAATTGAAACGGCACGCGGTTCAGGCGGAACGCCTGCTCAAAGGGGCGCGAGAGCGCGTTGACGCGATAAAAGATCGCAAAGTCGCGCGCCTGCCGCTTCCCGGCGGCGATATCGGCGGCGATCCGCTCTACGATGCCGGTCGCCTCGTGCGCATGCGTACCGTAACGCGCAAACTTGACGGGGGCGCCCTCGTCGTTTTCCGTGAACAGCTCCTTTTCCTTGCGCCGGCGGTTGTTGGCAATCAGTCCGGCGGCGACGCGCAGAATCCGCTGCGTGCTGCGATAGTTTTGCTCCAGTCGCACGATCTGGGCGTCGGGATAGTCGTGCTCGAACTCCAGGATGTTCTTGATATTCGCCCCGCGCCAACTGTAAATCGACTGGTCCGGATCGCCCGTCACCGAGAGGTTGCGGTAATCGAGCGACAACAGCCGGGCGATGCGGTACTGCACCAGGTTCGTGTCCTGGTACTCGTCCACCATCACGTAACGGTAGCGTGCGTCGAGCTCCGCGCGGATTTCCGGGTGCTCCTCCAGCAGCGTGGCGACGTGAAAGAGCAAGTCGTCAAAGTCGACCGCCTGGGCGTCGAGCAGCCGGGCCTGATAACGCGCGTACGCGCGCTCGACGATCGGCCCCACCGTGGCGTGCATCGACGCGGTGTATTGCTCGGGGCCGATCCGCCGGTTCTTGGCCCAGCTGATCGCCGAGGCCACGGCGTCCGCCGGCGCGATGCCATCAAGCTCGACGTCGCGCAGCGCCCCGCGGAGCACCGTGCGGCTGTCGGAGACGTCGTAAATCGAGAAGTTGGGCGCCAGCCCCAGGTACGAGCCGTATTGGCGGAGCAGCCGCGCGCAAAACCGGTGGAACGTGCTGAGCCAGACCTTCTCGCCGGGGGCCAGTCGCTCAACGCGCGCCGCCATCTCCTCGGCCGCCTTATTCGTGAACGTCAGGGCGACGATCTGCCGCGCGGGAACGCCTTGATGCAACAGCCAGGCGATGCAGTGGGTCACCACCCGCGTTTTTCCGCTTCCGGGCCCCGCCAGGATGAGTTGCGGTCCGTCGCGATGCGTCACCGCCTGGCGCTGGGCCTCGGTGAGTCCTTCCAGAAGCGTATCCAAGGGTGGGCCTGCCGGGGACGAGTGCGTGGTCACGTCCCTCTATTGTTTCACGTTCGCGCGGCAGAAAGTAGCCCCGCAGGGCAAACGTGGCTATTGCTGCGGCGCCGCCGGCGTTTCCGCTGGCGGGGCGGGAGTGTCGGCAGGCGGAATTCCGGAGTCCGTCGGCACCGCGGGGGTTTCCAGCGGCAGCGTCGGCGATTCCGCGGGAGGATTCGGCTGATCGGTCGGCGGGGCGTTCTTGAAGGGATCAAGATTCGGTGCCACCGTCGTGTCGGCGGGCGGTTGCGGAACGTTGGCGTCATTAAACGCCGGGCCGATGCCTGGGATTCCACCCGCGCCCGGAGTCGTGCGCGGCGCCGGCGTGGCCTTGGCAAACCAATCGTAGAAGCCCTTGGCGGCGGGGCTTTCCAGGATCGTGATCCGCGCGTCGGCATCGCCGGCAAGCACGGTCCCCGGGAACTCCTCCTTGATGCGTTTGTACAGCTTCACGGCTTCGTCCACGTCGCTCTTTTCGCCGAGGGCCTCGTAGGCCTTGGCCTGCCCGTAAAGGGCCCGTTCGACGAGCGGCTCGTACTTGCCCGTGGCGTTTTCGGCCACCTGACCGTAGGCGGTGACCGCTTCCTTGAGCTTGGTCTTGGCCACGGCGCGGTCGGTAAAGAGGTTCTGCACCCCTTCCGCGAGGGCCCCGTCGGCCACGTAGATCCGGGCCCACAATCCGGCCGGCGCGGCAGGCTGGGCGTCGGCGAGGCGGAGCATCTCTTCCGAGGCGTTTTCGCTCCCTGCGGCGGCATAGAAGCTGTCCCAGGCGGCGCTCTGGTCGGCCGCGGCGCGGTTCGTCCAGATTACGTACGCGCCAAAGCAAACGGCGAGCAGAAGAATCACGCCGCCGATCGTTTTCAGATGCGGCGTCACTTTTTCGATCGTCGAATCGAGCCAGTCGGCCAGCTCATTTTCCTGCAACTCGTGGCGACGCTCGGATTTCATCTTCAAACTCGGGGCGCGGGAAGCAAACGAGGCCGCGCGCAAAGCGGCCTCGGGAAAGCGATTGCGCGAAGTATAGGCCCCACGAGGGAAAGCCGTCAAGGGCGAGGAAAACGGCCCGCCGGAGGAGGCGGCGTTCCCACCCTTTCGCTCGTACATGCGACGCCAACAAAGCGCTCGCCTGCTGCTAGAATCAGGTCTCGCGACATTTGCAATCGTCGCCACGTGCATCCTCGAACTCCTCCGAAACACCCGCGTCGCACGCCGGATGAACCTTCGCCTCCTCGACGAGCTGCGTTCCCTGCTCGGCCCCGCGTATGTGCTCGCGGCGCGGAGCGATCTGCTGGTGTACGAATGCGACGGCTTTGTCATCGAGAAGAACTCGCCCGATGCGGTGGTTTTTCCTCGGTCGACCGCCGAGGTGGCTGCCGTGGTGCGGTTATGCCGCAAGCATGACGTGCCGTTTGTGCCGCGCGGCGCGGGGACCAGC
>CAZUBB010000242.1:4191-5786 GCA_964618485.1 uncultured Pirellulales bacterium
TTCTGGAAATCAACCTCGTCGGCCGCTACGCCGTTGTGCAGCCGGGCGTGGTGAACGTCTGGCTGACGCAGGCGCTCAAGGGGACCGGCTATCACTACGCGCCCGATCCCTCGAGCCAAGGGGCGTGCACGATCGGCGGCAATGTGGCCACGAATTCCGGCGGTCCGCATACGCTGAAATACGGCGTGACCGTCAACCACGTGCTCGGAGTCGAGGTGGTGCTGGCCGACGGCAGCGTCGTCGAGTTCGGCGGGCCGGCGGAAGACAACCCGGGGCTCGACCTGACCGGCGTGATGATCGGCAGCGAAGGAACGCTCGGCATCGTCACCAAAGTTTGGGTCCGCCTGACGCGCGATCCGCAGGGCTGGCGCACGATGCTCGGCGTGTTCGATTCCGTCGACGACGCCACCAGCGCGATCAGCGAAATCATCGGCGCAGGCATTGTGCCGGCGGCGCTCGAGATGATGGACCAGGGGATTCTCGTCGCCGTCGAAGAGGCCTTTCACTTCGGCTTCCCGCTCGACGCGCAGGCGATTCTGTTGATTGAAGTCGACGGCCTCGAAGCGGGGCTCGACGCACAGCGCGAGCGCATCGTCGAACTCTGCCTCTCGAGCGGGGCGCGCGAAGTGCGGCAGGCCAAGACGGCGCAGGAGCGTCAGTTACTCTGGAAGAGCCGCAAACAGGCGTTCGGCGCCGTCGGCCGCCTCAGCCCGAGCTATTGCACGCAAGACGGCGTGGTGCCGCGTACGCGCTTGCCGGAGATCTTTCGGCGTATTACGGCCATCGGCGCGAAGTACGACCTGCGCATCGTCAACGTGTTTCACGCCGGCGATGGAAATATTCATCCGATTCTGCTGTTCGACGAGCGCGACGCCGCGCAAGTGCAGCGAGTGCTCAAGGCCAGCGACGAGATCCTCGAAGCGTGCCTCGACTGCGGCGGCAGCGTCACCGGCGAACATGGCATCGGCGTCGAAAAGATCGGCTTCATGCGGCGGATGTTTTCGCCGGACGATCTCGACGTCATGGAGCGCCTCCGCATCGCGTTCAATCCGACCGGAATGCTCAGTCCCGCGAAGATGCTTCCCACGGCCGGCGCGTGCGGCATGGAGCAAACGCATCCCGGCCGCCGCGCGGCGCTGTAAGCGTTGCCTGCGCTCAAGCGATCATAACGAATCGCTTGCCAAACGCTCACGCGGCGCCGATATCATCTCCGCAGATTGGCAGATTGCTACTCGGAGTTACCTCATGCCTCGCCGCAAATCGCGCCGCCTCAGGGCCGCTGTGACCGCGTTATCGCTGGGAGCGTCGATCGCGTCGTTGACGGCGCAGCTCGCAGCCAACGAACCGCAGTCCGAATCATTAGTCCTCACCAATCCCGCGGCGATGGATCAAGACGATCTCTGCATCTGGTGCAACGCGAACGCACCTGCGCAAAGCCTCGTGATCGCCTCCGACAAAGCCGCCGGACGCTTATTCAGCTACGACCTGGACGGCAGGCTCATTCAGGAAATCGTGGTCACCAAGCCCGGCAACATCGACTCGCGCCACGGCGAATTTCTGGGCGGGCGCGAACGCGATCTCGTGGCGGTCAATCA
>CAZUBB010000243.1:0-270 GCA_964618485.1 uncultured Pirellulales bacterium
CTGCATCGTGTCGGCCAGCAGCTGTGGGTCCAGCGATGCCGGCAGACTGCGGGAGAACATCTTCGTGAACGTCTCAAAGAATCCCACACTGGCCGCCTCACCCTGTGCAGCCTGCAGTGCCGACATGTAGGCCTCGGCATTCGTCACCTGGGCGCCGTACTCACCAATCGTCCAGTTCAGCGGGATCCCAAGAAACTGGCCGGCCGCCATAATGCGATAACCGAAGAACATGCCGATCCCCTGCGTCAGAAACACCAGCAGACCCTGCGC
>CAZUBB010000243.1:381-5756 GCA_964618485.1 uncultured Pirellulales bacterium
TGCAGAGCGATCGCCAGCAGCAGCATCCAGGTCACCTGATCGGGAGCACCAAAGGCAAACAGGGCATACCGTACAACCCAGCAGCCCATCCCCACCAGGATCATCATCTTCAGACCCAGCCGGCGGAAGAAGAACGGTATCAGCAGCATGAAGAAGATCTCAGACATCTGCCCCATCGTCATCTTGCCGGTGGGATTCTGGATGCCGATGTTTTCCAGGAAGGAGTTCGTGTAGTTGTAGTAAAACTGCAGCGGAATCGCGACCAGGAACGAACCGATCACGAACACCGCGAAAGGCCAGCGCTTCAGGAGCGCCAGCGCGTCGAGGCCCAACACGTCGCGGACCGTCACGGCGTGCCCCACGTTCTTCGGCGGCGTGTGAGGCAGGAAGAAGCAATAGATGCCCAGCAGGAGCGAGAAGCCCGAAGCGGCCTGCATGGCGGTGTTCGTGGTTCCCCAGCCCATCGCGCCGGTGAACAGCCCCGCGCAGATCCAGGAGATCGTCCCCAGCACGCGAATGCCCGGAAACTGCCGGCTCGGATCGGGCAAATGATGGAACGACAACGAGTTCGTGAGCGCCAGCGTCGGCATAAAGCACAGGAAGTACAGCAGCATCACGATGTAGAAGGTCTGCTGATCGGTGACGCCGGACAGGTAATACAAGATTCCAGCGCCGACGATGTGCAGGAAGCCCAGCACGTGCTGCGTGGCGAAGAATCGATCCGCCACCATGCCGACGAAGAATGGAGCGATCATCGCCGCAATCGCCGCCGTCCCATAAGCGCGGCCGATGAAGCCGTCCTCGAAGTATTTTCCGCCGTTGTCGCCGGTGTTCGCCGCCAGATACGACCCCAGGCTCACGAACCAGGTGCCCCACGTCAAATACTGCAGGAACATCATCGTTGACAGCCGCGCGCGGATGCCCATGTCCAGGGGACCCTTGGCTTCGGGGACCATCTGTGCGCCGGCCGATGCAGACATGATTGCTCCTAGGACGTTTCGCGATTTCAACGAGAAGATCGCCGCGCAGCCACTCGTGCGGCGCGGGAAGCCGCCATTCTAGGCAGACTAGGCGAGTCGCGGAAGCGCCCACGCGAGCGGTTTTTCGCGCAGAAAGCGACGCCAGCCGGACGCCTTGCGGCGGCCCGGCTGGCGCGAGCGTTACTCTCTGTTCCAGGAACGCTAAGTAGCGACTAACGGCGACGCCAGACGGCGAGGCCCAAGCCCGAGGTGCAAATGCCCAGCAAGGCCAGCGTCGACGGTTCCGGCACCACCGGGCCGAAGCTCTGCGCCTGAGTGATGCTGCCGTCGATGATCGAGGCCAGCACGCCGTGGTATTTCCGCGCGTCGGTTTGCACGACGAGCACGCTGCTCAAGTCGCCCGGCGACAGGAAGCCGGCGTGCGGATCGCCCTGGTACGGGAAGAAGTTGAAGCCGACGATCGAGCCATTCACGCCGCGATCGGCGTACGCCGGCGCGATTTCATTAATCGCCACCTGGTAGCTGACGTCGGTCAGGAAGCCGCCGAAGCTATCGACCGACAACCGGCCGATCGAATTGCCGCCGGAAATGCCGTCGTTGAGAACCTGGTAAATGAACGTCAAGCCGCCGAGCGGGTTCGACGTGTCGTTCGCGATGACCAGCGACCGCAACACGCCGCTATAAGCGCCCGGTGCGACAAAGTTGCTCGACAGCGAAGCGATCGGAGTGCCGCCGGTCGGATCGGTTTCTTGTGGGACGGGCAGCAACAAGCCGCCAGCCGGCAACGGAGCGGCATGCGCAGACGCGGTCAGGGCCAGGCCCAACAGACCGACCATCGCCGCGCCGCAGAGGGGACGCAATGACAACTTCATGAAGCAAAACCTCCGGAGATAGACCAGTCACGGGAGCCAATCGGCGTGTGCGAATATGCCACACGATCCGCCACTAGATTCCAGGCTAGTCAGACCCCTGGAGAGCCCGCGCGCGAATCAACCTGAAGTGCAGATGAAATCCCGTGAAGACGCAACGACTCTGCGGGTCGTAGCGATTGCACGATAACCTGGAGCCGGAAGCGTTAGCGCCCGGAGTGACGCCCGCCTTCGCACTCATGCGCATTACTTTCCGCGGACGCGCGGAACTAAGAAACGGCGTTCGACTCGCGCCCTGCGCTGCGCCGCCAGGCGAACCATCGCTTCAACCATCCTGCGAGTCGCGGCGTCAGCCGCCGAGGGAGCGCCCGTTCCGCGAGCCTGCTCAGCAGTTCGCCCGAGGAACTATTTGCGAGCGCGCGGAGTCCGCCGCGGCGGTTCATCGCGAGCGCCAAAGTGCCGATCAATTCAACGGCCTGCTCGGCAACGATCGTGCCGCCGACGATCTCCTCGCCGCCACGCGCCACGTGGATCACCGCAAAACCCTCGGTAGCGCCATCGAGCGCGGCGCTCGCAATCTCCGCCAGTTCCAGCCGAAAACTCTCCACGGGAAGCCCGGCAGCAGCGGCCTCGGCGCGCTTCAGTCCCAACCGAGCGACCGCTGGCGATGTATCGATCACCCGGGGCGCTTTCCACCGGCCAGCGCGATAGCGGCCCATGAGCAATGCATTGCGGACCACGTTCCGCGCATGCACGGCGGAGTGAAACTCCCCGGCGCGCAGACGGCAACCGCTCCCCAGCGCATACACAGCGGGATTACTGGTGCGCAGCACGTCGTCGACGGCGATGCCGCGCTCATCGAACTCAATTTCGGCGCGATCCAACCCCAGATGCTCCAGGTTCGGTTGTTCCGAAGTTGCGGCCAGGATTTCATCCGCAAAGATCTTCACGCGTTCGCCGTCGCACTCGATTGTGATTCCCTTGGCGCCCCCGAGCCGCTCGGCGGACGTCGGCGTCCAGCCCAGATGCAGCTTAATGCCCTCGCGCTCCAATTGCCGCCGCACGACTTCCGCGGCATACGGCTCTTCGGTTGGCAGCAGCGATTCGCCCGGCTCAACCAAATGCACCTCGCAGCCGAAACGCCGCAGTACCTGCGCCCATTCGCAGCCAACGGCGCCTCCTCCCAGCACCACCCAGCGCGCGGGGAGCGCCGTCAGCGACAGCGCGCTCAAACGATCCAGAAATCCAACCTCCGCCAGACCGGCAACGCGTGGCGACGCGGGCCGAGTATCCGCGGCGACGATCGCCCGGCGAAACTCGTAGGTCCGCCCATTCGCTTCGACGGCATGAGCGCTGCAAAAACTCGCGGGCGAACGGACGACGGCAATGCCCAGCGTTGCCAATGAGCTGTCATCCTGGCGACTGAGTTCGGCGACCAGCCGCGCCGACCGCGCGCCGATTTCGCTGAAATCGACGCGAACTCCCGCCGCGTGCACGCCCAACTCCTTCGCTTCGCGGGCGCGTTGTGCCACGAGCGCCGAGGCGATCCACGATCTCATCGCTCGTTCGGCAGCGACACTCTCCGAACCTGAGACGAACCACGCGACGCGCGCGCCGAGGCGCCCCGCTTCGAGGGCAGCCGCCTCGGCGAGCTGTCCGGCGCCCAGCACGACCAGGTCGAAGCGGTCGTTCGGCGCGTGAACGCGCGGCGCTGGAATGGAAGCGTCCGCGCCGGAAGGTTCGCCGTGTCCTTGGATGGTGGGCTGCTCTCGTACGGCCAGGCCTGGATTCATGGCGGCGCTCCGCCGAATCGCCCCGCCTATGAGCGATCGACCATGCTAAGATGCCGCGGCGAACTCCGTTAGTCGCCGCGACCTGTATTGCGCCCTGACTGTACGATTTGCTGCCCGCGCTGCCTAGCCGGCGGGCGACGCCCCTTTGGACCGGCCCATATGTCGACTCCTTCTGGCTCCACCGCTATCGGCCACTGCTACGCGGTCATTTTCTCCTCGCAACGCACCGCCGCCGACGCGGCAGGATACAGCACCATGGCGGACGAAATGGAGCGACTGGCCCAGCAACAGCCCGGCTTCCTGGGAATCGAGAGCTGCCGTGGCGCCGACGGCTTTGGGGTCACCGTCTCCTATTGGGAATCGCTCGAGGCCATCGATGCCTGGCGCGAAAACGCCCGGCATACAGTCGCCCAGCGCATGGGCCGCTCGGCGTGGTATGCCAGTTACCGGATTCGCATAGCCCGCGTGGAACGCGACTATGTTTACCAGGCCACCCCCGACCGCGCAGATTAACTCGCGTTCCCGCATTGCCGGAAATTGGCCGGGGCGGATATCATGCTCGCGGTAGCCAGCTAGTGATCGGCGACAGGGAGGTCGCCCCGTGCCCAAAGTCGTAGTGAACGTCAAAGAGCAATGGAACGCCTGGGCCGACGTTTGTCGCTGGGGCATCGTCCTCGTGGCGTTGATCCTGGTTCCCGGCGTGGCCTTTCTCGGCCAGGGAATCGGCCGCTGGCTCCGCACGCGGTCGGAGAGCGGCTGGGCCCCGCAGACTATCCGCGTTTCACCGGGACATCGCGACGAGCCCGTGACCGAGTCGCCGCTCGTTGCCGCGGCGCCCTCGGACGAGTTTCCCGACAGTCCTGAGCAGAGCGCCGCCATGTACGACGGCACGCACCCCGAGCCGCCGATCCGCGCCAACTTCGCCGATTTCGAAACGAACCCCGATCTCACCGACGCCGAGGGAGAGTTGCTCCCGGCGGCCCACCGGGAGGAGAGCGGCGACGTCGAAGCCGTTGTCGAGGGCTTCGCCGAACTCGAGCAACGGCTCCAAGCGCTGGGTGCGGAGTATTACGCCCTGGAAGCGGACCGAAGCAGCGGCTACGCCTACCGCTTTGAGTGCATTATGCCGGCCGCAGACGGGCGAGGGGCCCAGGAGCGCTTTGTCGCGCCGGGACGCACACCGATCGAGGCGGTACAGGGCGTCCTTCGACAGTTGGACGATCGTCCCGCCGGTCAGCCGTAAGCCCTTGTCAGTCCGCGGATTTCGTTCTAGGCTCGCGGTGCGGCTTAAGTACCGGTTTCAGCTTCGCCGACGTCACGACGATGGGGCGACACGATGTCCCTGCGTACGCATCGACCCACGGGGTGGGGTTCTCAGAAACGTCGCGGAGACCACCCATTGGTAGCGCGCGGAGGCCGCGCGCGATCGCCTCTCCTGCCGCTTACCTCACGACCGGAAACGAATCGCCCGCCCCACGCGCCGCTACCTACGGGGGGCTCGTCCACTGCCTCGGAAGTCGCCCGGCTGGAGGCAGTGTTGTGGATCGCGCGCGAGCCCCTGTCGGCGCGTAAATTGGCGCAATTCGCGGGCTTGGCGGACAGTACTTCAGCACGTACATTGATTCGCCAACTCAACCTGCGCTACGACCAACACGGGACCGCGTTCCGCGTGGAGGAAGTGGCCGGGGGGTATCAACTTCTGACGCGACCAAAGTTTAGTAAGTGGCTGCGTC
>CAZUBB010000244.1:0-5754 GCA_964618485.1 uncultured Pirellulales bacterium
CGCCGCCGCCGAAGCCGCCACCGCCGCCGCCACCAAAACCGCCGCCACCGCCGCCGAATCCGCCGCCGCCGCCACCAATGCCGCCAATCGAGACGTTTTGAATCGGCACGACGAGGTCAGCCACCGGATAGACCTTGGTGACCAGTTCTTGCTCGACTTCTTCCGTGGTCGTGATCAGCAACACTTCATCGCGAACGGTGTAGGTCAGGTCGATCGACTTGAGCATCAACCGCAGCGCGCTCTTGAGGCTGATGCCTTCGACATCAATCGTGACAGGGCTGTCCGTGTTGACGCCCGCGGTGTCGAGAGCCTGAGTGTCGAGCTGAATCTCGATCTTGTGCTTGTCTTCAAGGAACGCCACGACGTCGCCGAGCGGCTGCTCCAGAAACTGCAGGCTGGTCGTGGTATCGAGCGCCTTGAAGATTTTCGCTTCGGCGGGTCCGCGAGTCGCAAGATCGACTTGTTTGTACTTCTCACGGGCCTTGGTGAGCCGCAACCAGACTTCACGATCGGGATAGATGATCGGCTCCTGATCGTCCATCGGCACGGCCGAGACGTTGACCGATTCCAGCGCCGCCAACGTCATTTCATCGTGCAGCCGGCGCAATTGAATGGCTTCATGGTAATACCGTGCAAACTGGCCGGTCGCGGCCGCGGCGTTCGCCGTCGGAACACGGGGATACTGATCCCGCGATTGAATGCCGACTTGCGTCGCTTCACGATAACGCTGTTCGTCCATGAGCGCGTCGAAGCGGCTGATCAATTGATCGAGCTTGTCCTCGCGCAGTTGAATCTGCTGCAGGGCGAGTTGCCGATCGCGTTGGCCGGCTTCGAAGGCCTGGCGCGAAATATCGCGAACGACCTTTTCTTGCAGGCGGCTCTCGGCCGTCCGCAGCGCCGCTTCAATCTGATCCTGCAACTGGCCGCGGACGTCGGATTCCAGATCGAGGGCCCGGGAGACATCCTCCATCAGCAACTTGAGCGCGCTGATCGACGCTTCGGGGTCCTGGGCCATCAAGCGACGGGCCTGGTCGATGCTGTTGCGGACCATGTTCCGCATGTATTGTTCCATCACCTTGCGATCGGTGAGGACCTGATCCGCGAACGAACCGTCCTCCGCGAAGCGATCCGCAGCCGCTGGTGGCGGCAACGGTTCCGCGGGGGCTTCGGCTGGACCCGCCTGGAAGTTGGCCAGCACCAATTCGCGCGCCGGGGCATCCGGACCGCGCTTGCGTTCGGCGGCGACCGCTTGCTTCACGGCTGCGGCATCGTTGCTGGTCGGATCGAGTGCGAGGGCCTGGTCAGCAAGTTGCTCGGCCTGATCGAGCGCACCGGTCGCGACCGCCTGTTGCGCCAGACGTACCAGGCTGTGCGCGTCAGACTGGAACATCAGTTGGGCTTCTTGCAGCCCAGCCAGGCCGACGGTCGGCAGGCTCTGACCTTGATCGGGTTCAGCGCTCGTGACCAGCTTCGAAAGGTAAGCATGATCTTCGTGCGGAGCACCGGCCGGGATATCCCAGGCGAGTTTGCCGGCGGTGGTGTTGGCTTCGACGGCGACTGTGCCCGCGTTGACCTTCCCGCGGCCGACAAGAATCGTCTCGCGATCGGAGCGCAGCGGCGGCGTCTTGGCCGGATATGATTCTTCGATGCCTTCCGGCAGTGTCACGTTCTCAATCCACGCGACGGAAGCGTCGGCGCTTTCGGCGAGGAACGCCGCGGCCTCGCTGGCCCGCGTTGTTTCTTGATCAATCGCCAGGTTGCCGCCGGTCTGATTGGGCAGCGCGGCGAGTAATTCGTTGTCGCATTCCGGACCGATCGCGTAGCTGGTCACCGGAACGTGCGCGGTGGTGAGTTCGTCGACGATGCTCTTCCATTCGCTGCCATCGAGCAGGTTGATGACACTCTTGCCGTCGCCGATGTAGAGCGCGGCGCGAGGCGACTTGCTGTCAGCGTCGAAGCGTGTGGCGATGTCGGAAAGCATCGCCGACATATCGGTCGAACCGAGCGGCACGCGCTCGCGCAGCTTGGCGATGGCGCCGGCGGCTTCTCGCGCCGGAACAAAGCCTTCGGTGAGATCAGTCGTTTCCACATCCGCGGCGACGATGCGCACACGGTCTTGCTCGCCTAATGTCTTGAGCAGCGCTTCCGCGGTCGCAATCGCCTTGTCGCGGTATTCTCCGGTCTGGCTGGCCGAAGTATCGACGGCGATGATCACGTCGTGCGCTTTGGCCGCGGGCAACTTCGCCGGCGGCAAGCTCATCATAAAGAAGCCCTCGCCAGCGCCGCTGACATACTGATCGAGTCGCGCGGCCTCCTCGCGCGGCTCAGCGGCCAACAACGTTGACGGCCCGACGGGCAGAATCGCCCAACCGGCCATGGCCCCCAGGGCCAACCATCCACGACGTGCTTTTGACATAGGGTTCCGACTCCCGAACGAATAAGCGCTAGCGCCAGAGTGCCGCCGTGTTCCGGTGCGGCGGCCAGGGATAACCGCGGTCGCGCCAAGACATAACGGCCCCCGCCGCCGTCAAGGCGTTGCCACAATTACGCTTATTCTATTCCCTTTGAACTCCTACTCGCAAGGAAAAACTGGGGGAAATCGGGAAGGCAGGGGGTACGCCGGAGGCTGCAGGCTGGAGGCAGGAGGAACAGGGGGAGTACCTTATAAACCCAGGTGGCCGAAGGGGTGCATCGAGGGTTGGGGGCCGTATTGGCGCGCGGCGGTCGATTCGACCGGGCCGGAGTCGTCGCCGGCGACGCGACTCAGGGCCGCGGCGGCGCCGAGGAATTGTCGGCCGACCCGGTCGAGCGTGCCGCCCAGGCGGCCGGCGGCGGACCGGGCGCTGGCGCGGAGGGCGGCGCGGGCGCTTTGTTCCGCCAACTCCGCCTGGCGGTCCAACTCGTGGGCGATCGGTTGCATCGCTCCAAACGCCGCGTCGACCGACTCCCAGCTCAGCCATGCGACGGGAATGTCCGGGCAGAGGGCGGCGACCGCCGCGACTGCTTCCGCCACGGGGGCCGGGGCCGCGGCGGATGTTGAGCAATCCCAGTCGGTCGGTCCGCACGCGTGCGACGCCGACCAGTCGTACGGCATCGAGTATGGTGCGTCGGAATCGTCGTCCCAGTGGCAACCTTCTTGCGCAGCGACGGGGGAGGAGGCGGTCGCCGGTACGACGGAGGACAACGGCGTCGGCATCCCTGGATCGAGGTAGTCGCGGAAATCACAGTCAGCGACGCGGAGGCCGGGGGAGAGCATCGCCGAGCATGCGCCTTCGCCGCACCAAGGCATCAGCGCGAATGCCGGGGCGGGAAGCAGACCGATCGCAACAACCAGCGCGGCGCGCCGCGCGCGGCGGAACAGTCCTGAGAGCACCAGTCGCATCGTCGAAACTCCTAGCGAAGGCGGGGATCGAACTGAAGAGCGCCGGCGAGGAACCCGCTCGCCGCGCTCGATTGGAAGGAACGATATCGGTATCGGAGATGGCTGATGGAACGCATGAGGTAGCCGCTAGCGAATGCGTGCTACGGGTAATCTTGCGCGGTTCAACGGACAGCGAAAGCCGCGGGGTCCTGCGGAAGATTGCGGAAGGTTTGATCTCCACCAACAACGGGGTCGTGCGGTATTTTAGGGACAATGCAGGCGCGCTCGGTTGGTGCGCGCCGCTCTCGCACCGTCGTCTGTGCAAGTTGTCATTCAGCGTGAGACTACGCCATGTCACGACAAACGATCAGTATCTGTGTGATCTCCGCGGCGCTGGGCGCCGTGCTATCGCAGCAATTCTTCCGTGGCGAACCCATGAACACCGCCGCGGCGCAGCAACCCTCGGCGCGATTGCGCGCCGCGTCGACCAAACCGGAGGCCGTGGCGAACGATGCGCCCGATGAGTTGAGCCCCGAGGAGCGCATCAATGTCGCGGTCTACGAAAACGCGAACCGCAGCGTCGTCAATATCAGCACGGTCGCCACGCGTCCGAGCGCGTTCATGCTGCTGGAATATGAATCCGAAGGGGCCGGTTCCGGCTCCGTGCTCGACAAGGAAGGACATCTGCTCACGAACTACCACGTCGTGGAAGGCGCACGCGATATCTCCGTGACGCTCTATAACGGCAAATCGTATGAGGCGACCCCCGTCGGCGGCGACGCCAACAGCGATGTGGCGGTAATTAAGATCGACGCCCCCGCGGAGGAGTTGTTCCCGGTGAAGCTGGGCGACTCCAGTCATTTGCGCGTTGGGCAGCGCGTGTTCGCACTTGGCAACCCCTTCGGGCTCGAACGTACGCTGACGATCGGGATTATCTCCGCTCTCGACCGAACGCTGCCGACCCGGAACAACCGAACGGTGAAATCGGTGATTCAGACCGACGCGGCGATCAACCCCGGCAACTCGGGGGGCCCGCTCCTCGATAGCAAGAGCCGGCTGATCGGCATGAACACCGCCATCGCCAGCCGCACCGGTCAAAGCGCCGGCGTCGGCTTTGCCATCCCGTCGAACGTGATTGACCGCGTGGTGCAGCAGCTCATCGCCAACGGCCGAGTGATCCGCCCAGAAACCGGCATCGCGCTGGTCTCCCGAACGGAAAAAGGGCTGCGCATCGTGGCGCTCGCGCCGAACGGCCCTGCCGAACGCGCCGGCCTCCGCGGTCCAACGCTCAAACGGGAGCGGCGCCGGCAAGGTCCGTTCGTCTACGAGTATTAAATCGTTGATCGCGCTGTGGTCGACGTCATCGTGGCGGTCGACGATCAGGAAATCACGTCGGCGGACGACCTGCTCACGATCGTCGAAAGCAAACGCCCCGGCGACCGCGTCAAAATCGGCGTCCTCCGCGACAACGAACGCATCGAGGTCCCGCTGACCCTCGGAGATAGCGAGTAAAGAGGAGTGTTCAGTTTTCAGTGTTCAGTTTTCAGTCGCACGAGAACTCCGTAATTCGTTCTCCGAACTCCTGGCTCCTGGCTCCTTCCCCGCCCGCTTCTCCTCCCTCTACAATACTCACGCAATGCCAACCGAATTGACGCATTTTGATGCGGGCGGCGGGAGCCGGATGGTGGACGTGGGGGAGAAACCGGTCACGGCGCGGATGGCGCGCGCGTCGGGCCGGGTGACGATGGCCGAGGCGACGCTGGAGCGGATTCGCTCTGCGCCTCTGGCGAAGGGAGACGTGCTGGAAGTGGCTCGGCTGGCGGCGATTATGGCCGCCAAGCGGACGGCGGACCTGATTCCGCTCTGCCACCCGCTGCCGCTCGACGGCGTCGACGTGTCCTTCGACTTCCCCGACGCCGCGACCGTCTCGATTTCCGTCACGGTCCGCTGCACCGGCCGGACGGGCGTGGAAATGGAGGCGCTCACCGCCGTCAGCGTCGCCGGGCTCACGATTTACGACATGGTCAAGGCGATCGATCGCAGCTTGGTGCTCGGCTCGATCCAGCTCGAAGAAAAATCCGGAGGGCGTAGCGGGCATTACCTACGCGGTTAATTCGGCGGCCGAAACGGCGGTTGTCTTGGTGCAGCCACCGCGTCACACTAGCCCGACGCGCCAGCGGGCGGGCGAAAGCACGGCGGCCTCCGCAGAATCCGTAATACCCGCGCGTCGGGCGAGCGGGCACGATCGCAAAGTTTGGCCAGGTTTTCCAGGAACGCTTGATGACCCCCGTCGCAATGGATCGGCTCGATGCCCGCAAGCGTCTGGAATCGCTCTACGCGCCGATTCAGGAAGATCTCGTCCGGGTCGAACAGATCCTCAAGCGGGAGTTGCG
>CAZUBB010000245.1:0-5693 GCA_964618485.1 uncultured Pirellulales bacterium
CGAGCCATCCGGAGGTGCTGGAAGAACTGACGAACTACTTCATCGACTCCGGCTACGACCTGCGGGAACTGTTCACGACGTTGGCTCGAACGCGGGCGTATCAACTTTCCAGCGAAGTGGAGGGCCAAGCGCCGAAGCACGAGCTTTTCGCGCGGATGTCAATCAAAACGCTGTCGGCGGACCAACTGTACGATTCGCTGCTGAAGGTCATGCGCCGCCAGCGCGCCGCCGGTGCGATGTCCGAAGAACAGGCGGTGATCATGGGGCTCGACCCAGATCGGCAACTTTTCCGCACCAAGTTCCAAAGCCCGAAGTCGGGCGGGCCGGATTTAGAATCGGGCATCCCGCAGGCGTTGACATTGATGAACGGCGCGCAAATCGTCGAGGCGACCGACCTCGAGCAAAGCGGATTGCTGGCCGCGCTCGAGGCCCCATTCCTCTCGGACCAAGAGCGCGTCGAGGCGTTGTTCCTTTCGTCGCTGACACGCCTGCCGACCGAACAGGAATCGGCGGTGCTCTCCACGTACTTGGAAAATGGCGGTGCGAATAAAAACCGTCGGGAGGCGCTCAGCGACGTCTGCTGGGCGATTCTCAACAGCGCCGAGTTTTCGCTGAACCATTAGCGCGGAACCCTTAGCTCGGACAGGCGTTAATTACGGCCACCCTCACGATGAAGGCCCCGACCATGCGCTCCCGCGGTTTCCTCGTCGTCGCTATTGTCGCTGCATTGGGTTGCACGCAGCAGTCCCCGCCGCCGGCGCCGCCGGCCGTCGCGAAGGCCGCGCCACCGGTTGTGAAGGAACAAGCTCCTCCGACAGCGCCGCCTAAGGAAGATCCGGCTGCCGCTGTGACCACGCCGCCGACAACCCCTGAGGCGATACCAGATGCGGAGGCTGGCGCCGCGAAGCCAGCCGAGGCGCCGGTCGCTGACGTCGCGACCAAGTCCGCGGAATTACCGCCGGGGCAGACGAAGCGGATGTTGCTGTACACGCCTTCGGGTCCCGTGGTGGTGGAATTCGTGCTCCGGGTTGACGGCCGCGGCGCGATCGAAATGAACGACGCCTTCGTCGATCAACTCCTGAGGATCGCCGACACCGACGCGGACGGCAAAACGACTTGGACCGAGGCGCTGGCCAATCAACGATCGGGCATTCCGCAATTCATCGGCCAGTCCGGCAACGCGCAGGAGTTTTACGATCGCGACCGCGACGGCGAAGTCGATCGTGGCGAGCTTTGGAATCTGCTCGGCCATGGCGAGGCAGGCCTTGCCTTCCGCCTGGAGCACGTCGACGGGCCGGGCGGAACTACGGCGGCGGCCGATGTCGCCCGCTTGCTCGACGCCGACGCCGATGGCGTGCTCTCGCTGGACGAAATCGACGCGGCGCCGGCGCAATTGCGCTTGGCCGATCTCGATGACGACGAGCAGCTCTCGCCGCGCGATCTCGGCGCGCCGGAAATGAATATGCCGCAAGTCGCGATGAACACCGCCTACGAAGGCAACGTCGCCACCACGGCCTCGATGCTCGACAGCGAAACCGATTGGGGCGTCGTGCAGTTCGAACTGGACGAGCGCTATCTGATGCACGGGCAATTCCGCGAACTGGATCTACCGCTGTTCCCGGAATTCGCCAAGAAGCTGGACGCAGACGAGGATGGCGTGCTCAGCAACTCGGAGGCCGAGATCCTCAATTACCTCACGCCGCATCTGCGTATCGAGTTGGAATTCGGTGCGGACGCGGCCGGCGGCAAGCTCAAAGTCACCGACTTACGCAGCGAATTGGCCAACGCCGAGCAGCGCGCGACCGACCGCTCCACGCGGCTCGACTGGCCGAATCTGACGCTCGCCTTTTCGATCGCCGACACAGGTGGCCTCGCTAATGTCGAAGCCGCCGCCGCGGCGGCGTTCACGCAGGGGGATCAGGATAAGAACGGCTATCTCGAAGAAGGCGAACTGCCGGAGGACCGCAAGGCCGATTTCAAGCGCTACGACGCCAACGCCGACGGCAAGGTCTATCCCGACGAGCTCAAGACGGCGCTCCGCGCGGAACGCGTCCCGCTGTTGAATCGCATCCGCGCCGTCGTCACGCCGGGCGAACACTCGCTGCTGGCGGCCATCGACGCCAATCGCGACGGCACGCTGAGCCTGCGCGAGATTCAGGAATCGCCGCAAAAACTCCGCGCCGCCGACCGCGACGGCGACGGCCGTTTAACGCGCGATGAGATTCCGACGCGCATCGCCGTCCAGTTCGAGCGCGGCGCAGGAAACAACCCCGCGCCGACGGAATATGCGCCGGCGACCATGGTCGAGGAAAAGCCCGAAGCGCCGACGTGGTTCCGCCGCATGGACCACAACGCCGACGGCGACATCAGCCCAAGAGAGTTCCTCGGCTCGGCAGAAACCTTCGAGCGCCTCGACCAGGACAAGGACCGATTGCTGTCGTTAGAGGAAGCGACGGCGGAGGGGAAGTAGCTGGGGGAGGAGAAAAGGAGAAGAGAAGAAAAGGAGAAAAGAAGGGTGAGGAAATCTATCGCCTCCGAACTCCGAGCTTCGTACTCCTGGCTCCTGACTCCTGGCTCTTCTCACCCGTGAATCGCCTCGCCATGCACGGCGAGCGCGGCTTCCTTGAGCGCTTCTGACAGCGTCGGGTGTGCGTGCGACGTTCGGGCGATGTCTTCGCTGGAAGCGCCGAACTCGATGGCGGCTGCCGCTTCGGCGATCAGGTCGCCGGCGCGGACTCCGAGGATATGAACGCCCAGCACGCGATCGGTTTCGGCGTGCGCGAGCACCTTCACGAAACCGTCGACTTCGTCGAGCGTCCGCGCGCGGCCGTTGGCGCGAAACGCGAACTTTCCTTTGCGATAAGGAAGGTTCTCCGCCACGAGCTGCTCTTCCGTTTTCCCGACCGACGCGATCTCCGGATGCGTGTAAACCACGGCGGGAATGGCGTCGTAATTGACGTGACCGTAGCCGGTCGCGATCAAGTCGGCGCAGGCGACCCCTTCGTCTTCCGCCTTGTGCGCCAGCATCGGCCCCCGAATGACGTCGCCGATCGCGAAAACGCCCGGGACCGAGGTTTCAAAATGTTCGTCGACCGGGATGCGCCCCTTATCGTCGAGCTGAATGCCGATCGTCTCCAGCGAGAGCCCCTCGGTGTTCGGCTGCCGCCCGACCGCGAGCAAGACGCGATCGCAGTAAACCGGCTCCGCGTCAGCGCACTCGACAACGCACCCACCTTCGTGACGGCGCGCAGCGGTGACTTTGCGCCCCAGGAGTAATTCAAAGCCTTGCTTCTTGAAGAGCTTGTGCGCTTCGCCGGCGACTTCCGCGTCGAGCCCCGGCAGGATGCGGTCCAGATACTCGACGACCGTCACCTTGGCGCCGAGGCGCAGCCACACGGAACCTAGCTCCATACCGATGTAGCCGGCGCCGATCACGACGAGATGCCCCGGCACTTCAGGGAACGCCAAACCCTCCGTGCTGGTGCCGATGCGGTCGCTGTCGAGTTCGACTCCCTTGAGCGGCGCGACCTTGCTCCCCGTGGCGATGATCACTTTGGGTGCATGCAACGCCCAGTTGCCGTTGGGGCCTTCGACCTCGATCCGGCCCGGCTGCGCGAAGCGTCCGACCCCTTCATACCGGGTAATCTTGTGCTTCTTAAAGAGCGCGTCGACCCCCTTGCTGTTGATGGAAACCACCTGCTCTTTCCGCGCGAGCATCGCCGCAAGGTCGAGCGACACACCGGCGAGCTTGACGCCGTGCCGCTCCAGGCCGGCCTTCGCCTGATGAAAAATCTCGCTCGATTCGAGCATTGCTTTGCTGGGAATGCATCCCACGCGCAGGCACGTGCCGCCAAGCGTGGCGTTCTTGTCGACGCAGGCTACGCTCAGCCCATGCTGAGCGGCGCGAATCGCCGCCACATAGCCGCCCGGCCCGCCGCCAATCACAACGAGATCGAAAGTGGATGAAGTCAAGGGGAGAGGGTTTCCAGGATAAAGAGTGGTGGTGGTAGGTGGGGGGGAGGAGAAAAGGAGAAGAGAAGAAAAGAAGCGAGGAATCAAGCAGGCGCTTCAGCGCAACTTCTTTTCTCCTTTTCTTCTCTTCTCCTTTTCTCCTCGCCCCTCATCCCAACCGCGCCGGTGTCGGCAACTCGATCGTGAATTGCGTGCCGCGGTCGATTTCGCTTTGTACGTTGATTCTTCCGCCGTGCGCTTCGATGATTTTCCGCGCCGTCGGCAAGCCGAGTCCTGAGCCGCCTGATTTCGTGGAATAAAACGTCTGCCACATGCGCTCCAGCACGCGGTCGTCGATGCCGCAGCCGGTGTCGATCACGTCCAGCCGCACGCCGAACGGAATCGCCTGCGTGCGAACCGTCAATTGGCCTCCTTCGGGCATCGCCTGTTGCGCGTTGAGCACGAGGTTCAAGAACGCCGCATGAAACGATTCCCGATCCAGTAGCACGGTCGGCAAATCGGAGTCGAGGTAGCGAAATACCTGCACGCCGGCTTGTTCCGCTTGCGGGGCGAAGAGGTCGAGCACGTCTGCCACGACGGTGTTCAAATCAGTCGGCTCCAGCCGGAGTTGCCGCACCTTGGTGAAGTTCAGGAAGTCGTCCAGCAGGCCCTGCAACCGCAAACATTCCCGTTGGACGACTTCGCTGCGGGCTGTCCCCGTCGGCCAAATCCTCCGCCAACAGGTCCATGTTCAGGCGGATCGTGGAGAGGGGATTCTTGATCTCGTGGGCCAATCCGCCCGCCAGCCGCGCCATTTCGTGGTACTGGTCGGCCAGCCGCTGTTCGAGCTGGGCGCGGTTTTCGTCGGGAGCGGGAGACATAGCCAAACCAAGGCCTGCGGCTTACGAAAGCAGACCGCCATTCTGCCCCCCGCCCGCGCGGCTGCCAAGGTCCGTGGGAGTACGCCGGCGCTCACACCATCTGCTGCGGTTGCCCCGCGGTTGCTCGTTTCGGCGCGACATTGAGGATTCGGAAGCCGACATCCGAGTGGACAAACGCGTAGAGGCAGCCGAGGATCGCCAGGAGGACGCCGCCGGCGAGCCAGCGGTTGTAATCCTCGCCTTCGAAGACGCCACCTTGGCCGGGGAGAGGAACATTGGTCGCGTCGGTCGACAGGTCGTAACGCTCGGCGATTTCGACGATCTGTGAGAAGTGAATCACCGGCACGTCTTCTTTCGCGAAGCGGACCATGACGCCGTCGACGCCACCGAGTCGGTGCGGCGGGCGGAGATTCAAGCCCGGTTCGAAAAGCCGTTTGCCGACGCGCTTGCCGACTGAGATCGTGCCGCCACCGACGTTGATGTAGGCGGCGATCGGCCGCCCCGCGGCGTGCTGCTCGTAGATCGCCATCCGCTTGTCGATCCCCTCCGCGAACGAATCGGCCTCGATGAATTCCAGGCCGTTGCGCTCGATCCCTTCGCGGATCAGTTTCAGTTGCGCTTCCGACATCCCCAGACCGCGGTCCTCGACTCCGCCGACGGAGGCCGCCACGGAGCGATGCTTGATCACGCCACGGTCGTAGAGGGCCTGTTCCATGTCGAGCCAGAGGAAGTCATCGAAGTTGGCCCCCCACTGCGAGCTGGCGGCGCTGCTGATGATGATCGGCTTCAAACCGAGCGTCTCGACCGCCGCGTAGACCGAGCAGTTAATCGCCGGGAACGAGCCCGACACGCCGATCGCCA
>CAZUBB010000246.1:0-546 GCA_964618485.1 uncultured Pirellulales bacterium
TTCGTTTTCCGTGACCCGCGTCAGCAGCGGCGGGTCGGCCCTGGCCGAGATCGAGCTCCATCTCTTGCGCCGCGCCTGGGGCGAAGGCGCTTCGAACGCCGGTAACGGCGGAGGATCGGGCGTCGCAGCGGAACCCGGCGACGCGACCTGGCTTTACCCGTTTCTTCACGAGAGCGCCCCCTGGGTCACGCCCGGCGGCGACTTCCACGAGGAAGTCAGCGGCAGCGTAACGGTCGACGGCGTCGCACGGTACACCATCGAGTCGACGCCGCAACTCGTCGCTGACGTGCAAGGTTCCAGAATTTTGGCTGGCTGCTTAAGAGCGCCGAGGACCAGCCCGGCTCCGCCAAGGTCCTGGCGAGCCGTGAACATGCCGACGTCAGCCTGCGGCCGGAACTTTCAATTACCTATTCGATTCCCAATTTCGAAGCTCAAGGCGACACCGACGGGGACGGGGACGTCGACCTGGAGGACCTGAACAACGTCCGCAATCATTTCGGCGAAACGCAGCCGGGAGGGCCGGGGGACACCGTCCCGTTCGACTTT
>CAZUBB010000246.1:556-2709 GCA_964618485.1 uncultured Pirellulales bacterium
GTCGACCTGGAAGATTTGAATCGCGTGCGGAACCACTTCGGCGAACAGTCATTCCCGTCCGCTGTTCCGGAGCCGCAGTCGTTGGCGCTAGCCGCCGTGCTGCTTGGCACGCTCCTCTACCGCCGCGGCGCAACTGGCTTTCCTGATGCCGCGAATGGGTTAAGCTGATCCGGCGCGGTACAAGATCGTTTTGCTCGCGCATGGCTCGCATGGAGGATCGCAACATGCTCTATCCCGTCATCATGGCCGGCGGCTCCGGCACCCGCTTTTGGCCTGAAAGCCGTCACCTGCGCCCCAAGCAATTGCTGTCGCTGGTGGGCGAGCGTTCGATGATCCAAAGTACCGTCGATCGCCTGTCGGGACTCGCGCCCGCCGACCATCTGCTCGTGCTGACCAACGCGCAACAGGCCGACGCCATTGCCGCGCAACTGCCGCAGCTCCCGTCGGCGTCGATTATCCGCGAACCGTGCAAGCGCGACACCGCGCCGTGCATCGGCCTGGCGGCGCTCCTGCTGCTGGCCCGGGATAAGACCGCCACGATGGCGGTGATGCCTTCCGATCACGTCATCAACCAGGTCGCCGATTTTCAACGCGCCATCACGCAAGCCGCGGCGCTCGTCGACCAGAACCCGGATCGCATCGTCACCTTCGGCATTCGCCCGACCTATCCCGCGGAAAGCTTCGGCTATATCGAACGCGGCGAACCGCTAAAGGCATCACTGGCGAGCGACGCGCCGGCGTTTCAAGTCAAGCAGTTCCGTGAGAAACCATCGGCGGCGATCGCGCAAGAATACTTGAACGCGGGCACGTTTTACTGGAACTCAGGCATCTTCGTCTGGCGGGCTGCGACGATTGTCGAAGAACTCCGCCGCCGGCAGCCGGAGATGCTGGGGCATCTGGAAAACATCGCCACGTCGTTCGGCACGCCGAAGTATGCGGAAACGCTGGAGCGCGAGTTCGCCGCGATCAAGGGCGTTTCCATCGACTATGCGGTGATGGAACACGCCAGGCAGGTCGCCGTGATCGAGGCCCCCTTTGACTGGGACGACGTCGGCAGTTGGCAAGCGATCGCTCGTCTCCGCGCCGCCGACGCAGACGGCAACACCGTCTCCGGCAAGCACCTCGCGGTGAACACTCAAGGCACCATCGTCCGCGGGCCGCGCGATCACCTGATCGTCACGCTCGGCCTCCGCGACTGCCTCGTCGTTCACACGCCCGACGCCACGCTCGTCGCCAACAAGCACGACGAAGAAGCGATCCGCACCGTCGTGAAGTTGATGCAAGAACGCGGCTGGGAAGAGTATTTGTAGTCGCGTCCGAGACGGCTACTCTTTCTTCTCCGTTTCGCCTGTCTCCCCGGGCAGCGAAAACTCTACGATGACGTGGTCCGCGGTACGATCCGCGCCCTGGTCATTCCATGTCCCGCGCGGCGCATCGGGCTGACGATGTCCGAACGGAGAACGGCCCATCCAAAGGAGAAAGTCCTCCCCATTCGAATCGTTGGGTTCGTGAGCGTACTCACCGCCACTCCAGTTGGCATAGGCTTCCGCTTTCCCGTCGCCGGCGCCGCGCCAGAATACCTGGCCTGCCTCGGGGCCGACGACCCATTTCCAGACCCCTTCCTTCTCGCTGTCGGAAGCGCCCAGCCAACTCGTCCCGACCTCGAAGTTGAGCGTGAGGAATTCATTCTCCTCGGGCGACGTGATCGTTACGAGATACCCGTTCAGCCCGCGATAGGTGCGTTTTTCGGCGACTTCTTTGGCGAGCTCCCAGGTTGCGTTGTCGAGTCGGACCAATTCGTAGAAATGCCCGTTCTTCGGGTTGCGCAACGGCGCAACGGCCTCGTCTTCGGAAATCTCCGCCCGCGCCACGGCGGACTTCTCCGGCTCCGGCGCGAGTCTCGGCACGAATTGCGCCGCCTCGACGAACGCCATCCGCTTCTGCAACTGCGTAAACTGGCCCTCGGGAGTATCAGGTTCCAACTCCTGCGTTGAAAACACGACGCGATGCGTCGCCCGGTCGATTACGTTCATTTCCACCTTCCCGTGATCGATATCGCGCGCATTTCGGTCGCCATGCCGCGTGACGATCGCCACCAGGTATTTTTCCAACGGGATCAACTGCACCCAGGGGCGGTGGTCCGGGCCAAAGCG
>CAZUBB010000246.1:2719-5680 GCA_964618485.1 uncultured Pirellulales bacterium
CCTTCAATGGCGCTGCGCGCGGTGACGGCGCCGTCGGGATGATACGTGTAGAGCGTCATCCCATCGCCAATGTGCCCTTGCTGCACGAGCGCCAAGAACGCGTCCGCCTGCTTGTCGTACGCCATGACGTGCACGTCGACGCGATGCATCTGCCGCAACGGCTGCCAGGCCTCCTCGGCGACGTAGTAGGTGTACATCCAAGCGCCGTCGTTTGTCTGCACAACCAGGTTCCAGCGCTGACGGTTCGAGTCGTAGGCCGTTCCCATCACATGGCTGAAATCCGGCGCGCCGGAGTCAGCGTCCTGGCGCAGCAGCGTCGAAACTCCGGTTCCCAACTCGGAAAGCTGAAAGCGTTCACGGTCGCGTCGCACGCCGCGCGGGTCGAGCGCCGTGGTGGTCACCTCGTCCAGGTCGGCCAGGCCCAAGGCGAGCGGTCCCAGCACGGTATATTCCGCGGCGGACACCTCTTCGCCATCGGCGCGCGGACGGCGGAGGTTCGCGTTCGGCCCCGCCGGTCGACGGTAAAGCGCCGCGAATCGTAAATCCTTGATGGCGTTCCATACCTGCTCGCGGGCGTCTTCCACGACGGCGTCGTAGACTTCTTCCAGTCCGGCAAACGCACGTTGATCACGCCACGACTCATTCTGCGGCCCGACAACGACCGGTTCGTTGTTTCTCGGCGAGTAATTCTCTGAGAACGTCTCGACGTTAAGTCCCGTCAGGTTGCGAAGCTCGTCGCAAAACGCCGGATACGTACTCGGCTCCCCCGGCGAGCCGGTGCGACGATAGCAGTAAGGAATCCCGCCGCCGCCGCCTTGGTCGCCGCCGGAGTAGTCGGCGACCGATACGCTCTCCGGAATGCCGTCGACGGATTGCGACCGATAACTCGAGAGTATCACCTGTTTCAACTGCACGCCCTCGTCGACGGAAATCTTCCAGTGAACGCTTTCGCACGCACTGAGGCAGAGCACGATCGGCGCACCGCGATGCGTCACGCGCACCTTCACCAGCCCTTTCCCGGGTTGGAACGGCGCCCCCTCGTAAATCCCAACGGCATGTAGCTCCAGGTCGTTCGACGCCTCCGGCACATACGTCTCGCTGAACGGCTCGCGGGCCTTCTCCAGCATCTTCTCAATCGCGGCCCGGCGTTCCAACTTATTTTCGGCGCCTAACCGGGCGATTTGCTCGCCGATCAGCTTCAGCAGGTCGGCCGACGTTTGGTAGTCGTGCAGCCGGACTTCTCGAATTGCACTCCGCGCGGCCTCGGCCGGGTTAACCTCGGCATTCGCTTCCTGTGCCACTGCTCCCCGCGAGCACCACACGACTACCGCCATGGCGACACAACGACGCACAACGCACGATCGCATGACTCGTCTCCTTAGTATTGAGAGAAATGCGGAGTAGCTGCGAAACCGCCGAGGCAGACGAGCAAGTGCCGCCACGCCTGGCGCGCTCGAATATAGGGCGTGTGATTTGCGTTGTCACGCATTTATCTCGCCACGCGATCCGGCGGCGGTAGCGCGGAGCTGCGGCGATCTCACAGCTTAGTCCGCGGCGGGAACGCACGCGCGGATGGTCGCACGTCAAGTCAAGGGTCGTTGCATGGGCGTCGTGGACCTGCTCGAGGCTTTATCAAACCTCTCGCAGCGCATCCACCACTTTCATGCGCACCGCGCGAATCGCCGGCAGAATTCCGCCCAGCAGTCCCATCGCCACGGCCAGCAGCGCCCCGTTCAACAACACCGCCGGGCCGAAGTTGAACGAGAACGCGATCTCGGTGAAAGTACCGCCGTTCATCGTGCCGGTGCGAATCTCCGGCAACAGCATCGCGATCGTGCAACCCAACGCTGCTCCGAGCAAACAAAGCACCAGCGATTCCAACAGGAACGCGATCAAAATGCTGGCGCGCCCAAACCCCAGCGCCCGCAACGTGCCGATCTCGCGGGCGCGCGAAGCAATCGCGCCGTACATCGTGTTGGCCACGGCGAACATCGCGCCGATCGTGAGGAAAAACGCTACGATCTGCCCGAGCACGCGAATCACGATGCCTTGCTCGACCTGATCCGCATAGTAACGTTGCTCGGTGATCGCCTTGAGGGCGATTTGCTCGTCGTCGGCGATGCGGCTGATGAGCCGATCGCGATTATCTTCGCTGGTGGCGCGAATCTGCACGCTCGACGTGGCGCCGGTGCGATTGGCGACCTGGCCGAGCACCTTCTGATCGGCCCAGACTTCCGACTCGGTCGCGCCGCCTCCGGCGTCGAAAATGCCGACAACTTTGAAGCGCCCGTCGGAAACCTCAAACTCCTCGCCAAGTCCCAGCCCCTCGAAACGTTCGGCCATCGCGCGGCTGGCGATCGCCTCCCGCAACCCCGGTTTGAAATTGCGCCCTTCGACGATTTCCATCCCTTCCCGCAGTTTCCACGACATCGGCAACGCGCCGCGCACGGTGACATTCGCGTAGCCCCCCTTGGCCCGCCGGGCCGTTGGGTTTGCGCCACTTGCCGAAGGTGCGTTCGCTTCGCCTGGAACGCGTCGCGGCAAATAGCCGATCACCACCAACTCGGGCGCAGCCAGCGGCGTGCCGTCTTGATCGGTGGCAATGCCCGGCAGCGCCATGATCTCGCGCGCCATGGCGTCGCTCACCGCGCTCGCTGTCTCCGACGACGATCCTTGCCGCAACACCATGATGTCGAGGACACTTCAAGCGTGTGCTCCAGCCCGGCGTAAAGCCCGAACGCGAAGATGCTCGACATCACCACGATCGACGTGATCATGATCGTCATCAACGAGCCGACTTTACGCGCCCAAAGGCTGCGCAGATTGTATTTGACAGGAATCATGGTCTTTATGGGATCACAAGTACACTCAACGAACTCAGTTGTGTCACGGTCTCCCGACCGTGACACCGCCCCGACCGAAGACATCTGAGGTCTCCTGTCAACAGCGTAGGGAATTTTT
>CAZUBB010000247.1:0-606 GCA_964618485.1 uncultured Pirellulales bacterium
AGCAGTGCCGGTCGAAATCGTAGAGCTGGCACACGCGCACCGTTTCTCGCAGCGTGCGCAACGTGAAGGCATGCACCACGATGTCGCTCGGGTAAGCCCGTTCCAGGCTCCGCTGCGCGACCGGTAACTCATACAGGGGAATCTTCGGGTCCGCGTGGTGCGCCGTGTGCTCCATGATGTGCTGGATCAGCCAGTTCACCCCTGGCGGGAAAACGACATGCACCGTTCCCTGCACTTGTCCGGCGAAAAACGACCACTCCGCGCGGTCATCGAACCACGGCGCCCGCGGATGCGTGTGGTGCAGGAAAATGAGGAACCCAATCAACCAATTCCAAATCACAAACGGCAGCCATTGAGCCACGGCGAGAATCAACCGCGGCGATTCCGCAGGCGCGAATCGCCGCGCCAGCGCTAAGATAAAGACGGCCTGCAGAACGACGAACGCCGCGGTCAGCGCCAAGTCGAGCCACAGCGTCGTCCGCTTGCCGCGCCCCCAAAAGACGCGGTTCGGAAAGAGCGTCCGCTTGACGTAAACCTCCCAGAAGTAATAAGCGCCAAACCCCAGCGGCGACCGGTAACGTCGCAGCCGCCATTTCTCGAACGCCG
>CAZUBB010000247.1:616-5663 GCA_964618485.1 uncultured Pirellulales bacterium
TTCGCGCTTCGTCAACGGCGCCCAGGCGTAATCTTTGCGGCGAAAATTGGTCCACGCGTGATGCACATGGTTATGCGCATGTTCCCAGCCGGCAAACGGATGCCACGCCGGAAGAAACGCCAGCCGCCCCAGAATCGCGTTCAGCCTGCGGTGCGGCGTGAAGGCGCCATGACAGGCGTCTTGCCCCATCACGAAGAGAATCGCCAGCGCAACGGCATTCGTGACCGCCGACAGGAATCGCAACGGCCAATTCGGCGCGATCGCCGCCGCCGTGAGCGAAACGAGGTACAGCGCCGCAAACGGTGTGAAGAGCGCCAGGGCTTTCGCCGTCGAGCGTCGCCAGCAATCGGCAGGCACTTGCTGGCGAATTTCGCCAGCGCTCGGCGTCAAATCAATCGCTTCGTCGGTAACCGCGGCATCGGCTGTTTGGCTCGAAGCGGTCAACGGCGTCATACAGCGATGTTCCACGAAACTGGCGGCGAAACCATCTCACGTCGCCGCGAGTCAAGCGCTAAAGAGAGAAGTAGCGCTCGCGGTGACTAGCGACATGCGGACCATCATAGACCATCGCGTGGAGCAAACATAGCGTTCGCGGTGCGATTATTTCACGCCGCGCAACACGGCCCACATCGCCGATTGCCAAGGCGCATCGACGCTGCGAAAGCCCGCCGCGCGATAATACGCAAGCTGCGCAGCGATCGTCTCGTGGCAATCGTCGCCGCTCTTGCGCGGAGCGTCAAAGTTGACCAGATTGCGCTCTTCCCAACGCTTCCAGTTCTCCGCCATCGCGTCGGACAAATGTCCCGCCGCGATCTGCTCGTGCTTCCACGCCGACCAGTCCAGCATGTGCTGCTTGTAGACCGCGGTGTCGGGATCGCGTACCTCGTCCCCATTGAGCAGCACGCCCCCCGCCGCCAACGCCGCATAACAGCGCGCATAGAGCGATTGCTTCTCACTCGGCTCCAGGTGGTGAATCGCCGACATGCTGACGATCGCCGTCGGCGGCTCGGAGAGATCGCTGATCCAATCGTCTTGCAGCCGGCAAACGAGCGTCGCGCCGCGATCGCCGAACCGCACCATGCGCCGCGCGGCGATCTCCAGGAACGCCGTCGATTGATCGACGACCAGCACTCTCGACTCAGGGAAGCGCTCCAGAATCCGCTCCGCCAGCCGCCCGCTCCCGCCGCCGGCGTCGACGATCAGGCCTCGTGTTGCGCCCGCTTCCTCGAGCAGCGCCAAAATCGCATCCTGAACCGCCAGGTAGCGCGGATGAATAAACTCCGCGGCGCGATCAAATTCTTCCGCCAGCGCCGCCTGGTTCCATCGATATTCCGCCATCGTTCACCGATTCGCGTGTTCGTTCGCCGCCACAACGATCTTGCTCGCCGCTTCGCGGCTAAGCGCCGTCTGTTGGCCCCCCACGACGACGGTGACAACGCCCGACTCCGGCCGGTTCGCGCCGACTTTTCCCTCGGACCCCAGCGGCAATTCCGACTCGGTCAAATAGCGCAAAAACTCCGGCGATTGATCGAGCACCCGCAGCAACCGGAATTGAAACCCGCTCGGGCAATCCATCAGCAGCCGTCCATCTACTTCGGCCAGTGCGCCGTCGGCCGAGGGAATCGGGTCGCCATGCGGATCGACTTTCGGATAATCGAGATAACGCTCGATGCGGTCGACGAGTAGATCGCTCACCGCGTGCTCCATGTGCTCCGCTTCTTCGTGGACTTCATCCCACGAGAGATCGAGCGTCCGCGTCAGAAACAACTCAATCAACCGATGCCGTCGCAACACCCGCAGTGCGAGCGCGTCTCCAGACGGCGTCAGCCGCGCCCCTTCGTAAGGCAGGTACGTCGCCAGCCCGCTCTCGCTGAGCGTCTTTAACATGCTCGTGACGGTGCCCGGCGAAACGCCCAAAGCCGCGGCCAGTTGCCCCGTTTGCGCCGAGCCGCCGTTCTGGCCGGTGCAAATCTGATGGATCGCTTTGACATAATTCTCGACGGTGAGGCTCGGCACGGCTGGCTTGTTCCAAGCGGGGGGCGGCGATAGTTTCAACAGGCGGAATTCTAGTGCCCTGCGCCACGCCCGGCAATTCGCGACGATCAACCACCGGCATGCCATACGCCCTCAACGAACGCGGCCTCGACTTGCTGGCAGCCGCCGGCCGAATGCTCGACACGATTCCACGCCGAGAAATCGCCGGCGGGACGTGCCTTGATTTCGGCATCGATGCGCCAGGCAGCCTCGAAGCCGGCAGGCTGCTGGCCGAGGTCTGCCTAGGCGGCCGGGGCGAAGTTCGTCTCGCACCAGCGCGAGGCGAACTCCCCGCGGAGCAGATGGTCGTGGTCGAATCGCTGCAGCCGATCGCCGCCTGTATGGCCTCGCAATACGCCGGCTGGCAGATCACCGGCGAAAAATACTTTGCGATGGGCTCCGGCCCGATGCGCGCCGCGGCCGCCCGCGAACCGCTCTTCAAGAAAATCGGCTGTCAGGAAACCGTCACGCAGGCGATCGGCGTCCTGGAAACGCGCAAGTTCCCCACGGAAGCGGTCTGGCGCGACGTGGCGGAGAAGTGCGGCGTCCCCCCCGAGCGCCTGACGCTGCTCGTCGCCCCCACGGCCAGCATCGCTGGCAATCTGCAAATCGTCGCCCGGTCGCTGGAAACGGCGCTCCACAAGATGCTCGAACTCGGGTTCGAGCCGGCGGCCATTCGCGCAGGCCGTGGCGCCGCGCCGCTTCCCCCGGTGGCGAAAGACGACCTCGCCGCGATCGGCCGCACGAACGACGCTGTCCTCTACGGCGCGAGTGTCACGGTTTGGGTCGACGGAGACGACGCGCAGCTCGACGACTTCGTCAAGAAAGTCCCCAGTAGCGCCTCGTCAGATTACGGTGTGCCGTTCGCCGAAATCTTCGCCCGTTATAACCACGACTTTTACAAGATCGATCCCCACCTGTTCAGCCCGGCCGAGATCACGCTCCTCAATGTCACGACGGGCCATTCCTTTCGCAGCGGCCGGCTCGCCCCGGACGTTCTGCGCAAATCCTTCGGAGCGTAACGAGTCCCCACGATGCGGTTCGCCGTCCTCGCCGCGCCGAAGAGCTGGTATCTCGCCGACCTGCGGCGCGCTGCCGCGGACCGCCACGAGATCATCCCCGCTTCGTTCACCGAACTGTCATCGTCGGTCGGCGATCGCACGCGCGTCCGCTCCGGCGCGCTGGAGCTTTCGGACTGCGACGCCATCCTGGTCCGCACGATGCCCCCCGGCTCCTTGGAGCAGGTGGTATTTCGCATGGACGCGCTGGCCCGGCTGGAGCGCTCCGGCAAGCCGGTCATTAATCCGCCGCGCAGCATCGAGGCCGCCGTCGATAAGTACCTCGCCACGGTGCGCTTATCCGAAGCCGGGCTCCTCGTGCCGCGCACCGTCGTCTGCCAGACGGTCGACGATGCGATGGCGGCCTTTGCCGAGCTCGACGGCGACGTCGTCGTGAAGCCGCTCTTCGGCGCGGAAGGACGCGGCATTACGCGGCTGAACGACGAAGCGCTGGCGCTCCGTGCGTTCAAAATGCTGGTCCAACTCGGCGCAGCGCTGTACCTCCAGGAGTTCATCCCGCACGCGGGCTTTGACCTGCGCGTCTTCAAGGTCGGCCGCAAATTCCTCGGCATGCGGCGCAGCAATCCCCATGACTGGCGCACCAACGTCAGCCGCGGCGCGACCGCCACGCCGCTCGAGCTCTCGTCCGACCTGATCGAACTGGCGGAACGCGCCGCGGCGGCGATCGGCGCTCCGTTGGCCGGCGTCGACCTCCTCCCCGGCAACGACGGCCGCCTCTACGCCATCGAAGTCAACGCCGTCCCCGGCTGGCAGGCCCTCTCCAAAGCCCACCAAACCGACGTCGCCCAACTCGTCCTCGACTACGTAACGTCCGTCATAGAAAGCGGCAGCCCCCAACTGGAGCAATAGCCAACGGAGCATGTGCAACAGAGAATGACTAGCGCCCGTCAAATCCTAATTTTCGGTTCGAAGGAAACGGACGGGTGCCTGGGGCTGGGGCGAACGATGGAGGTCCTCTCGTCGAACTCGCTGGGGCATCGCTTTGTACTCCGAGCACGATGGACGAAGCCCCAGCAGTTAAGACTTCGATACGGGAACTGGCACGCCCCTGCCCCAGGCACCCGCGAAATCAAACGAATTTGAATCACGAATCTCCGTACTCCAAGCTCCAACTTCCCCCCCCCACCGTGTCCGTCGTCGAAGACACTCTCCTCGCTTCCTCCGGAAACGTCGCGCGGCGCTTGACCGCCATGGCGCAACGCATCCCTGGCAGCGTCGCGGTCGCGATGTCCACCGGCCGCCGGCGATCCGGGCGACGGCAGTATCAAACCGTCACCTTCCGGCAACTCGACGACGACAGCGACCAGATCGCCAAAGCGTTGCGGCTGCTCGGCGTGGAGAACGGCACGCGGATCGCGCTCCTGGTGCGCCCCGGCATCGACTTCGTGTCGCTCGTCTTCGCGCTCTTGAAATCCGGCGCGGTCGCGATCCTCATCGACCCCGGCATGGGGCGCAAAAACCTTATCGGCTGCCTGAGCGATGCCGCGCCGCGCGGGATGATTGGCGTCCCCGCCGCGCACGCCGCGCGGTTGCTTTTCCGCCGTCGTTTTCCCGACTGCTTCCTCAATGTCACCGTCGGCCGGCGCTGGGGATGGGGCGGCCCAACGCTCGCCGAGCTGCGCCAACACTCCGCCAGCCACGTCACGCTCCCGCGACTCACCGCCGAAGACGACGCGGCGATTATCTTCACCACCGGCAGCACCGGCCCGCCCAAAGGCGTCCTCTATCGCCACGGCGTGTTCGACCGCCAGGTCACCGAAATCCGCGATCGCTTTTCCATTCAGCCCGGCGAGATTGACCTCCCCGGCTTTCCGCTCTTCGGACTCTTCAACTGCGCCATGGGCGTGACGACCGTCGTGCCGGACATGGACCCCACGCGCCCGGCGTGGGTCGACCCGCGCCGCTTCGTCGAGTCGATCCACGATTGGCAGGTC
>CAZUBB010000248.1:0-5460 GCA_964618485.1 uncultured Pirellulales bacterium
GGGGGGGGGGGGCTCCGGATTCGCGTCGGGGAGGGGAAGAGGCGCGGAGGGGGGGAGGAGCCAGGATTCAGGAGCCAGGAGGTGTGGCGCTGAGGGGCTGGTTGTTCCTTGACCATGAGGTCCGCGTTATGGCCATTTTGCGTGTAAAATCCCTCGAAATTACCATGAGCGGGGATGGTTCTCAAGGTGCGCGCTTGGGGGGCGAAAGTGGCCGGCGGGGTGAATTCCCTGCCCCCTGCTACACTCAGGGGATGGAGGCGCGGAATGATGACTTGGTTTCAGACTCATGGCAAATCGCTGGCGGTGCTGGTCCCGATCGTTGCACTCGTGTTGGTCGCGTATTCATGCTTGCCCAATGTGGCGCAGGATTACGAACTCAACCAACTTCGAGTCGGAATGACGCGCGATGAAGTGGTTGCAATCTTAGGGCGACCTGACAAGGTGCTAGTCTCTAAGCATTTCCCGGGTCAGGAAACATGGCATTACGCCGTGTGGGGTGGCTACGGCACCATCGTTTTTATTGATGCCCAGGGCCGCTTCGATTCGTGGGATAATTTTTAGCCCATGGCAGCACCACACTGCTGGAACACGATCGAATGGGGGGGCGACGAACGGGAAATATTGATTCGCCAGGGCGGGTGGGGAACACCACTTGGCATCGTGCTTTGCCTCGCCTTCGTCGCCGGGGGCGTGGCGATGGTTGTCTTTCAAGTTGCTGTCGCCATTGGCATTGGTTGGGTGGCGATCGGTTTGATTGTCACGGCGCTTTATGGGTTGAATCACACGCCGGGAGGCGTCGTTTTGGCGGCTGACGAGCATGGCCTGGTTTATCGATCGTCGCTGTTGCACATCGAAGCGCCGTGGAGCGCGGTGCTTGGTGCGGAAATTCAGATGGTCGACGACGGCGATGGGGGATCGTGGCCGGTGCTGATCGTGGGCGTTCGCAGCCGCGATGAACTCACCGTCGCGGGACGCTTCGCCTGGCACGTGTTCAGCCAGAACGGGCTCCCCACGTCGCCGCCTTGGGAGGAGATCCTGCGGCTGGGATACAACAGCAGTTGGATCTGGTCGCCGTGGGAAGTGTGCACGGCGATTGAAGCGCGCATTGAAGCTGTGAGCGACGAATAATAGCAACTCAAGGCGACTTCATTTGACTTCGAGGCTCGAAGTAACTGGTCGCTAGATTGGCTTTACCATCGCGACCGGAGTTCTTTACACGCCGTCCGGTGACGAACTTCGTTCACACGCCCACCAGACCAGGCAAGCGCCGCCGCCGACCAGACTGACTGCCGCGGGATAGACGTACCAAACGCCGGTATTGGGGCGGAGCATGACGAGCGCTCCGAAAGTGATTACGACCGTGCCGACGATTCCCATGCAGGCGCGCAGGACCGTCGCGAACCATCGGGGGCGCGAGCGCGCCTCCTGCGGGGATGTTGGCGAGCGGTAGGGGTTATCGGCCATATCTTGAAGTTCAACGATGGGAGAACGTGACGGACGGCGCGATGCGCTACGGCAGAATCTGCACGCCCACGCCGCAACCACCCGGCGTGACTAGCGTTTCGTCCATCATTTCAACCCTGCCGCTCTCGTCAAAGAAAACTTGGTAGATATTCTCGTTGAAATAGTGCCAGATTGCCGCACGCGAACCCCCGAAAGCGAACTTCGGCTCGCCGCACAAGGATCGCACCTGGGCCTGGCTCATCCCAATTCGAATGTCCAGGGGCGTGGTTCTTGCAACTGGTCGCAACTGTACCGCTATCGCGGCCAACGCCGTCAAAAGAAACAGCGTTCTGAGCCCGAACCGGAACCGCCATTCCTTGGTTGCGTTCATCCCCAAAGTGTAGCAGGGAGAGGAAGGGCAATCACCCAGCAGGAATATTTCGCCGCCGCCGTTTCGTTCGTCAGGGGCCGCGATCGAAGTAACGTGCGATCCTAGAGGAGTGCTTTGATTCCGCCCCGATCGCTCACCGGGGCGTGCCTGACATTCCGCGCGCCATGTCAGGCACGCGCAGCAGTGCGATTGGGCCGCGACGAGGACGATTTCGTAGTGGAGTACATTGCTCCGACGTCGGTGGCTGACCAACGAAACTTGGCCACGCTCAGTCATTTCGGATTGGCCGCGAAAAACACAAAGAAACGCGAAGAAGGAAAGACGCGCGAGAAGTGACGCGTTAACGGTCCTTCTTGGCGCCTTTTCGTGTTCTTTGTGGCCAATCCTCCCGCGAAAAGTCGCTACGCCGCGACGAAGCGGGGGTTGCGGGCGCTCGCGACGGCGTCGGCGCCGTCCCAGCGGCGGATGGCTGTGGCTGCCATGTGGCCGCCGAAGGCGACCGAGACTTTGAGCGCGTGCTCGCAGAAGTTGTTGCGCCCCACGAGCGGGATGCAATCGAGGTCGCAGGCCGGGTCGGGGTGCTGGAGGTTGATCGTCGGCGGGACAAAGCCGTCGCGGAGGGCGAGGGCCGTGACGGCCAACTCCACGCTGCCGGCGGCGTTCACCAGGTGACCGAGCATCGACTTCGTGGCGCTGACGCAGGTGCTGTCGGCGGAGCGGCCGAAGGCGCGGCGGATGCCGCGCGATTCGACCAGGTCATTCTGTTGCGTGCCGGTGCCGTGGGCGTTGATGTAGCCGATGTTTTCCGGCGAGAGGCGGGCGTCGCGGAGCGTGGCGTTAATCAAGTAGGCCAGCGCTTCGCTCTCGGCGTCGAGCCCGGTCAGGTGGTGGGCTTCGGCGATCATCTTGCCGCCGAGCAATTGGGCGTAGATTTGCGCGCCGCGCCGCCGGGCGTGGCTGAGGCGCTCCAGGACGAACATCGCGGCGCCTTCGCCCATGACGAAGCCGCAACGATCGATGTCGAACGGGCGGCAGGCCTGCGTGGGGTCTTCGTGCTCGGCCAGCACGCGCATCTGGCGGAAGCCGGCGGCGAACAGCGGATGAAACCCTTCGGCGCTACCGGCCAGGGCGATATCGCATTGATCGTCGCGAATCGCGCGGACGGCGGAGAGGATGTCGATCAGGCCGCTCGCGCAGGCCGTGGAGTGGCACATCCGCGGGCCGTTTAACTGATAGCGGTTCGCCACCAGCCAACAGGCGGTGTTGGGCATGAACTGATGCCACCACGGGATGATGTGGGGCTGAATCAGATCGAAGCGGTGAAAGAGCGAGGCGATCCAGTTCGTATCCCCCATGTGGCCGCTGATGGCGCAGCCGAAGCGGTCGCGATCGACCTCGTGCCAATCGATCGCGGCGTCATCGAGGGCCTCGGCGGCCGCCCGTTGGCAGAGCGTGATCGGCTTGAGCTGGCCGAGGTACTCGGGCTCGATATCGACCGTGGCGCCGATGATCGTGTCGTCAGGAATGCCGTCGAGGCCGCGGAGCGTCTTGACGCCGCTTTGGCCCGAGCGGACCGCCTGCCAGACGCTCTCCCGATCGAGGCCCACGGAGGCGACCATGCCGATCCCGGTGATGACGATCGGTTCGCGCTGTTCCATCGGTCCGATCCTACGAAGAGAATCCCTGGCTGCGCCCCGGACTAGGCGGCACGCGGAAGGAATACGGGCCGCACCATTCGCCGTCAACGCGTATTTCGCTGACGCCGCGAATCTGCCGAAATTATCGGAACGATCCGCGGGAAAACTTCAACGCGCGCAATCGTTACAGCTTTTTGGCGGGCTAGGCATTATAGGGCGATTCGAGGCCGGTCCGCAAGCGGCCCAGGGCAGGCCGCTTCGAAAGGTGGGCGGCAAAGCGGCCGGTTCTGTATTGTTTCGACCGCCGGACCGCACCTATACTCCCGCGCCGAAACCGCTTGCGCCGCCCAAGCCAGATGGCCTGCGGGGGCGCCGGGCCCGACCTGGGATGACCGCCGATGGGGCGCGTTGCGCTATGGGGAACGATCGCCGTGGGAGCAGCGCTCGCGCTGTGCGCGGGCGAGCGCGCCTTAGCGCAACGAAGTCGACCGGCTGGAAAGCGCACGCAGATTCCGACGCGGCCGATTCGCCCTGTGGACGATGTCGCGAGCGAACCGGGCGAAGTTGCGACCGAGGATGAGGCCGTTCGAACCGCGGCGCACGAGCAGCCAGCGGCCGCAGTGAAGAGTCGATCAATGCCCGCGCTGCCGAACGATCAGGGGCAGGTGTGGCGCGAGTACGATCTGACGCCGTTTGTCCAGCGCGTCGGCGATTATCCGCATCCCGAACAGGCGGTGATCGATTGGATTCTGCGCGAGACCGGTTACGAGTCGTGGCACTCGGAGCCGCTGGCGATTCTGAGCGCCTCGGCGGATACGCTGCGCGTGTATCACACGCCCGCGATGCAGGCGACCGTGGCCGACATCGTGGAGCGTTTCGTGAAAGCCGATGAGGCCGACCACGCGGTGGGTCTGCGTATCATCGCCGTGGGGGCGGCGCATTGGCGGTCTCGGATGCCGGCGCGCTTGACGCCGGTGGAAGTGCAATCGCCGGGGATGCAGGCCTGGCTGATGGAGCGCGAAGAGGCGGCCGTGTTGCTGGCGGAACTTGGCAAGCGGAACGATTTCCGGGAATACGGTTCGCCGCGGCAGTTGTTCATGAACGGCCAGCCGACCGTGATCTCGACGATGCGCTCGCGCAACTACACGCAGCACTTGCTGCCAGGCGTGTTGGGAGGCGCCGCGTTCGAGCCGCACGTGGGCGCGATCGAGGAAGGGATCTCCGTCGAACTGACGCCGCTCGTGGCGCGCGACGGTGAATCGATCGACGCGATCGTGCGCTGCAACATCGATCAGGTGGAACGCATCGTGCCGGTGGCGATTGAATCGAACCTGGCGAAGATCGGCCGCGAGCGTTCCAAGGTGGAGATTCCGCAGCGCGTGCAGTTGAGAGTGAAGGAAACGTTCCGCTGGGGCGTGGACCAGGTGCTCTTAGTGAGCCTGGGGGTCGCGCCGGTGCCGGATCTCTCGGAAGAGAATTTCTTGGAGAAGGCGATACCGCTTTCACTGCCGACGTCAGCGCCGCGGGCGGAGATTCTGCTGATGCTGGAGAGCCGCGGGCACCAGAAGGGGACTTCGGTCGCTGCGCCTGCGCCGCCCACCAATGGGCACGGGCGGTACTAAGATTCCGCGACAGGCGTAATGAACGCTTGGTTGCGCGATACAGCGTAACTCCGGGCGCTGACGCTTCCGGCTCCAGGAGGCTGCCGTGGATTGCGCTTATACCTTCACCAGCTTCGCCTTGAACACCGATTCGCTTTGCTTCTGGCAGAGGATCAGGGCGTCGCGGGCGAGGTCGGCGGAGGAGATGGGGGAGGGCTCGCCGGTTTTCACCGCTTTCACCGCGGCCGTGAGTTCCGCCTGGAAGGCGTCGATCGGGTCGCCGGCGCCGAGTTCGGGCTTGATGACTTTGCCCTTGCTGTCGAGCACTGTCAGCGGCATGGCGACAACCGGCTGGCCGTCGATCACGGCGAAGTCGTAGAGGAGCGTG
>CAZUBB010000249.1:0-5458 GCA_964618485.1 uncultured Pirellulales bacterium
TGGATTCTTTTTCGATGTAGGTGTCGGTGCGCGGGACGTACGCTTCCGGCTGGTAGTAGTCGTAGTACGAGACGAAATACTCGACGGCGTTTTCCGGGAAGAATTGCTTGAACTCGCCATAAAGCTGCGCCGCGAGTGTTTTGTTTGGCGCAAGAATGAGAGCTGGCCTTTGTACCTGCTCTATGACTTGCGCCATCGTGAAGGTCTTGCCCGAGCCGGTGACGCCGAGCAGGACCTGGTCCTGCTCCTTCTTTTTGATGCCGTTGACGAGTTCGGCGATCGCCGTCGGCTGGTCGCCGGCGGGCTGGTAGTCGCTGACCAGTTTGAACCTACGGCCGCCTTCGAGCTTCTCCCACTCGCGCTTCGGCCGGTGCGGCATCCACATCGCGGCGTTGGTGTCGAACGTCGCGGGCGCCTCGGCGACGCCGGGCGGGGGAGGCTGGGAACGTGGCATGAACAGGGAAGATAGGCGGCGGCTGCGCCTGGCGCCACAGGGTGTTTGCTTGCGAAACGATCGGGCGCCTAAAGGGGTGGCGCCGCCCAGATTCGCCTCACGTTGCACCCCGGTGTGGCCAGGTCGCCGCGATGGCTGGGAGTGTGATTTCACTTTGGTTGTAAGGGGTTATGGCTGACCGGGTGGTCAACGAACCCGGCGGCTGGTCGCAGCCGCCCGGGCGGCTTCCGCGCCGATGTGACAAGCGTATGAATTCAGGCGTCTATTTCTGCATGGCTGGGCGCCGCACGGGGCTGTGGCGACGGCTGCCGTTCGCCGCTAGGAAGCGTCCATTCGTGGCAAGTTAAGCCACTGACGCCGAAAGGTCACACAGCACCCGCCCTGGCACTTTGGGGCCGGAATTCGGCCGTTCTCAAATTGACCTTGGTTAAAATGTGTCGTTAGCGTTGCCGCAGCATGGCGGGAGTCGACTGCCGGACTATGTCCGGACGTCCCTGGGGGGACGTTTGACAAACGCTTACGCAGCAGTTCGGGCGATGGTCGCTCGAAGGAGATCTTGGGTTCGCCTGTAGGGGGCCCGGCGCTCTAGGGGGTTCGAAAACATGTCAAAGAAGACGCAGACTGGACAGCGCAAGTCCCTGCTGACGGGCGCTTCGGTGTTCGCGGCGGCGGCGGCGGCTATCACGGCGACGCCGGCGATGGCGCAGGACGCTGAAGAAGAAGAAGCAATCGTTGTTACGGGTACGCGCCTTGTGCGTCAGGACTTCGAAGCCATCAGCCCGATCACGACGGTCGGCTCCGAGCAGCTCGAACTGACGGCGACGCTGACCACGGAATCGCTGCTGAACGAACTTCCGCAGATCGTTCCGGGCAACACCATCACCTCGAACAACGTCGGCGGCGAAGACTTCTCGACCGTTGACCTTCGTGGTCTCGGCATCAACCGCACGCTGGTCCTCGTGAACGGCGAACGCGTCCCGGGCTCATCGACGCTTGGCACGGTCGACTTGGCGACCATCCCGGCTTCGCTGATCTCGCGTGTCGAAGTTGTGACCGGCGGCGCCTCGGCCGTGTACGGTTCTGACGCCGTCGCCGGCGTCGTCAACTTCGTGCTGAAGGACGACTACGAAGGCGCGGAAATCAACACGACGTATCGCGCTGAAATGGAAACCGGCAACGCTGCCGCGTTCGAAATCAACGGCCTCGTCGGCGGTAACTTCGCCAACGGCCGCGGCAACATCACGGCGTACGCTTCGTACTTCAACCGTGAGTCCGTGCTGCAAAGCGAATACGACTATTCGCGTGTTGCCGGCGCCGTTTGCTACGACGCTGTGAACCGTCCGGCCAACAATGCCTACTTCATCTGCGATAGCGTGCAGCAAGTGTACGACACGATGGCGGCGGGCGGCTTCGGCGCGACGTTCAACAGCGCCTCGGGCACAGGCCCGTGGGGCACGATCACCAACAACCCGACCAACCGCTTCCAAGCGGCTGGCATCATCGGCAACCCGAATGTCGGCGCTTTCACCGGCGGCACATTCGCGAGCTATGACCACGACTGTAACCCGTCTACGGCGAACATCGCGTATTCGGGCGCTGCCACGCGGGGCAACCTGTCGTTCTCCGACAACGGCAACCTCTCGCCGACGCTCAACTCGGGCGCCTGCTTGGTTCCGGATCGCGCCGCTGGCTCGTCGCTCTACAACTTCTCGCCGGACAACTACCTGGTCGTCCCGGCCGAGCGGATCACGCTGACGACGAACGGTCACTACGACATCACCGACGACGTTCGCCTGAACTTCCTGATCAACTACACCAACTCGCGTCAGTCAGTTCAGCTCGCGCCGACGCCGGCCACCGGCCTCACGGTCAACCTCACGCAGAACATGCGTGACCTGATCCAAACGGATCACGCGGACCTCTGGGCTGCTCTCATGAGCCGTCCTACTCCGTATGCGCCGTTCACGATGTCGCGTCGTACCAACGAGCTCGGCACCCGTAACGCGAACAGCGAAAACAACGCGTTCTACTTCCTGGCCAACCTCGAAGGCTCGCTCGGCGAGAACTGGGATTGGGCATTGGGCGCGTCTTACGGCCAAAGCCACTTCATCACCCGCACGCTGCACAGCGCCAACAAGTCCCGCTTCCTCGCGGGTCTGTCGGGCTGCCAAGCGCTTGGCCCGGGTGTCGATGGCATCCTCGGCACGATCGACGACACCAGTTCGGCTCTCCCGGATGCGGGCGGCGGCACGTCGACGTTCCCGTGCGTTCCGCTCGACATCTTCGGCCCGGGCACGCTGACGCCAGGCATGGTCGGCTATCTCGACACGACGACGTTCAACCAAACCATCGTCGAAGAGAACCGGATCACGGGCTACATCCGTGGTGACCTGTTCGAACTGCCGGCTGGTGCGGTTGCTGCGGTGTTCGGCTTCGAATATCGCGACTCGCAACTCGAGTTCCACGTCGACAACGAACAGCGCATGGGCAACATCTTCGGCTTCAACGCGCTGCAAGATCAGATCGGCTCGATCGACGTGTACGAACTGTACACCGAAGTCGCGGTCCCGCTGATCAGCGAAGCGCCGTTGGCTCACTACCTGGGCCTCGAAGCCGGCTTCCGCCGTTCGAACTACTCGTCGGTTGGCAACGTCGACACCTACAAGATCGGTGGCGAATGGGCTCCGGTTGAATGGCTGCGCTTCCGCGCAATGTTCAACGAAGCCACGCGCGCTCCGAACGTGTTCGAACTGTTCCAAGCGGGCGACCAAGGCTTCGTCACGACCAACGATCCTTGCCGCGACACCGGCGTCAACACGAACGGCTTGCCGGACGTGGCGGGCGTCACCCTCGCCGAGTGCACGAGCAGCGGCGTGCCGCTGGCGGCTTACCCGGGCTTTGTGCAAACCAACGCACAGCTCCAAGCCTTCTCGTTCGGTAACCCGAACCTGACGCCGGAAACGGCCGAAACCCTCACCTACGGTGTGGTGTTCCAGCCTGACTGGTTCCCGATCGGCGACTTCCGCGCGACGGCCGACTACTACGACATCGAAGTCACGGACGTTATCCTTGGCCTCGGCGTCGCGTTCTACCTGAACGACTGCTACGTCGGTAACAACCCGGCCAGCTGCGCACGCATCTCGCGTCTGCCGTCTGGTCAGATCGACTTCGTCAACACGTTCCGTTCGAACCAAGCCACGCTCGCGACGTCGGGCATCGACTTGCAGTTCGAATGGTCGATCCCGTTGGGCCCGGGCCAGCTCACCGTCAACGAGCTGTACTCGATCCTCGACGAGTATCGCGTCAACGCCAACGACTTCGCCGGCACGACTTCTGGCGGCATCGGCGGCGCGTTCCCGGACTACAAGTCCGTGTTGACCGTGACGTACAACGTCGGTGACTGGACGCTGTTCGGCCGCTGGTTCCACACGCCGGAAGTGCTCTCGGGCAACGGCTTCGGCGCTGGCCCGACGCAAAACATCAACCCGGCTGCTGACTACTTCGACGTGTCGGCCCGTTGGGCGGTTACGGATAACTTCACGATCACGGGTGTCATCGACAACGTGTTCGACGAGTATCCGCCGCAAACGGCTGACGGCTTCGGCGGTCAGGCCAACGTCGACGTGGCGCTCTATCCGCGTCCGCTCGGCCGTTCGTTCGCGATCTCGGGCCGTTATCGGTTCTAAGCGCACGGACGAAAGTCCAAAGACTAGAGGTGGCGGGTCCTTCGGGGCCCGCCACTTTCTTTTTGGGGCTAGGCGCGCCGTCGCGCGGGCCAGTGACGCCGCGCTTCGAGAAGCTTAGCGCTGGATGCGCAACACGACCGGCGTCAGCCTGAGCTTGTCGAAGGCGAAATGGCGGGGCGCTCCAAAGTGGGCGTGCGCAAATCTTGGGGGCCGCCCAAGTCCCCGCCGCGGCTGAGCGGTGAAGCGCCAGCGGAACGCCGGCGGCTCCTATATCAGAGCTCGAAATCGACCTTGCCGTCGGCGGCTTTGGTGGGGCCCGCCATCACATCGAAGGCTTGCCCGGCATGGGGGCCGTCACGATCGACCCAGTGCAAGAACATGTGCGCCGACCAGCGATTGGGGTTGGGCGCAATGCGGCCGTGCCGGTGATGGACTCCGCGATAGAGCACAGCGTCACCAGGCTGCATGGCTATCGACGTGAAGGGCTTGCCTGCGAAGTCGTCGACGATGTCCTCGGGCTCGTCGATCGGATCCGCGCCGATCTCCAGCGGCCAGACCTCGCCGTCACTGTAGGCGAGCGTGAGGGAGAGTGAGTGCTCGCAGGCTTCCCGATCCGAGTGGACGCGGCAGATGTCGTCCCGCCGGTAGAGCCGGAAGTAATTGTAGGTTGGCAGCAGATCCCGCCCGGTGAGCTCGCGCATGGCCGGCGTCAGGCCCCAGAGGAACTGGAGCATGGGCGGGTACTCGTTGGCGTACACGTCCACCGACGTCTTGCGGATGATCGGCGCGTGGCTGAGGAATTGCTGGGTGAGCTGGGGGAGGTCGGTCTTCACCTGGCGGAGGAAGGCAGTCGCCACCTCCGGCGGGATCAGGCCCTCGATATGGGCGTAGCCGCGCTCCTGGTAATTGCCGTTCACCTTCATATCTAACCCATAGACCGGGTAATCCTGGCCGCGCCAGCAACAGCGCCGCAAAAGGGCGACCGGCCGCACCTGCGACGGCTTGACCTTGAGGGTCACCGCTCGTATTTGTCCGCCCTCATTCGGAACGGCTGTGGCGCTCAAGTCCGCGCTACCCCGCCGATTGGCATTATTTTTGGCGCGCCACCTGGTGGATCCGAAAGGTCCGCTTGGCGCGCTGTTTGAGTTTGAAAGACCAGGACGGAAGAGGCGAATGCCGACGATCAACCAGCTGATCCGCAAGCCGCGGCACCCAAAGCCGACGCGGAATAAGTCTCCGGCGCTGAAGGCGTCGCCGCAACGCCGTGGCGTTTGCACGCGCGTCTACACGACGACGCCGAAGAAGCCGAACTCGGCGC
>CAZUBB010000250.1:0-5427 GCA_964618485.1 uncultured Pirellulales bacterium
GCGCGAACAACGTACAGGTGTGGACGCACACCGAACAACGCGCGGCGACGGCGGTGACGGCGGCCGTCCCGTTTACGATTGACATCGTGCAGCCGCAGGTTCCTTTGGTGCGCGATGGCTCGATGGAGTTGAAGGTCCGCGCGACGCGCAAGGAAGGTTTTACCGCGCCGATCAATATTTACATGCTTTACAACCCGCCGGGCGTGGGTTCGCCGGGGGGAGTGGCGATTCCGGAAGGGGCGAGCGAGGTGATTCTTCCATTGACCGCGAATGGCGGCGCGGAAGTGCGGCCGTGGAAGGTCGCCGTGATGGGTTCCGCGCCGGTGGGGAACGGGAGCGTGCTCGTTTCCACGCAACTGGCGACGCTCGACGTGGCGGACCCATACGTGGGATTCACGTATTCGGCGGCGGCGGTCGAGAAGGGGCAGGAAACCGAGGTAGTGATCGCGGTCGCCAAGAACAAGGATTTTGAAGGACCGGCGAAGGTCGAGTTGCTGGGGCTCCCGAATGAAGTGACCGCGGAGCCGATTGAGATCACGAAGGATTCGACCGAGGCGATCTTCAAAGTGAAGACGACAGCGAATTCGCCGGTCGGCAAGCACACGACGCTGCTGAGTCGCGTGACGGTGATGGCGAACGGCGAGCCGATCACGCACATGATCGGCGGCGGCGAATTGCGGATTGATGAACCGCTGCCGCCGAAGGCCGATGCGCCGGCCGCGCCGGTGGCCGAGGCTGCGCCCGCGCCGGCCGCCGAAGCGCCGCCGGAGAAGCGGCTCTCACGCTTGGAGCAGTTGCGGGCGGAGAGGAAGAAGGCGCGGGCAGGGAAGTAGGCGGGAGGCCGGAGGCCGGAGGGGAGGAGCCAGGAGGGATGCGGCTTAGGGTGGAATCTGAGGCTGAATGAGGAACCAATGTTCAAATTGAATCTACCGTTTCACTGCTTCGTGGCGCTGACCCTGACGTTTGCCGCATTCACGTGCGCGAGCGACGTTCGCGCTGAGGCGGCGATTGTGAAGGTTGACGTTTTTCCGGCGGAAGTGGAACTGAACACTGCGCGGGATCGGCAGTCGCTGGTGGTGATGGCGACACGCGAGGATGGCGTGACTTTGGATGTCACCACGCAGGCGCAGTGGAAGGTGGCTGATCCAGCGATGGTGAAGCTGGATGGCGCTGTGGCCTACCCTGTCGCCGACGGTGCGACGACGATTGACATTGAATTGCCGGGGCATGCGGCGAGCGTGCCGGTGGTGGTGAAAGAGGCCGCGGCGGATCGGCCGATCAGCTTTCGGCTGGATGTGATGCCGGTGTTCATGCGCACGGGGTGCAATACGGGGAGCTGCCACGGGGCGGCGCGCGGCAAGGACGGTTTTCGGTTGTCGCTGTTTGCTTTGAGAAGCTCAGTCTTTGCGTTGCGGAAGTGTTTGGTTTTGATCCCGAGGGGGATCATTACCGGTTGACGCGCGAGCAGCCGTTTCGGCGCGTGAATCTGGCGATGCCGGCCGAGTGCCTGTTGATGGAGAAGGCGCTCGGGGTCGTGCCGCACACGGGCGGGAAGCGGTTCGCGATGGAGAGCGAGTATGCGCAGACCTTGATGCGATGGTTGGAGGCCGGCGCGCCGAATGACGCGGGGCCTGTGCCCGAGGTGTTGAGCGTGGAGTTGTATCCCAAGCAGATCGTGCTCGAGGGAGAAGGCGCTACACAGCAGATGGTCGCGCGGGCGAAATATGCGGACGGGACCGACCGCGACGTGACGAACCTGGCGGTGTTCTTGACAAACAACGACAACTCGGCGGCGATCAGTGCGGACGGGCTGGTAACGGCGGCCAACCGGGGCGAGGCGTTCGTGATGGCGCGGTTCGCCACGCACACGGTGGGGAGCCAGGTGCTGGTGCTGCCAAAGGACTTGCAATACACGCCGCCGCAGGAACCGACGGCGAACTACATCGACGAGCTGGTCGGCGCAAAGCTCGAGAAGCTGCGAATTCTGCCGAGCGAGCTTTGCAGCGACGAAGTGTTTCTCCGCCGCGTGACCGTCGATATCTGCGGGATGCTGCCGACGGAGCAGGAATATCGCGATTTCCTGGCGGATACTTCCTCCGACAAGCGGGCGAAGCTGGTGGATCGCCTGTTGGAACGGAAGGAGTTCTCTGAGATCTGGGCGATGAAGTGGGCGGAGTTGTTGATGGTGAAGAGCAACAACGACGTCAGCTATAAGTCGATGTTTCTGTACTCCAACTGGCTCACGGAACGGATTTCGGCCAACGTGCCGCTGAACGTGATGGTGCAAGAGTTGCTCGGCGCGAGCGGCGGGACGTTCACTAATCCGGCCACGAACTACTACCAAATCGAACGCGATACTTTGAAGACCGCGGAGAACGTGGCGCAGGTCTTCATGGGAATGCGGACGCAATGCGCGCAATGCCATAACCATCCGTTCGATCGCTGGACGATGGACGACTACTACAGCTTCGCGGCGTTTTTTGCGCAGATCGGTCGCAAGACCGGCGAGGACTATCGCGAGACGATCGTGTTCAATTCCGGCAGCGGCGAGGTGGGGCATTTGGTGGGCGGCCGGGCGATGACGCCGAAGTTTCTCGGCGGCGCGACGCCGGATGTGGCGGGCAAGGACCGCCGCGAGGTGTTAGCCAAGTGGCTGGCGTCGCCGGAGAATCCGTATTTCGCGACGAGCGTGGCGAATCGCGTGTGGGAGCATTTCTTCGGCGTAGGCATCGTGGAGCCGATCGATGACATCCGCGTGAGCAATCCGGCCAGCAACCCGGAGTTGTTTCAGGCGCTGGGGGATCGGTTCACGTCGTACAACTACGACTTCAAGCAACTGGTGCGCGACATTTGCAATTCGCGGACCTATCAGCGTTCGAGCCAGCGGAACGAGAGCAACGCTTCGGACGAGTTGAATTTCGCTCACGCGCGGATTCGCCGCATTCGCGCGGAGAATCTTCTTGATTCGATCAGCGAAGTGACGGAGACGAAGGATAAGTTCCAGGGGCTTCCGGTGGGGGCTCGCGCGGTGCAGATCGCCGATGGGGGCGTGTCGACTTACTTCCTGACGACTTTCGGGCGTTCGAACCGGGCGACGGTCGGCGTTTGCGAGGTGAAGACCGATCCAACGCTGTCGCAATCGCTGCATCTGATTAACGGCGAGACGGTGGAGAATAAGATTCGCGAAGGGCGGCTCGTGCCGCGGCTGTTGGAAGAGGGGAAGACGCCGGAGCAGGTGATCGAGACGATTTACGTGCGGTGCCTGTCGCGGAAGCCGACGGCGGAGGAGTACGAGCGACTCGCGCCGGTCATTGCCCAGGCGGAGAACCCCCAGCAGGGGCTGGAGGATGTGTACTGGGCGGTGATGAACTCGCGGGAGTTTTTGTTTAATCATTGACGTCTGTAGCCGAGGTCTGTGACCTCGGTGGTTTGGACGTCATCGGCCGCAACGCTACCGGCCTCACAGAGGCCAGCTACAGAAATGCGAAATCGCCTTCGTCAAAGTGTTCTATCGCTCCTCGCCGTAAGTGCTTGGCAGAGCGCAGTCGGTATCGTTGCTGCGCAGGAAGAGGCGGGGGCGAAGGTTACTTATGATGAGCATGTGCAACCGATTTTTCGGCAGCATTGTTTTACTTGTCATGGGGCCGACGAGGCGAAGAGCGACTTGCGCGTCGATAACTACGCGGCGCTGATGCGCGGCGGGGCGAGCGGCGAGGTGGTGATTCCGGGCGATACCGATTTCTCGCGGCTGTGGACGTTGGTTTCGCACCAGGAAACGCCGGAGATGCCGCCGAAGCAGGATAAGTTGCCGGAGGAGACACTCAATACGATCAAGGCGTGGATCGCCGGCGGGGCGCTGGAGAACTCGGGGTCGACCGCGAAGATCAAAGCCAAGCCGAAGGTGGAGTTAAAGGTGGCGGCCGGCTCTGGGCGACCGGAAGGACCGCCGCCGATGCCGGAAGGGATTACCCGGCAGCCGGTGGTTTTGACACAGCGTGCGGGGGCGATTACGGCGCTGGCGGCGAGTCCGTGGGCGCCGGTCGTGGCCGTGGCGGGGCAGAAGCAGATTCTCTTGTATCACACCGACACGGCGGAATTGCTGGGCGTGCTGCCGTTTCCGGAAGGGACGCCGTATGTGCTGAAATTCAGCCGCTCTGGGGCGCTGCTGTTGGCCGGCGGCGGGCGCGGCGGGGCTTCGGGGAAGGTCGTGCTGTTCGATATCAAGAATGGGCAGCGCGTGGCGGAGATCGGCGATGAACTCGACGCCGTCACTGCGGCGGACATCAATGACGACCACACGCAGGTGGCGCTCGGCGGGCCGCGAAAGATCGTCAAGATTTACTCGGTCGCCGATGGCACTCAGCTCTTCGAGATCAAGAAGCATACGGATTGGATCACGTCGATCGAGTACAGCCCTGACGGGGCGCTGCTGGCGACGGCGGACCGGAGTTCCGGGTTGTTTGTCTGGGAAGCGGAGACGGCGCGCGAGTATCAGAATCTCAAAGGTCACACGGCCGCGGTGACGAGCGTTTCGTGGCGCACCGACGGCAATTTGCTGGCGAGCGGCAGCGAGGATGGCACCGTCAAGCTGTGGGAGATGGAGAACGGCGGCCAGGTGAAAAACTGGAACGCGCATGGAGGCGTCGAGTGCGTGGCGTTCACGCACGATGGGAGGCTTGTCTCGACCGGGCGCGACCGGACCGTGCGGACGTGGACGGCCGTCGGCGCACAAGAGAGAGAGTTCCCTGCGTTCAACGATGTGGCATTGCAGTGCGCGTTTGCGCATGACGGCGCGCGCGTGATTGGCGGCGACTTCAGCGGCGAGGTACGGATCTGGAACGCCGCGGACGCTGCGCCGCTCGCGCAACTGTCGGCCAACCCGCCATCGCTGGACGCGGTCGCGCTCGCCGCGGCGGAGAAGGCTCGGGCGGCGCGCGAGGCTGCCGATCAGGCGGTGGCGCATGCGAACGCTGCGGCGAAAACGTTGGAGGAGAAGTTGGCGGCGATCGCGCAGGTCGCTGAGCAATTGAAGAGCTTGCAGGCGACGGCGGAGCAGTTGAACGCCGAGAAGGCTGCGATGGAGCAGGCGGTGCAAGCCGCGAACGAGGCCGCAAAGGTGGCCAATGAGGCGGCGGAAACGGCCCGGGTGAGTGCAGAAAAGGCAGAGACTGCACGGGCGGAAAGTGCGGCGACGGCCCAAGCTGGTAGCGGTACGCCGGAGAATTGATGCGGCCGAGGACATGGGTCGAACACGTTAATGCGCTTCGTTGCGAAAGCGGGCGTTACTCCGGGCGCTGACGCTCAATGGCACTTACTTTGTGAACTGCCCAGCGCCAACACGCATCTCTCGATCCGACATTCCCTCCTTCTTTGTGCCTTTTGCGTTTTTCGCGGCTATTCCTAACCTGCAATGCGTTATCCGCTGCA
>CAZUBB010000251.1:0-5399 GCA_964618485.1 uncultured Pirellulales bacterium
CGCGCAGTCCTTGAGCGCCATCAATCCGCGATTGGTGATCCGCGTCCCGGAAATATCCAGCCGCTTCAAGTGCGAAAGCGCCGCCAAACGCGGCGCGACGTCATCGGTCACGCGGCTGTCGGCAAGGTCCAGAAACGTCAGCCCCGTCAACTCGTTCGCGTTCGCCAGCAGCAACTCGAGCGAGACATCGTCAAACTGCGGTCCGCCCATCGCGACGGCCGAAATCTGCTCCGCCACCTGCGCGAAGTCGTCGCCGAACGAATGCCGCAGCCAATCGATCCGCTCCACAATCACCGTCGCCCCCGCGGCGCGCAGTTGCGCGAGCAACTCCTCTTGCCGGGCGTAACGTTCGATCTGCGCGCCCAGCCATCGCATGCGGCTCGCCTTGAACTGCGCGAACTGCGTCGCCTTCTCGAAGGCGTCATGCAGCCGCACGAAGTCCTCCATCTTGCCGCCGCGGTCCGGGTGAGCACGCTTCGCCTTTTCCAGGTACGCCTGCTTGACGTCCTCCATCTCGTAAGGGGGCTGCAACCCCAGTAGCACCATGAAGTCAGGGCGGTCGTCGGTAGATTCGAGCACGGCGGAAAGAGGAAAAACGCGGGAAGGGTTCGATGTCGCTGCGGCCGCCCCGGCGTTCGGCCCGTGGCCCGGCAAGGCCGCGGAGCCGGCCGTTCCCAGGCGCGAGAGCGAGGAATGGGGATTCATTAAGGCTACGCAACGGGGGTTGAAAAAGCGAGTGCGGCCGGCGAAAACAGTTGTTCACACAACTATTGTTTGATGGACTATTGTTTCACTGAGCTTTCGCCCCGCGGATTGCCCGATGAAGGAAAACCTAGCACACGTCTTGATCGCCCTGACGGCGGTCATCCTGCTCGGGCGGCTCCTCGGAATCCTCTTCAAACGCCTCCGCCAGCCCCCGGTGATCGGCGAAGTCGTGGCCGGCATTCTGCTGGGTCCGTCGCTGCTGGGGAAGGAGGTCTCGGGTTGGATTCTCCCCGCCAGCGTCGCACCGTATCTCGCCGTCGTCGCGCAACTCGGCGTCATCCTCTACATGTTCCTGGTCGGCCTGGAACTCAACGGCGAAACCCTCCGCCGCCGCGCGAAAGCGACGCTCGCCATCTCGCACGCCAGCATTCTCGTTCCGTTTGCGCTCGGGGTGCTCTTCGCGGCGCTGACGCATCAGTCGCTCTCCTCGCCCGGCGTGCCTACAGCGCATTTCTCGCTGTTCATCGGCGTCGCGATGTCGATCACGGCGTTTCCGGTGCTGGCGCGCATCCTTGCCGACCTGCGATGGCAACACACGGAATTGGGAACCACCGCCCTCGGCGCCGCGGCGATCGGCGATGCAACCGCCTGGTGCCTCCTGGCGCTGATCGTCGGCCTCACCCAGTCTCAGGCCGGTTCGGCGATCGTCGTCAGCGTGCTCGCGCTCGCGTTCATCGCCGCGATGTTGGTGATCGCCCGACCGCTTGTCGCCCGGTACGCCGAGCGATTCGAAGAACGAGGGATGACGGCCGGGTCGTTAGCGATCGTGCTGGCGGCGATGCTGCTCTCCGCGCTGGCCACCGAAGCGATCGGCATTCATGCCCTCTTCGGGGCGTTTCTCTTCGGGGCGATCGTTCCGCACGACAGTCGCCTGGCCCGCGAGGCCACGGAGCGCATGCACGATTTCGTCACCGTGCTGTTACTGCCGGCGTTCTTTGCCATGACCGGCATGCGCACCGAAATCGGCCTTGTTTCCACGTGGCAGGAATGGGCCTGGTGCGCCGTGATCATTCTCATTGCCACCGCGGGGAAATTCTGCGGCGCCATGTTCGCGGCGCGCTGCTGCGGCATCGACTGGCGCAACTCCGCGGCGCTCGGCGCACTGATGAACACCCGCGGCCTGATGGAATTGATCGTCCTCAACATCGGCCTGGAACTCGGCGTCATTTCTTCGCCATGATGGTCCTCATGGCCCTGGTCACCACGCTCATGACCACGCCCACGCTGCTGGCGCTCCGCGTCGAGAAATAGCTTGTTCGATCGCCACAACAATCCTCGTCCGCAACAAGCACCGCCCGCGACGCTGCATTCGCTGCATTCGCTGCATACGCCGCGACGCTGCGACGGCGCGAAGGAATAGCCCCAAAGGGGCGGCAGATAATAGCCAGGGGTGCAAACCCCTGGAAAACCGTGGCAAAAAACCAAGCCCCAACGGGTCGACAGAAATCCCCAACGTCATCAATCCCAAACATACCGCTCGTCAAACGCGAGATGATGCCGCCGCAACAATTCTAAAAACTCCTCTTGAAACGTTTTTGTCCGATGATGTTCCGCCTGTGTTTCTATGTAACACCGTACATCACCGAGGCGCGAATAACTCACGCTGAACGCCGCGTACCCCGACTGCCACGCAAACTTACGCTGCACCGGAAATGTCTCGTGGATCCATTTGAACGAATTCGCCTTGATCTCGCGCATTAACTCCGACGTCGACGTGTCGCGACCGACGGACGCCAATAAATGAACGTGATCCGGCATGCCGCCTACGCACAGCAACGTTCCGTGCGCGTTCACGATCCCGCCGAAGTAAGCGTGCAGGCGCGGCGCGAGATTGTCGTTGATCAGCGGTGCGCGGTTCTTGGTGCTGAAAACCACGTGCAGAAATATCGCGGAAAATGATTGCGGCATGGAAACGACTCCTGATAACGATGAATGAAAATCAAGGCATTTACACCAAAGGCGCCGAGCCCGGTGTCGCCCCGTTGGGGCTTGGTTCAACCTTTGCACTCTTTCCAGGGGTTTGCACCCCTGGCTATTATCTTTCGCCCCTTCGGGGCTAAATGCCTACTCCCCCAACCGATGCACCGTATTATGAATCCGCCCCGTAAATTCCTTCCCCGACTCTGCACGCAGCGCATACTCGATCTCCATGCACCACGTCGGCGCGAGGTCCGGAATCGATAACGTCACGGTTTTGCCGTCCGCCGACAATCGCGCGGCGGTGACGTTCAGCGGATGCTCGTCGTAATGATCCGAGCCATAGTCTTCTGTCCGCTTGAGCGCCCAGACCTTCACGTGATAGTTGCTCACCGTTTCCGCCGCCGCGCGATCTAACCGTTCGGTGAAGCCAATTTGCATCGCACCGTGCTTCGCATGTAATGCGATCGGCAACTCCATCGGCTTGCCTGTATAGCGCACGCGATAGAGTCCCCCCGGCTGAATCGCGCTCCCGGCCCAGGCGAACATCCCGCAGGCATAAAGCTGTCGGTCGACTGGATGAAACCGTCCGCGCATGATGCCCGTCGGAAAAGGCGGCAATGGCAGCTCGCACATCCCGCCTTGCATCACGCCCCCGACGTTCTCGTGCGGCACGACGTAAATCTTGCCGTAGCCGTACGAGAGATTCAGCAGCGTCCCCCCGAGGGGCCCCCAGGCGTCCGGCGGCGTCCACAACAACTCCGCAGGTGAGCGATCGAACGCGTTCGTGATCCAGCACAGCGGAGGCGCCATCTTGTCGTCCGAGGGATCGGTCACATCGTGATAGCCGAACATATTTCCATAGAACTTCGGTTTGCCGCTGGGGTCGAGCGTCACCCAATTGATGCGGTTCTTCGGATTCCAATGCCCTTCCTGATCGGTCACGAAAAAGCTACCGTCAGGGTTCAGACAAACGCCATTCGCGGCGCGAAAGCCGTTCGCCAGGATGGTCGTTTGCTCGCCGTCGCGGCTCACGCGCAACAGCGTTCCATGTTGCGGCACCACCGCCGGCAGCGCATGCCGCGCGGACTTGGCATAGTAGAAATTCCCCTCGGCGTCGCTCTGCAAGCCCATCGCAAATTCATGAAAGTGCTCCGTCACCTGCTGATCGTTGTTCAAGCACTCATAGAAATCGGTCGCGCCGTCGCCGTTCAGATCGCGCAACACCACCAATTGATCGCGGCACGTCAAATGGATCACGCCGTCGATGATCTTCAACCCCAGCGGCTGAAACAGCCCATTCGCGATGCGATGCCAGGTGAGTTGATTCGTCCCCTCGCCCGCCCGCGCGCCGAGCGTCGACAATCCGCTCACGATCCACACGTCGCCATCCCAACTACAAATCGCCGCGCGATCGCCGTCGTCAAAAAAGTCCAAGCCCGTCAACCGCATCTGCGCCAGCCAGGGGTTATCATCCGGCGGCGTCAACACGTCGGCAGCGAAGGGGCCGTCGTCTTTTCCGAGCACCGCCGTCGTGGTCAATCGCTCGGGCCACGCCTCTTCGCTTCCGGCCGTCAGCGCATCCAATTCCGGCGCGGCGTCGGCGAGTTGAATGTCAGGAATCGCGTCCCCCTTCGCGCGCGTCATCCACACGACAAACCGCAACGTGTCGTCGCCCGGTGGAATTATCAACCCAAGGCGCGGACCGCCGGTACACCACGAAGCGCCGGGAATCGACTGCGAAATCCCCGCCGCGAGCGCCGCAGCGCCTGCGCCGAACAACACGCCGTCCCCCTCGCGCATCAAGCGCGGTTGTTCGTCGCGCGAGGTTGACACGAGCAATCGCAATTCCGTTTCGCGCGGGCCGATCTGGAACGCCCGCGTGTACACCGCCCCGGACTCATGCCGTTCCATGCCGGGCATTTCCAGGATGTGCGCGTCGCCGACGGAGTACGAAATCACCACGCGGCCGTGATGCTGATAAAGTCCGCGATAGCGCGCCCAGCGCTTCGGCAGCGGTCCGTAATTGCGCCCATCGCGTCCCAGCACGCGTTGATCGTCGTCGAACTTGCCGGTCTTCGGATCGGCCCAGCCGGGGCCGGTCGGGTTCCAGAACACTACGTCTCCCTTTGGCCGCGGATGGATGAAATGCTGCCCGTCGAACTGCACGCCTTGCCAATCGACGAAACCAGAACCCTCCCACGTTGCGGCGACGCGCATCGTGTCGTGATCGAACACCATCCAGTTCGATCCCCGCGCGATGCCCCCTGGCCCTGCGTCGAGCCGCACGGCGATCCCCTTCTGCGCGAAATTCGTGCCGTCGGTTCCGACTTCGTACGTGTGAATTAAGCTCGGTCCATAGTCCATCGTCGCCCACGGTTCCAGCACCGTCGGCTCCGGCCCGCGCGTATCGCCGCGCGGCAATGACTCCAGATACTTCTCGTCCACCGTCGCATACTGCGCGGTGTTGTACGGTTTCAAATACGTCTCGCGCAGGTAATGGATGACATCGTACTTCTGCTGCGGGACCATCCACGTCTGCGGCGCCATCTGCCCAAAGCCATGCGTCAGCGTGCGATACATCGCGTACGGATCGTTCCCGTTCTTGAACGCGCCGCTGGCGAACTTGAGCGACGTCGGCAGCGAACCGGCCTGCTCGCGCGTGCCGTGACAGTTGCGGCAGACCCGCCCGTAGATGGCCGCCCCGCGATCGAGCG
>CAZUBB010000252.1:0-5326 GCA_964618485.1 uncultured Pirellulales bacterium
GAGATAGAACGAAACCTCACGCTCTTCGAGTCGCCGACGATGCCGGCGATCAACAGGTACACCGGCGTGCTCTACGACGCGCTCGACGTCGAATCGCTCAGCCGTATCGTCGAGAACGCCTGGGAAACACGTCGCCTGATGACCACGCCGGTCGATCTGCCGACGCTTCCCGCCATCTCACCGCAGGCCGACGTGCTGCTTGGCCGCAGCTCGAAGATGCTCGACGTTTACAAGTCGATCGGCCGTGTGGCCGATCAGGACGTCACGGTGCTGATCCTCGGCGAAAGCGGCACCGGCAAGGAACTCGTCGCCCGCGCCATCTACCAGCACAGCCGCCGCTCCAAGGGCCCGTTCCTGGCCGTCAATTGCGGCGCCCTACATGAGACTTTGCTGGAAAGCGAACTCTTCGGCCACGAAAAAGGTTCATTCACCGGCGCCGATCGCCAGCGCATCGGCAAGTTCGAACATTGCAATAACGGCACCATCTTCCTGGACGAAGTCGGCGATACCTCGCTGGCCGTACAAGTCAAGCTGTTGCGCGTCTTGCAGCAACAGCAGTTCGAGCGCATCGGCGGAAACGCCACGATCACCGTTGACACGCGAGTCATCGCCGCCACGAATCGCGACCTCGACGAATTGGTCTCGACGCGGCATTTTCGCGAAGACCTGTTGTACCGCTTGAACGGTTTCACCATCCGCATTCCGCCGCTGCGCGAACGGCTCGACGATATTCCACTGCTGGTCGAGAACGCCGTCGTGCGCTATTCCGAGGCCATGCGCAAGCAGGTGTACAGCGTCGCCCCGCAAGCCATGGAACTCCTCCAGGCCTACGCCTGGCCGGGGAACGTCCGCGAGTTGCAAAGCGTCGTCCGTCAGTCGCTGTTGCAAGCGCAAGGTCCTGTATTGCTCCCGGAGCACCTTCCCGACGCGGTGATCCAAACCCCCGGCAGGCCTCAGCGTGAAAACGTCGCGGCGCCATTGGTCGACTCGCTAGGCGAGTTCATCCGCGAGCGACTGCGCGCCGGTTCAAGCGACCTGTTTGCCGAATCGGTCGAGCGCATGGAGCGGGCGTTGCTCCCTGCGGTGCTGGAGCATACCGGCGGCAACCAATCGACCGCCGCCAAGATCCTGGGCATCACACGCGGCAGCCTGCGCACCAAGCTACGCGCGCTCGGCATCAGCGTCAGCCAGATCGTCCGCACCGACGCCGATCGAAGCGAAGACGCCGACACGCCGCATATCGGCAATGGCCGCAGTTAGCTCTCCGCGCGCTCGGCTATTCCCAATCAGCTTATTCCCACTCAATCGTTGCCGGCGGCTTCGAGCTGATGTCGTAGACCACGCGGTTGACGCCCTTTACCTCGTTGATGATCCGCGTCGAAATCCTGGCCAGCAGGTCGTACGGCAGGTGGCTCCAATCGGCCGTCATGAAGTCTTCCGTGTGGACCGCGCGGACGGCGATCACGTCCTCGTACGTGCGATCGTCTCCCATTACTCCAACGCTCTGCACCGGGAGCAGCACGGCGAACGCCTGACTCGTGGCGCGGTACATGTCGGCCGCCTTGATCTCGCCCACCACGATCGCGTCGGCGTCGCGCAAGCGATCTAGCCGCTCCTTGGTGACTTCGCCCAGGCAACGAACGGCCAGGCCTGGGCCCGGGAACGGATGCCGCCAGACGATCTCCTCCGGCAAGCCGAGCTGCAAACCGAGCTTGCGGACCTCGTCTTTGAATAAATCCCGCAACGGCTCAATCAGCTCAAAGCCCAACTCGCTTGGCAACCCGCCGACGTTGTGATGCAGTTTGATCGTCGCAGCTGGGCCGTCAGCCGCCGCGCCGCTTTCAATCACATCCGGATAGAGCGTCCCCTGCGCGAGGAAGTGCGCGTCCTTGATCTTAACCGCTTCGGCCTTGAAGCAATCGATGAACGCCTTGCCGATGATGCGGCGTTTTTCCTGCGGTTCGACAACGCCGCGGAGCGCCGCCAGAAACATCGCCTCGCCTTTTACGACGTGCAGATCTGCGTGAAAGTGGTTGGTGAATTCCTCGATCACCGCCTCCGCTTCGGCTTTCCGCAGTAGACCGTTATCGACCAGGATGCACGATAACTGCGAACCGATCGCCTGATAGAGGAGCGCTGCAGTCACCGCGGAATCGACGCCCCCCGACAGGCCGCAGATGACGCGTCGATTCCCGACCTGGGCACGTACACGCTCGACCACCTCGCGAGCGAAATCGCCGAGTTGCCAGGCGCCGCGGCAGTTGCACGCGTGGTGCAGGAAGTTGCCCAGCACTTTGGCGCCGAGTGGCGTGTGCGTCACCTCCGGATGGAACTGCAGCCCGTAGATCGGCAGCGACTTGTGCTTCACCGCAGCGATCGGACACGTGTCGGTCTTGGCCTGCGCGATAAAGTCGCTCGATACCCCCGTCACCTGGTCGCCATGGCTCATCCAGACTTCGGTTTCCGTGGGCAGGCCGGTGAACAGCCCGTCCTTCACGAGCACATGGCAATGCGCCCGCCCGTACTCCCTGGCTGGGGCGCTTTCGACCTTGCCCCCCAACGCGCGGCAGGCCAATTGCATCCCGTAGCAAATCCCCAGCACCGGAATGCCAAGCTGAAAGATCCCCTCGTCACATTGCGGCGCGCCGGGGGCGTACACACTCGCGGGGCCGCCGGACAGGATCAGCCCGCGCGGCGCCAGTTCGCGGACGCGCGCGGCCGTGATGTTGTGCCGTACGATCTCGCAGTAGACGTGCTGCTCGCGGACCCGCCGGGCGATCAGTTGGGCGTATTGCGAGCCAAAGTCAAGGATCAGAATGCGTTCGTCGGCCAGATTGCCGGGCGTCCCACTGCCGGGGACGGAAGGGGCGTTGTCCATATGCGTCTTGGGCTTCCCGCAGAAACGCAAAATGCCCGTCGTTGTGCGACGGGCGTAAACGGAGAGTGTACCGTGGAAGTAGGAGGTCGCCTAGCGGGTCTGCCGCGGCGGGATTCCTCGTTGGAATTGCGTGCGATGCGAGGTCCGCTGCTCCCCCAGCCAGATCAGGCTGGGACATACGTCAGCCGAATCGTTTCATCGCCCAGGGAATCGGCGGAAACGAAGCGGAGCGGCGGCCGTGGGCCGGCAAAGAATGGCTTGCCGCGGCCCAGCACGACCGGGTGGAAGTAAAGTCGATACTCGTCAACGAGACCAAGGTCGGTGAGGCTTTGTGCCAGCTCCGGTCCGGAAACCGCAATCTCGCCAACGAGCCGAGCCTTCAGGTCGCGCATTACCGCCTCAATTTCATCCGACACAAGCGTGGCATTGGGGCCGACCGACTTCAACGACCGCGACACAACCCACTTGGGTTGCTTCCGCCACGCCGCCGCGAACTCTTGTTGATCCGCATTCCATTCGGGGCGGTCGTCGTCCCAATATTGCATGAGCTCGTACACGCGGCGACCGTACACACTGCCGGTCAGATCGCGGACGTGCTCGATCCAGTGACGAAAGAGCGCGGGACCGGTCCGCATTTCCAAGTGGTCGACGTAGCCGTCCAGGGACTGGTTCATGCCGAAGACAAACTGCGCCATGCGCTCACCTTCGAAATTCAGAACAAGAAACGAACCGCCGCCAGTTCCGCAGCACGGACCTCTACAAGCTTGTCACGCTAGCGACGGAGAGAGGACGTCGATTCATCTTCGAATCGGAACATGAATGCCGCGGTTTCTCTCCCGCGAAGGCGCCACCGGCTTGTATCGCAAGTCACTTCAAATGCCGTGATTTCGCCGCGGTTTCGTTTACCATCGGCAGGTACCGGTAGTAAACCTCGAGGCTCAAGGTCGCCAAGGCCGTGCTGTAAATACGACCCCCATAGCCCCCCCAGACGTTGTCGGGGTTCCAGCTTCCGGCATACGGGCCGCTGGGGGTCTGCGTGCTTAGCAGACGATTTTGAAGTGCCCGGTTCCACGACTCCCAATAATCGCCACCGAGTTGGTGCATGGCGAGCGTGCCGTAGTACCAGTAATAGTAGTTGTCACCGTTCACGCCGGGCAGCTCAGACAGGAGCCGCTCGCCCGCCTCGCGTGATGTGGGGCTATCCGCCGCGAGCCCCAGGAATTGCCGGCAGGCGAGCGCCTCGGCGGTCATCGGGCTGCTGATCTGCTCGTTGAACCGATACGACGCCAGCCCGCCATGCTGCCCGGCGCTGACGTGGCGCAGAAAGACTCCCGCCCCCGTAAATGCGTCCTCCGGCACGTCGAGCCCTGCGATGCGTGCGCTCCGTAGGAGCATCAATTGCCAGCCGAGTTGGCTCGTATCCCCCAGGTCGCCGGGCCGATAGCGCCAGCCGCCCGTCCGAGGATGTTGCGCGGCGAGCGTGTACATCACGGCGCGTTCGACGGGGCGCTTCAACGCTTTGTCCGCCGTCATGCCGTATGCCTCGGCCAGCGCGACGCCCGACATGCCGTGGCAATACATGCCTGCGAAGACATCCGCGCGGCCGGCGAGATTGCCGTTCTCCGCCTGCGAGCTCATGAGAAAATGCAATCCGCGGCGGACCGTTTCCTGGTAGTCCCCTTCCTGGTGCGTGTGTCCCGCGGCGAGAAACGTGAGCAGCGCCAGCGCCGTCACGCCAGTGTCGGCTTCGATCCCCGCCCCGGCCCGCGTCGGGTCTTGCCCGCTCCGTCCAGCGCCATGTGCGTCGGCGTCCCAGCGACCGTCGCGGCTTTGCGCCGCAGCCAGCCAGGCGAGCGCCGCGGCCACAGCCGCTTCCGTGTCCGCGGAGCCACCGCCAGCGGCTACGATCGCGGACTTATTCGTCGACCGGCGCCACTCATACTCGTGCGGCAAGGAAGCCGCGCCGGTGATCGACGCGTTGGCGACCGCCGCGGCAATCGCCGGCGCCGTCACGTCGACCAGCGACGTTTCGCCGTCATCGGCTGGTCCCAAAACCGGTTCCGGTGATTGCACCGGCGTGAAGCCCGATTCGGCGATCGGCTCCGGAGGCGCCGGAACATCGTCAAACGGCGTTTCCATCGGCTCCGCGACCGGCGGAAACGCAGGCGCCGCCTCGGCCACGGGAAGCGTGGCGGGCTGCTCGGCAACGGGTTCCGGCTCAAGGACCGTTGGTTCCGCCACCTCCGGTTCCGGCGCAACCGGCGGCGACTCCACCGGAAAGGGCTCCGGCGGCGCGTCCGTCGGCGCGCTCTCCGTGAGAGCCTGCTCCGTAAACTCCGCCTCGCCGCCATCCCCTTCGGCGATCATCGTGACATGCATCACGCCCCGGCCAGGACCTAGCGGACCGAGCGAACGCACGACCGGCACGGTGGTCGCAAACGCGGCCAG